>JAGCXX010000240.1 GCA_017961115.1 Prevotella sp. | reverse complement strand
GACGGTCAGGAATATAAACACATGAGGCAGAAACTTACCCAGTATCGCAACGACAATGCTGCCGTCGGCCTTGGCCAACCATTCCTTGCCTGTGTCCAATTTCAGTTCCATGCCCAATGAGTAAGCTGCGATGAGCATCATAAAGAGCATCATGATGCCTGGAACCATGACAGTGGACAGATAGACATTATAACTACCCTCGGGGTTGCCAATCTGGTGGATGTTTATACGCACTGGCTGCAAGAACGTCTGTATCTGTTCGGGGGTGAATCCCTTAGCCCGCATGGTTGCCTGTCCCAAGGCAGCCGACCCAAGCGTGGAGATGGTTTTGAGGTCCTTCATGGTCATGGAGCCAGCTGTCATGCACGTCATTGAGTAATAATATGAGATTTTCGGACGACGGCCTGAAAGCAATTTTTCCGCTGTTCCATCAGGAATATAGAGGTAGGCAAAAATCTTGTTCTCCTGCATGGCGCAGCGTGCCTCGGTCACAGAAGGAAAGCGCGCCACCACCTTTGTGTTCTGAAAAGCATCAAGGCGGCGCACCAAACCTCGTGAGGTGGAACTGTTGTCGAGGTCGACAACGCCCACCGGCAGTTCTTCTGGCAGTCCCTCATCGAGGAAGGATGTGAAGAAGAATGCCGCCATCAACGGGAATACCACCATGCAAAAGGCATAGATGCCGTTATGACAGAGGATATGGAACTCGCGCAAGGCGATGGCTCCTATTTGAGAGATGACTTTCATTGTCTGCCCACCATTATCTTTTATTTCTGCTTGAGAATCAGTGACATTCCTGGCAGCAGGCCATCGATTTTCTCCGTAGGTTTCACTTTCATCTCAAAGGTCTTCTGGTCATACTGGCCATTGGCCTTCGTGGCCTTCCAAACAGCATAACTGCCCTGATCCTTCAAATAATAAATTTCCATCTTGGTTTCCTTGTCAAGCGAAGGAATGAAGACGGTCACCTGGTCGCCTACCTTCAATCTCTTCAACTGGTCCTCACGGATATTGAAGGTTCCCCACATATCATCCATCACAGAGATAGACATGATAGGAGAGCCAGTGCCCACCAGTTCACCCACCTTGGGATAGATATCACTGACCTCGCCGTCCATTTGGGCCACCTGCACGGTCTCGTTGATGTAAGAGTTCACCTCCATGATAGCTCCACTGGCCTGATTGACCTGAGCTGACGCGGCTTTGCGCTCCTCGTAGCGGGCACCATTGCGCGCCATGTCATATTGGCTTTGCGCGGCCTTCACCTGTGCATCGGTGGCATTCACGGCAGCCATAGCCTCATCTCTCTTCTGTGCGGTCACCACGCCTTCGTTGAAGAGGTTGTTGACACGCTCATAGGTCTTACGTGCAATATCATTGGCAGCCTTTGCCTGCTGCAGAAGCTCAAAGGCACCACGGATGGTTTCCTCACGTGCTCCATTGTCTGCCATCTCGTGAAGAGCGGAGGCAGCGTTTCGGGCACTCTCAGCCTGCACCTTCTTGGCATGCACCTCAGGCGCGTCTATGATGGCAAGGGTGTCTCCCTTATGCACGAAATCACCCTCTTTGACATGGAGTTCGAGTATACGTCCGGGCACCTTGCTTGACACGCGGTATTCCTCTACCTCCATCTCACCCTGAATCACATCTGGGTCACGGTCCAGGGCAAGGAAACCGATGAGCGCCACTATACAAACTACTGTTGCAAATCCTGCGATGGCAAGCAGGATATTGTTGTGTTGACTTTTTGCTGACATATTTTTATATTTATAATTGTCCCATGGCTTTGCGCAAGCCCAAGAGGGAGAGTTGAACTTCTATTTCTGCATCTATTTTTTGTGTGTGGGCTGCCTCCCAAGCAGTCTGTGCGGCCATCACGTCGGAAAGGCTCATCACACCCTCGCGGAAGCCGAGGGAAGCACACCTAAGGTTTTCTTCTGCACTGGCCACGTGCTTGGACGACAGTTCCAGACGGTGGTTGGCCTCACGCAACTTGAAACGCTCCTGCGCCACCTGAAGGTTGATTTTCTCCTCCAAATCGCTGCGCTCCAACTTGGCAATTGTTGTGGCGGCACGAGATGCTGCGAGTTTGTAACGCCCGTCATGCCAATCCCACAAAGGCATTCTGACGAGGACACCCACATTCCACACACCAGCAAATTTGTTTTCGAAGCCATTATAGACATTAGGATTGGACAAGAGATAGCCACCTGTGAGGAGCACCTGTGGCCGGAAATGAGTTGCCGTGACAATACGCTGAGCCTGCTCAGAAATGCCTATGGCCGTCTGAAGCATACGCAGTTCCGGACGAGAGACCGACCAAGCGGCATCTGCTGGAAGCGGTTCATCAGCGGAAGTTAAATCCTTTCCCTCGTCAGCGAGGGTGATATTGGTTTCTAAAGGCAGGCCGCAAAGTTGGCAAAGGAGCATCTTGGCCAATGCGAGGTTGTTGTCGACGCGCAATTTGTTCATTTCCGCCTCATTGACACGTACAGACACATTCAAACCATCTGCCCTGATGGCGACACCCTCACGAATCATCTTCTCCACATCCTCGTCAAGCTGTTTCACCAAACCAAGATAACTCTCAGCCAATTTCTGTTTTTGGCGGAGCGACACCACCAACCAATAAGTGGCATCTATCTCGTAAAGGACTTTTTGGAGCAGCATGTCATAATTGTCGTCGGCCATTGTTTCTTTGAGTTCTGCCACACGGTTCATGGCTTTTATACCACCACCCATGTACAAAGGTTGGCTCAGCATTACAGAACCAGCAAACATATTGTGGGTGTTGGTGCGGAAAGCCTTGCGGATGGTGGAGCCCAATTCATCGCCCATGGCAGCGAGTGCCGGAGACAAGGCACCCATTTGCTGGCCGAGTTGCTGTGCCATCTGCGGAGTGATGGAACCATCCTGAACCATGCCCGCAATGATGTCCGACACCGTGTTTCCCATACCTGTGACAGCATTGGTGCCAAGATTGTTGAGCGCATTCTTCTGAGAATTGTTCAATATCGACACTTCCTTGCTCATCAGTTCATAACCTGCCATGGCATCCACGCGTGGAAGGTACTTTGTGCGGGCAGCTTTCACGTCGTAGGAAGCCATTTCCTTGCTTGTGCGGGCCACGCTAAGCTGCTTGTTGTTGTCCAATGCCAGACGCCGGCAAGAGTCGAGCGACAGCACACACTGTGCTCCGGCAGTCATCGGCAACAGGACAAGAAGCCAAAGAGGAAGTACCCACTTCATCACAATCCTTGCTGTTTTCATCTCTGTTTAATTATTTTGTCATTTATAGATTCTGTCATCTTACGATGTCTTTCTTACGATGATAAACAACCGCTGACAGCCTTCGAAAGGTTTCTTTACACATCCATAATATAGTGTCTCTGAAACATACAATGTCAACGTAGTTCATTTAGGGTGTAAAGTTACTCATTTTTTATATAAAATTTTGGGTTTTGTCAATTTTAACACAATTCACGCCTATTTGTTAGTGTTTTAGTTCTAAAAAAGAATTCGCAACGGTAAGAAAACAAGTTCTTATTTGATTGCGATTTATGAACATTTTACCCTTGGTAAATCATTCCTTTTTGCGCTTTGCTATCTCAGATGTGAGTAGATCGCGGTTGACGCCGCCGATGTCGGTAAACCATGCCATGCTGTTATATGGACTGTCGCGACGCACATAGATGCTGTTGAGCATCTGTTCCAGTTGTTCGGTGGAGAGGACATCCATCATAGCCTGACTTAGGAACCTTTTGTTCACCACCGGCCAGATTTCATCCCCCTCATTGACACGCTTGAGATGTGATACCACCTTGGATTGCTTTCCGAGGATATCAGCGCCATCCACCGTAAGACGGAAACCTGAGATAGTGTTGCCCTGCCAGAGATACTGAGGCGTGGCACTCTTCTCATTAGGAAAGACGATGAAAGGCTTCGGCGACTCATCTGTCGGTCCTTGGCACATGCCATCGGCAGTGAAGACAAAGCGGCGTCCGCCTTCATCTGTATAAGAGCCGCACAGCAAAGATGCCAGATGGCGCTTCACCATCCGCTCCCGGGCTACCTCTGTACCATCGAAACTATAGAAGAGATGATTCCTATCATTACGGTAGTCATTAATCTCCACATACTGGTGCTCGCCATCGCGGAATATGCCATAGCCCATGACATCTATTGAGGTGTCATCACCGATATCCAATCTCCGAGCAGCCTGTTTCAGTTCGTCAACCGACTCATCGGATGTCGTGACGGTGATGACGCCATCAGTCCAATGCATACCCGAGAAGCCTTCAATTTTATAGAGCCGGTCAACATGTCCCTCTGCCTTGCGTCCGCCCACGACGCTCATGAGATACTTATGAATCTCTGAGATTCCATCCCAGATGAATTGCGGCATGTCTCCACTTCCGCTAATTGCCTCATAAGGAGCATCAAAGCTGACACTGAAACTGGAGGAAGGAGCATCAAGCACCTCAAATTTCGGCTTGTAGTAGCCCTTGGAACGGTTGAGCTTATGCTTTTTTACTAATTCCAAACAGTGCTCAAACACCTCTTCTCCCACTTCAACGGTGATTTCCTCTCCCTCGCACTCACCACTGACAGTCAGCAATGGTTTGCCCGTATCCTCATCATAACGTAGGTGATATATGGTATAATCCATGGGGTTCATACCTCCACCCCGACAGAAAAGATAGGATACAAACTTGCCAGAGGGAAACTTCTGGTTTTTGGCACACATTTGAAGGCTGACGGTCAGAACTGCTGCGACTATCAAAAGCAAAATTAAAGGCAATTGGTGTTTCATCGTTTTTTTGTTTACAAAGATAGTGCAAGTAGAATAAAATGCAAAACAAAAAGGCTTTTTTATTGAATCAAAGCCTATCTTCAGCCGCCCTTTTTTAGGTAAAAAATGTCTGAATTCCGAAACTTCCAAACTCCAAAATGCCTAAATAATGATTTGACATAATTATTTTGATTTAGGTCAAAAAACCATACTGTTTGCGCAAACAGCGAGCAAAAAAACTTGTTTCGAATGATTTTCAGCGTAATTTTGCAGCGTCAAAAACAACACAGGATAACAAAAAGAAAAGCCATCAGTTCAAGAAAACTGATGAGCAAAGAGAGAAAAAGAAAGTATTCAGTAATTAAAAGAAAGGTAAAAAGATGAAAAGATTATTTTTGACAGTAATGGTTATGATGACCATGACCATGGCATTTGCCGACAACGAAGAACAAAACAGCAACAACTCAAGTGCCTATGAGATGCACATCAACATGCACAGCCTGGGCAAAGCACTCAACCTGAGCAGCGACCAGTATGGGTTTGTTGAGGATGCCCTCAACATCTTCAGCGAAGACATGATGAGCATCGCCGCAGCAGAAGGTTCCGACCGTCTTTCCATGGTGCACAATGCGGTAAGCAAGAACCTCTCCCTCAGCCGTGGCATCCTCACCCGCGCACAATATCGGAAATATGTGATGCTGCTCAACTTGACAATCATCAATCGCGGACTCAACAAATAAGTACCGCTTAACAATCTCAATAGGAAACGACATCCGCCCCGTGCAGTCACGTCTGCCACGGGGCGGATTTTTTACTAAAAAAATACGATTTTATATCCGCCAAAAAGAGGAATAACCATTTTTTTCTTTAATTTTGCAAATAAGAAACACAAAACCCTTGTTATCATGAAAAAGTACATCCAACCCATTGCCAAAAGCCGCATCACCCAAATGCAGCCCTTCGTCATCGACATCCACTCTCACGTTGGCGAAAAAGAACAATACAGCAACCGACAGGAATTTGAGGAAGAGCTTTCCCTTCCCTCCATGAGCAAGAGCATCTGGAATGACTAATCCCTACATACCATATCATTGCAATTAACAGCAAGCCAACCCAATATGAGACGACTACATTCAATTATGCTGACACTCGCCTTAGCGCTGAGTGCCACAAGTGCTTATGCACAGACCTATGATGTCACACCTTTCTACCTCAGCAACTCAGGCTTTGACACCGATTTCGACTACACTATCGATGACACAGGCAATGTAGCCCAGGAGATACTTGACGTGAAAGGCTGGACCAAGAACATCACCGTCAACTACACCATCACAGGCGTCTATCAGATAGGCACCAAGAAAACCTTCAACGGAGCATCCATCCCCTCGGTAGGACAAGACGGCACCACCAACGGCGGTGTGCTCGCCCTGAGTACTGGCTGGGAGCAGTCGATGCTCTTCTATCAAGAGGTGGTATTGCCAGCCGGCAGCTATGCCCTTGTCACCGCCTTCTACAACAGCGGCGACAAGACTGCCGGGCGTAGCCGAGTGGCATGGATACCCACAGGCAAACCAGGGGAACTCTCGGGCCTCACCTCCTTCCCCATCGGCATATGGGTCACAGACACCATCCGTTTCGAACTGACCGAGAATACCGCAGGCAAGATTCAGATAGGTTTCTATGCCAATGCCAACCAAGGTTCCGCCAATTTCGCCAAGCCATGCCTGGACTTCGTGAAACTGCTTCGCGACACCCCGATTGGCGCCGCAGACATGGATGCCTACAAAAACCGTTTGCGTGACGCCATTACGGAGGCCTACAAACTCTATGGTGACGGCACGGGCAACGGAGCCACCGAACTGAAGGAAGCCATCACAGCAGCAGAAGCCATAGTTGCGGACGAGAATGCCACCAAGGAATCTGTAGACCAAGCCGTCGCCAACCTCGCCAATGCTACCGACACCTTCCTGTGGGCCAATCCCTCAGGCAACATCCCCACGGTGACCACCGACCCACGCTTTGCACGAGGTGCCACAATGGCGTTCGGGCGCATGAGCTACACCGGAGTTCGGACTACCGAGGTGACAGAGGCGGGATTCTGCTGGAGCGAGACAAGCGAACCTACCATCAATGATGAGCGCACCACCAAATATCTCTCCAACAACGGCAACATCTACTGGCTCCGCGACCTCAAGCCCGCCACACGCTATTATATGAGACCCTATGTCATCACCAAAGGCCGCCAAGTGGGATATGGCGACGTCATCAAGTTCTATACCATCCCAAAAGGTAAAATCACCGTCAACCTACGCACCAGCAGCGATGCTGCCGCCGACGCACGTATCAAGGCAGCAGCAGAGACTGCCATCGGATGGTGGAATGACCTGACCGAGATGAAAGGTTTCTCGCCCAACATCGGTTATGAACCAGGCACCCCCACTGCCGACTGCTCTTATGGAGGCTGGATGCGTGTAGGTTCCAACCAATCTTATCAAAGAGCCGGCACCATCATGCATGAGATGCTGCATGGCTGCGGCGTGATACCTTGGGCCGACACCGAGTGGAGCCGGTTTGACCTTCGCGCAGGCACCTCTAATGCTGCCGGATTCGCCACTGGTTCAGGTCTTTGGCTTGGTGACCGCGTCACCGCCGTTCTCCGTTTCTGGGACAACAACAATACCAGCCAACTCAATGGTGACTACCAACACATGTGGCCCTATGGCATCAACGGAGCCAATGAGGACAATGGCTCAGACGTACTTTATATCGGCAACTCTCTTGTTTGTCAAGCCTTGGGTGAGGACGGTCTGCAGCACACCAACAGCCTGTTTGCAGAACCATACTATTCCTTTGACCAAGAGGACGATATCAAATACTACATCAAAAATGAGGATACTGAGCACGGCCTCTACACCTCGCTGCTCAT
>JAGCXX010000239.1 GCA_017961115.1 Prevotella sp. | reverse complement strand
TATCATGGGATTGCAAATCCCTATTTTTAAGGCATCGGGATTGCAAATCCCGATGAACGGGTTACTAATGTGGTCCATCCTGAGGAAGCGGACTATCAATCCTTCATCCTTCATCTTTCATCCTTCATCTTTTTCAGGAGTTTAGACATATGAATGCTTATTACAGGATTTCAAATCCTTATACTTAGGGCATCGGGATTACAAATCCCGATGAACGGGATTACAAATCCCGATGAACGTGCAAACATTCTTTTACCATTTATTTACCATTTCTGCCCATAGGCCACTTTATGACATATTCGCTGTGTTGTAACGATTTACGCTGTAACACGCAGGTGTATTGTCTAAACTCCAAAACTCCCAAACTCCTAAACTCCTAAAATCTTATGCGATACCTGAATCAAATTTATTGTTTTTTTATTTTCCTCAGGTATTCCGATGGGGTGTCGTCATACATCTGTTTGAAATAGTGGGTGAACTGCTTGGAAGAGAGTCCCACCATGTCGGCAACCTCTGAGATGTTGGTCCTTCCCTGGTCGAGCAGGCTCTTACCCCGTTTCAGTTTGATGACGCGCATGAACTCCAACGGAGACTTGCCAGTGATGGCCATGAGTTTCTTGTAGAGATGGCCACGCGTCATCCCCACCGCACTGCTGAGTTGGACAACCGAGTAGTTGATGTCGCCGATGTTCTCCTCGATGTTGGCGATGACATGGCTGATGAGTTCCTCGTCGAGAGAACTCACCGTGATTTCGCTGGGTTTGATTTCCATCCCTGCAGCCACCTTGGTATGCGTCTGCTGCGACCATTCCAATATCTTGCGGAGGCGCAGCCGGAGTACCTCAAGGCTGAAAGGTTTGGTGATGTAGTCTGCCGCACCCTTCTTGAGACCTTCCACGATGTTCTCCTCCCCGCTCTTTGCCGTGAGGAGGACAACTGGGATGTGCGAATACTTGATGTTGCTCTTGAGTTGTCGGAACAGCGCCATGCCGTCCATCACAGGCATCATCACGTCGCTCACCACGATGCTCACATTGTCGTTCTTCGACAGCACCTGCAGCGCCTCCTTTCCATTGGCTGCCACAAGCACTTGGTATTCGTCGTCGAGGCTGCGCTGGAGGAAGAGCCGTGCGTCGGTGTTGTCCTCCACCACCAGGAGGGTGGGACGCTCGCTGCTGATATCGGGTGCTACTTCCTCGGCGGCAGCATTGTCTTCAGCCGCCTGCTGCCCTTCCACCGCCACCGCTTCCATTACCGGCAGCGTCACCGTGAAGATGGTTCCCTTGGGCTTGTTGTCAGCGACGTCGATGCTTCCTCCCATCATGCTGACATATTGCCTGACGATGTGCAGGCCCAGTCCGCTGCCTTCCTGTTCCTGTCCGTGCGACTCCTGCACGAAACGGTCGAAGACATGCTTTTTGTCCTTGATGCCGATGCCGGTGTCTGCAACGCTGATGACCATGGTCCGCTGTTGCTCCTCTTCAGTGACATCGAGCAACACCGCCACGCTGCCGTTGTCGACGTTGTATTTGAAGGCGTTGGACAGCAGGTTGGTGATGATGCGGCGCAACTTGTCCTCGTCGAAGTCGATTTCTATGGAAGAGGGAGGCAGATGCATGTCCATCTGTATCTGCTTGCCCATGGCATAATAGTCGAAGCTTTGCACAGTCTGCCTGACGAAACTCACGATGTCGCCATGCTTGAGATTGAGTTTCTCTCTCCCCACATCCAGACGCCGGAAGTCGAGCACCTGCAGGACGAGGTCGTAGAGCTGGCGCGCATTGCGCCACGCCACGTCCACCTCCGTGCGGATAGGTGCCGGCAGACTGAGTTTGCGTATCTTCTCAAGGGGTGCCATCACCAAGGTCAGTGGTGTCTTGAGGTCATGGCCTACATTGGTGAAGAAGCGGATTTTGTCTTCCTCCATCTCATATTTCTTCAGGTTGACCTCCATCTGTTTCATAGCAAGCTCTCGCTTCTGCCTTCTGCGCATCGCCCTGATGAGATAATAAAGGAGGGCGGCGAGCAGCAGCAGATAGATGAGGAAGGCTGGCCGGGACTGCAAAATTGGCGGTTTCACCTTGATGGGCAGTTCCGCTATCTCGCTCTCCATCAGTCCGGGTATCACCGCTTTCACCTGCAATATATGCTTGCCGGGTTTGAGCGACACGAAATAGAGCATGCTGCTGGGTGCCGCTATCCATTCTTCATCGCCCTTGAAGCGGTAGAGGTATTTGATTTTGTGGCTGAGGGCGGGCACCATGGCAGAGACCGCCACCCAAAACCGGTCGTCGTGACGGATGGTGAAGTCAGAGAACGAGTTGGGTTCTGCGTTGACCCAGTAGTCGGTGTAGAGCACTTGCAGTTTGGGATAGTATACGGTGGCATTCTCTGGCATGATGCGCACATAACCAGAGAAACTGCCCAGCAGTGCCATCCCGTCGGTGGTGGTCAGCCCGGCATTGTTGGAAAAGATGACGTTGTGGAGGCCGTCGGCATCGAGATATGGGTAGCACTTGCAGGAGTATGACTGACTGTCTGACACTTGGGGGTAGATGCAGGTCAGACCGTTGTCTGTGCTTGCCCACACATAGCTGCCGCTCCTCGCCAATGCCCTGACGACATTGTGCGACAGTCCCTGTTCGGTGGTGAGATGGGTGACGGCTTCCTCCTTGGGATGGAGTATCCACAGCCCATTTCTGCTGCCTACCCACAACCGGTTGTGTTCGCACATCATCAGCGAGGAGACATAGACATCTTTGAGTTGGTCGATTTGCTTGTTCTGTATGAACTGTCCCTTGGCACAGTCATAAGCAGAGAGTCCCAGCGACGTGCCGATATAGACGATTTCGCGCAAAGAGTCACAGGTGAGGCACAGGATGCCGTTGGACAAGAGTGGGGAGTTTTCCGTCATCAATTTGACTTTTTTCCCCTCGGGTGTCACCTTGACCACGCCCTTGTCCACCGTAGCTATCCACAGGTTGCCCCTTGTATCGGTGGTCATCGCCTTGACATAGTCGAGGTGGGAACAGTCGTGATAGATGGGAGTGAACCTGGTGCCATCATATTTTGCGATGCCGTTGCCGTAGGTGCCCACCAAGAGCGTGCCATCGTCAAGGACGGCCAAAGAGGTGACGATGTCGGAGGGCAACTGATTTTGCAAGGCGGAGAAATGCCTGACCGTCCCCGACCTTGTCTTCATCAGCACTCCCGCACCGTCGAATCCTATCCAGAGGTTGCCTGAGTGGTCCTCCAGCAGCGAACTCACATCCTCATATTCTCCGGTGGAGACGACATTAAAGGAGGGACTGCCCATATCGGTCATGGCGACACCCAGTTTTGATGAACCCACCCACATGGTGTTGTTGACATCCGGATACAGACAGGTGATGTGGCTGCTTCGGGGAAGAAACGCATTCACATTCAGCATTTTGTTCCATTCCCCGTCCTGGAGGAAGAAGACAAACACACCTGCGGTGCCTGTTCCCACCCAAAGATTGCCATCATTATCCTCGCAGACAACATTCAGCAGGGCATTTCCCATCTGCTTCAACTCAGAGGGTTGCCGCCACTGACGGGTCTTGAGCGAGAAGAGCCACTGCGTACCAGGGAGTGAGTGCGCCTGGTAGACCCAGAGGTTCATGCTGTTGTCAAGATACACCCGACTGTCCCTGTCGTTGATGGTCTCAGGGGCCTGTGTGAGCGGAATGAGACGGCGCTCCTTAAGCGCCACCTCATATATCTTACTTTCTGCGGTAATGACGGCAGCGGTGCCGTTCTTCGCGACAATATGCGAGATGGGCGACTTGCTGTAGTGGTCGACAACCACCAACTTGCGTTGGGAATAGTCATAATGGTAGAGTCCGAATTCGGTGGTCACCCATAAATTGTGCCTGTCGTCCACATACAATACCTTCGCCGTGCCTTTCACTCCAAGCTGCCTCAAACGCTCGTCTCCGTCTTTCTTCCATGTACCTGACCTACGCTCATAGGTGAAGAAATCGCCCGTGCAGGTCATCCACAAGGTCGAGTCGGCTGTCTCCCTGATGGAGTGGACATCGTTGGAACGTCCACCAAAATCCAATGGTATGTAGTTGCAAAAGCGGTAGCCATCATAGCGGCTGATGCCGTTGATGGTCGACAGCCAGATGTATCCATGGCTGTCGCGAACGACATCCCTCACGAAATTGTCGGCAAGTCCATCTTTCACATTGACGGTCTTGAAGAAGAAATTGGAGGCTGAGCACGTGAGCAGCGGGGCAAGGACCCACCAGAAGGTTAGATAGCGAAGCTTCATCGTTTTTCTTTTGGTTGACCTAACAAAAGTAATGAAAAAAATGCTATTTTCCCTTTGGGGGAGACAATTATTTATATGTATGATGCTTTTTTTAACTTTTACATCCCATTATGTATCCGTTTCCGTCCCGATTGTATCAACAATACAAAACAGGACACATGAAATACACCGCAACTTGGTCGCACCACCTTTTGTATTTAAATTTGCAGCATCTTAGCAAGGATTTCCAAGACCATCATATTCATCAAGATTTCCAAGAATTTATATATAGTTTAGTTTAGTTAGTAGATGTGGCAAGTAACAATCAGTATGGCCACGTTTTTTTAAGAGGAGGTGGACAAATCACCCAATGATGAGAATACCTTTAAAAAGTTTGGTTTTTTAGCAAAAAGGATTCGTGAAGAATCGGATAGGTTTCATGCAAATAGGGGCGCGGACTGAGTCCGTGCCCCTTGCTTATGTCATGAGGGATACTCTTAAACAAAAATTCTCATGAATCTCTCACGAATTACAAAAAAATTCTTGATCAATTCGTGGCCAATTCTTGCACATTTATGTAAAGCATATTTATGTAAATGAATACCCTTTTGCAGAGCCCTTTCAAATAATTTCGTAGTTGGTGTTCTTTTATCGCATTACAAATGCTGATACTCAGGGGAGGGCACTACAAAATCAAGTATATTGATTTTGAAGAGCATGCCGTGAGCCGAATGGAGCTCCCCTCCCCAGTTGGGGAGGGGTAAGGGGTGGGGAGTTATTCTTATGAATCTCAATTA
>JAGCXX010000031.1 GCA_017961115.1 Prevotella sp. | reverse complement strand
TTCTCATATTACGACAACGGTGTCCTCACAGAAACTGTACCCATTGACTATAGAGACCCAAGAATAGGCCAGCCATATTGGATTTTCAAGGATAGTTATGGATTTGACAAAAATTGGGAACATAGCGGTTATATGTATCTCATGTTCAGCAGCAGGAACTATATGGACGGGCCTTATTATTATAAGTGGCCCATCACTACATGGGACAAGACTGAGAGTGACATCGTTTGGGAAGATGCAGACGGTGACGGGTACTATTTCTGGGGATTGGGAGACAAGCCATCACATTGTCCGTATTGGGTGCCAGGCGTTCGTGACGGAGACGACAGCAATAGATTCGCCGGGGCAATGAGCCATAATGGAGAAACAGCTATCATAGGTTATCATTATCCTATAATAAATATAAATGATTCAGTTGTTTATGCTGACAGTTGCGGCTTGCTACGGAACATTTCAGTTAACAATGGAGGTGTGCTGACAATAACAGGCGAGGTGGTTATGGCCAACTGCAAAATGACTGTTAAAAGTGGAGGAACACTGATTATTGACGGTGGCCGGTTGCTTCATTCAGACATCGAACTGGAACCTTCATCAACGCTTAAGATAAGAAATGACGGACTGCTCCACATGAAACCAAATCTCTTTTTTATGGCACCTTCAGGTTCTATTGTTGAGATAGATGAAGGAGAAATTTCATAACTGACATTAAAAAAAAGAAGTGAAAGAACTCCATAACAAAAAGTACTATTGGTGTTTAAATTTATTCCTTCATATTTTGGGGAATTACTCTCTTTTTTCTATTTTTGTGCCAATTAACAACAAGATATAACTATGAAAAAGTATTTTTTGACATTATTCATAATGGTGGTTTCCCTGACATTGACTGCACAGGATTACTATGAGCCTTTCCTCGTAGACGGAAAAGTGTGGTATTATGAAACTACCCGTCAGTTAAACCAACATGTAATTGGTAAATATTATATAGACGGCGACACGCTGATTGCCGGCAAAAATTGTAAAAAGTTGATGTTTGAATGGCCTGGAACTGACCCCTACTTAGGAGGGGCCCTTTATGAGGAAGAAAGGAGGGTATGGATGTTTTACCCGATTTCTCCCGGTAAGGAACCTGCTTTACATTTGCTTTATGATTTCAGTTGTAAGGAAGGAGATGTGATGAAGGTTGATTTGGTAACGTATGGGGAAATAGTGTTAAAAGTGGATAAAATAGAGACGGTGTACACTTTCACACGCCCTCGCCGGCTCTTTACACTGATTGACGTATCAGAAAACAACAGGCATTCTGGACCAGCTTATTGGTTGGAGGGAGTGGGGTCGCGACGGGATATGTTCAGTTTATGGCCTCCAGGTGGCGTTTTTGTATCCTGTGAGATAGACGGCAATCAGGTAGCCGATCAGAGTTCATTCGGTCCCGCTGCATTGATGACCGACATTCAGGACATTTCACCTGACACATCTGCCAGCAACACCATCCACGACCTCCAGGGCCGGCGGCTGAACGGAGTGCCACAGAAAGGCATCTATATCCAGAATGGCAGGAAATACGTGAGGTAGTTCATAGTTCATAGTTCATAGTGCATAGTTCATAGTTCACTTGAAAAAAATGTATTGACCTTTGCATTGGCGTTGATGACACTCACAGTTTTCTTATTGTAGATTGGAGTGAATGATATATATTTGCAAAAATGGTGCGTCCCAGTGATTTTTTCATCAAAAAGGGCAAATGGAAAGAGATTTTTATGTATATTTGCAGTGTTATGGAATTTGTTACCCAAACAAATTGACAACTTAAAAAAACAACAAAATGAAAACGGCACAAATATTCTTACCCTGTGGTTTGCTGAAAATGAAAAGAACTCTCCTCCTTATCCTTTTGTCCACATATGTTGCCTTGCGTGCAAACTGTCAGGGAATGAACCTCTTGGCAGACGGCAGGATTTGGTATCTTTACAATACTGGTAAAGCAGAGTATTTTGGCTATATGTTTATAGAGGGCGATACCATTGTGGGCGGCAAACCATGCAAGATCCTTTGGCAGCATTGGAAGGATAACGTCATAACCAATGGCAAAACCTATGCTTATAGTTGTTTATACCAAGAGGGCAAACGCATATATTTGTATGATTCACAAAACGGCAATTTCAATCTGCGTTTTGACTTTGGAGCAAATATAGGCGATACTATCAGGTGGGGACGCGAGCCATGCGACATCCTGGTGGTGACTGCCGTGGACTCGGTCCGCCTGAGAGACACCTGCCTGCGTCGCGTGACTTATTTGAATGTATCAAAGAATAAAAACACTTATCCTGGTGAAAAGCATGACGGGTATGTCGGCCAATGGATAGAGGGTATCGGTGGCGATAAAGGATTGGACAGCCGCCCTTACGAGTCTGGTTCTTATTTTTTGCGCTTGAAGGACTGCCGGGATGGCGAGGATGTCATCTGCGACTCAAGGCTGTTCTCGGAGGAAGCAGAACTGTATAACCTTCGGATGCTTTCCTACAATCCCGTTTGGTCATATCCGATTTTGAGCGGTAAAGACTCGTCCTTGCCACTCAGTGAGACAGTCACTCGTAAGGAGGTCAGATTATTGACTGATGGGGGCATGGGAAATAATATACCCCATGTCATCGTAAATATTAGGACTGGTTCAGCCAATACCATGGAGAAATCTGACCATGAGATTCCCATGTATGAGAAGGGTGGCAAAGTTTTCCTTTCAGAACATCACTATGATGAGTACATGCAGGATATCTACCCGGAATTCAGTGACACCTACAAGACAAGGGAAGGAAGGACTGTGTATTATCACCTCCTTCTCTATGACTTCACTCTCGATGTGGGAGACAGGTATCCCTGCAAGGGTGAGGTGTATGTCATGGAAACGGGCATTCTGACCACCCGCGACGGAATCAGCCGCAGGACGCTCCTGCTGACCAACGGACTCGTCATCGTGGAGGGCATCGGCTGCATCAACTCCCCTCTCGGTCTTATTGCCTATCAGAACACGGAGGAAGGGCAGGCCATTGATGCGAAAGGCACGCTTGCTTCCTTCGGCTATGTCAATAAGGATGGTGGCATTGATTCTGTCTATGAGAATGGCGACATGATATTGGATAACATCAAGCCTCACCAACGAGAGGCTATCCTCCCCGAGGCCATCCATGACCTCCAGGGTCGACGGCTGAACGGAACTCCACAAAAAGGTGTATACATCCAAAATGGTAGGAAATACGTGAAGTAGTTCATAGTTCATAGTTCATAGTGCATAGTTCACATGAAAATAAATGTATCATAATTCCCACCGCCATTCATGTCAAGCGGTGGGAATTATTAAATAATTGGATAAGTTACTCCATCTCGGCATAAAAAATGTGCTCGCACATTTTGTTCTGCTCTCGATTTTTCGTAACTTTGCACCCTAAATTAAAAGAGCACCAAAAGGGTGCTAAAATTGTTTATATTATTTCAATCATTATGGCCAAGAAATTTGCCGTGTACGAGCGTCTCAACCTGACTGATATCAACAATCAGGTGCTGGAACAGTGGAAAAAAGGAGATATCTTCCGTCGCTCAGTAGAGGAGCGTGAGGGATGTCCGGAGTTTGTATTCTATGAGGGTCCCCCTTCAGCCAATGGGCACCCTGGAATCCACCATGTTTTGGCACGCACCATAAAGGACACCTTCAACCGCTACAAGACCATGAAGGGGTTCCAGGTGAAGCGTAAGGCAGGATGGGACACCCACGGACTCCCCGTTGAACTCGGTGTGGAGAAAGAACTCGGCATCACCAAGGCAGACATCGACAACCCAGAGAGCCCACGCTATATCTCTGTGGAGGACTACAACCGCAAGTGCCGGGAGAATGTCATGATGTTCACCGCCGAGTGGGATGAACTGACAGAGAAAATCGGATATTGGGTGGACTTAGCCAACCCATACATCACATACGACAACAAATACATAGAGACCCTCTGGTGGCTGCTCAAGCAGTTGTATGACAAGGACCTGCTCTATAAGGGATATACCATCCAGCCTTATTCGCCTGCAGCAGGCACGGGCCTCTCAAGCCATGAGCTCAACCAGCCGGGTTGCTACCGCATCGTGAAGGATACAACCTGCACGGCACAGTTTGCCATTACCTCACCCAAACCTGAGATGGCAGAGTGGGGCAAACCCTATTTCCTCGCCTGGACCACCACACCATGGACTTTGGCTGCCAACTCCGCTCTTTGTGTAGGACCAAAGATTGACTATGTGGCAGTGAGGACATACAATCCTTACACCGCCGAACCTGTGACCGTGGTGCTGGCAGAGGCACGCCTGTCGGCTTATTTCAATGAGAAAGGACGCGATGCCGACCTCAGCGAATATAATAAAGGTGACAAAATCATCCCCTGGACCATCGTCGGTCATTACAAGGGAACCGACCTTGAGGGGATGACCTACGAGCAGTTGATGCCGATGGTCAAGCCTCTGACAGATGGGGCCTTCCGTGTGATTCCCGGAAGTTACGTGACCACAGAGGATGGTACGGGTATCGTGCATATCGCACCCAATTTTGGTGCCGACGATGCCACAGTGGCGAAGAAAGCAGGTGTCCCGCCCATTGTTATGATAGACAAGAAGGGCCACCAGCGTCCTGTCGTTGATTTTGAGGGCAAGTATTTTGCCGTCGAGGACCTTGACCCGGAGTTTGTCGCACAATATATCAATCTTCCGCTGTGGAGCCGTTATGCCGGCAGATATGTCAAGAATGCCTATGATGAGTCGCTCTCAGAAAAAGACGAGACACTCGACATCTCCATCTGCATGGACCTGAAGGCTGAGAACAAGGCTTTCAAGATTGAGAAACATGAGCACAACTATCCCCATTGCTGGCGTACAGACAAGCCTGTATTGTATTATCCCCTCGATAGTTGGTTCATCCGCAGCACAGAACGCAAGGAGCGCATGTCGGATCTGAATCTCAGCATCAACTGGAAGCCGGTATCGACGGGTACTGGACGGTTTGGCAACTGGTTGGAGAACCTCAATGACTGGAACCTCAGCCGCAGCCGCTTCTGGGGTACGCCATTGCCCATCTGGGTGAATGAGGAGGACGGAGAGGCTGTCTGCATCGGTTCGCTCCAGCAATTGTACGATGAGATAGAGAAAGCAGTGAAGGCCGGTGTCATGCCTTCCAACCCATTGAAGGACAAAGGGTTTGTTCCTGGAGATTATTCCCAGGAGAATTATGACCGTATTGATATGCACAGACCTTACGTTGATGAAATCGTGCTTGTCTCCTCCAAGGGACATCCCATGAAACGTGAGACCGACCTCATCGATGTGTGGTTTGACTCAGGCTCCATGCCATATGCCCAGATTCACTATCCATTTGAGAACGCTGACTTGGTGGACAGTGGAAAAGCGTTCCCCGCAGATTTCATCAGCGAGGGTGTGGACCAGACACGTGGATGGTTCTTCACCCTGCATGCCATCGGAACGATGGTCTTCGACAGCGTGGCGTTCAGCAACGTCATCTCAACAGGTCTGGTGCTCGACGCAAAGGGCAACAAGATGAGCAAACGTCTTGGCAATGCTGTTGATCCTTTCGAGACCATCGCCAAATATGGTGCCGATGCGCTGCGTTTCTACATGATGACCAATTCCCAGCCTTGGGACAACCTGAAGTTTGACACCGCTGGGGTGGAGGAACTGCGCCGCAAACTCTTCGGCACGCTCTACAACACCTATTCCTTCTTTGCGCTGTATGCCAACGTCGATGGCTTTGATGGCTCGGAGCCTGAGGTGCCCTTTGCTGAACGGCCTGAGATTGACCGTTGGATTCTCTCCCAACTCAACTCCCTCATCAAGGGTGTTGACGAGAGCCTGGCAGATTATGAGCCGACCAAGGCCGGACGCCTGATAGATGAGTTCGTTGACAGCCACTTGTCCAATTGGTATGTGCGCCTCAATAGGAAGCGTTTCTGGGGCAAGGACATGAGCACCGACAAGTTGAGTGCCTATCAGACCCTTTATCAATGTCTGGTCACCGTTGCCAAGTTGTTGGCTCCCTTCTCACCCTTCTATGCCGACCGCCTGTACCTTGACCTGACACAGCCTGTGGGATTGGCTGAGGCCGACAGCGTACACCTCACCCGCTTCCCCGTGGCAGACGAGAGCCTCATTGATGTGGAACTGGAAGAGCGGATGGGCAACCTCGCCCAGAAAGTAACATCCATGGTGCTCGCCTTGCGCCGTAAGGCAGACATCAAGGTGCGCCAGCCGTTGCAGTGCATCATGATTCCTGCCACCGATGACGTGCAGCGCCGTCGCCTCGAGGCCGTTGCTGGCATCATCCTCAATGAGGTGAATGTCAAAGAACTCAAATTTGCTGAGGGTGAGGGACTCCTGGTCAAGAAGGTGAAGTGCAATTTCCGTGTGATGGGCAAGAAATACGGAAAACTCATGAAGGGGGTCGCCAATGCCATGGCGGAACTCTCACAGGCAGACATCGCCCGGTTGGAACAGGAGAAAGCGCTCAGCATTATCGTTGAAGGACAGCCGGTCACCGTTGAGGCAGCAGATGTGGAAATCATCAGTGAGGACATCCCCGGATGGTTGGTTGCCAATGACGGCAACATCACCGTGGCACTGGAGGTAGAACTCAATGATGAACTCATCAAGGAGGGTATGGCACGTGAACTCATCAACCGTGTGCAGAATTTGCGCAAGGACAGCGGTTTGGAAATCACCGACCGTATTGACCTGACCATCACACCTCAGGAAAAGATGGAGGATGCCTTGGCCGCTTTTGGCGACTATGTACGCACCCAGGTGCTTGCAGACAACATTGTCTTCGCCAACAACGACGGCACTGCTGTGAGTTTTGATGAATTCACTCTAAATATTCAAGTAGTAAAGAAATAGTCCAATAACTAAAACCTTTTAAAATCTACCGAGAACATGGCAGAAAAAACCCGCTATAGCGATGAGGAACTTGAGGAGTTCCGCGCTATCATATTAGAGAAATTGGAATTGGCCCGTCGTGACTACAAATCCATGATGCGCCAATTGATGAATGCAGACGGCAATGACGTGGACGATACCTCTCCCACATACAAAGTGTTGGAGGAAGGCAGTCAGACACAAAGCAAGGAATTGCTCGTTCAGTTGGCTGGCCGACAGCAGAAGTTTATCATAGGATTGGAAGCCGCCCTGGTGCGTATAGCAAACAAGACCTATGGCATCGACCGTATCACAGGTGAGCTGATTCCCAAGGAGAGACTACGCGCCGTGCCTCATGCCACATTGAGCGTAGCCTCCAAAAACGCCAGCAAAAAGAACTGATGGCTTTAAGGCTGTTTAATAAAGGTAGTGTCGCCTGCCTGCTCGTGCTGCTGCTTCTTGTCATCGACCAAATCATCAAGATTGAGGTCAAGACAAACATGTTCCTGCATGAGTCGGTCCGTGTCACGGATTGGTTCTACATCTACTTCATAGAAAATGAGGGGATGGCCTATGGCATGACCTTTATCAACAAATTGGTACTCACGCTTTTCCGCATCATAGCGGTCATCATCATTGGTATCTATCTGTTTCGGCAGGTGAGAAATGGTGCCAGATGGGGATATGTTGTCTGTCTCTCCATGTTGTTGGCAGGGGCGGGAGGCAACATCATCGACTGCCTCTGCTACGGTCAGGTGTTCTCGCCATCCACGAATGTGACCCTGGCACATTTCGTGCCCTGGGGGGAGGGTTATGCGCCTGTATTCTATGGCAAGGTGGTCGATATGTTCTATTTTCCCATCATCGATACCTATCTCCCCGACTGGTTGCCCATTTGGGGCGGTGACCATTTCATCTTTTTCAGTCCCATCTTCAACTTTGCCGATTCTTGTATCAGTGTAAGTGTGGTGGCGTTGCTCCTGTTCTTCCGCCGTGAATTGGGCGAGATATCCTTTTCCTCATCGAAAAAAGAGGAAAACGAAGAAGGCGCTGAGAATAGGGAAGGAAAGAAAAGTGTGGAAGTAGAGAACGTGTCAAACGAGGAAACCAACAATCAGAAATAAGCCTATGGTCTGTGTTTTCCGGCTTCGGACAATCTGCTTGACCCTGTTGCTTGCCATCCTTTTGGCAGGATGCAAGCCAGGAGTGCCAAGCGAATACTTGCAGCCCGGTGAACTGGAAGACATCCTCTATGACTACCATGTGGCAGACGGTATGGCTTATGCTGATGGCAATTATGCTGAGTTGGCCTATCGCAGGAAGGCATACCGAGAGGCTGCCCTGAAAAAATATGGCATCACGCAGGCAGAGTTGGATTCTTCGTTGGTGTATTACTACCGACATACAGAAATGTTGCATGAGATTTATTCCAACCTTGCCAAACGTCTCAACAATGATGCCATAGCCTTGGGCGCCACAGCAAATGAACTCAGCCAGTTTGGCAGCGCTGCACAGGGTGACACGGCAACCGTGTGGCGCAGTGAGCGTTCGATGGCACTCATCCCCCAAGCCCCTTACAACACTGTCTCCTTTGACGTGAAGGCCGACACTGCTTATCATCAGGGCGACAAGATGATTCTGAGCTTTGACAATCAGTTCATCTTCCAGGATGGTATTAAGGACGGTTTGGCGCTCCTGGCTGTCACATTCAACAACGACAGCACAGCGACTCTTGTCAACCATATCACTTCCGACATGCCATACAATCTCCAAATCTCTGATGTCGAGCGAATAGGCATCAAAAGAGTGTGGGGGTTCATCCATCTTGGCAAGGGCAATAGCGGTTCATCACCCTCACAGACACTGAAACTGATGTCTGTCAGCAATATGCGTCTGCTGAGGATGCACACCGCACCACCAAAAGACGATGCCGAGGAAGAAGAGAAGAGCGGCTCAACAGGCATCACACCCCCCTCGGCAATGCCGTCAATATCCATGCATCCCATGGTGTCAGATGGGGCGGAGGAAGAACAAGTCACCCCAAGGTCATCTGCGTCGCCCAATATGCCTACCTCACTTCAACCAACTCCATAAAAGCTTCAGACCATGATGTTTGCCCATCTCATCCTCGCAGCCGTAACCTATTTGTCGCCTGTGCATTTCGATGTCTCACTGGCAGGCAATTTTGGTGAGCCCCGTCCCAACCATTTTCATGGCGGGTTGGATATCAAAACACAGCAGGAGGAGGGCAAGGCGGTCTATTCCATCGGCGACGGCTATGTATCCCGTGTGACGGTCAACGTGGGCGGCATGGGCAATGCCGTCTATGTGCGCCATCCCGAAGGTTATACGAGTGTGTATGGTCATTTGCAGCGGTTTGCTCCCATCATCGAGGCACAGGTGAGGAAATGGCAATACCAGTATCATGAGACCGATGTGGACATCACCCTCGACGCTACCGACTGTCCGGTGGCACAGGGACAGTTGATAGCCCTCAGCGGTGATACTGGAGCAAGCATGGGTCCACACCTTCACTTGGAAATCCATGAGACTGCAACATGGAACATGATGGACCCACTGGATTTCCTTCCCGACCTGCTCAGTGACAGTATTGCCCCCAAGGCCCATGCATTCATGGCATATCCTGTGGAGGGCATGGGCGTGTTTTGCGGGAAGAGCGAGCAGCAGCGATTTGATTTCATCGACAGCCTGATTGTCGACTCCCTCACGGCATGGGGAAAGGTTGGATTCGGCATCTATGCGGAGGACTTTATGCAAGGTTCGTTCAACCGCTATGGGGTCCGCCACACCGCTTTGTTGGTAGACGGCAACGAGGTGTTCTCAAGTGATATGGACAATATCCCCGTCAATGAAAACAAAATGGTCAATGTTTGGGGTGACTACGACTATTTTGCCAAAAACCAGCAATGGTTTCTGCGCTCTTTCATCCTTCCAGGCAATAGGTTGTCCTTCCTCAAGGCAGACAAAAATAATGGCATAGTGGATTTTTGTCAGGAGCGTGACTATATGCTCACCTATGTGCTCAGCGACTTTTTTGGCAACTCGTCACGGTACTCATTTATCGTCATGGCTCGTCCCGATACCATCAAACCAATTGAGGTGGATGATTCCCTGCAACTGAAAATGGACGAGGATAACGAATGCAAGACGGAAGGGATGGAACTACACCTGCCCAAGGGTGCCTTGCTCAATGATGCCAAGGTGTCGCCTTCGGCAAGACGGTTGAGAAAAGGCCTCTCCGATGAATTCCTGTTGGCTACAAAATCCATCCCGCTTTATGAGAAGGCCACCCTGAGCATACAGGTTAGGGATGAGGTGACCGACACGGCAAAACTATACATTGCTGCACGGAAAAGAGACAAGCGCAACGAACTCGACCCAGAGCAGGACAAGACTGTTTTTATAGGAGGAAAATACTCAGACGGGTGGCTAAAGGGAGAGATTGACGACATCGGCGATGCTTTCTCCGTTGCCTACGACGACACGCCACCCACCATCATCCCGCTCAATCAGAGGGTATGGACAGAAGAACCGCTGCTGCTTTTTGACCTCAAGGACAAAGAGTCGGGCATCAAGGGTTTTGAGGGGTATCTCGACGGGGAGTTTGTGCTTTTCGACCATATCAAGAAATCCACACGCATCATCTGTGACCTGCGCGACACCCCTGTGGAACCCAAGGGCGTGGAGCGACAGCTGCGGCTGCTGGCACGCGACCGCATCGGAAATGAGACGGTCTATGATGCCACTGTTTTGTATTGACAATCATTAAAACCACCACTCTATGAGAAAGACATTATCATTGCTGTTTTTGTGCGTGGCAACATACGCCACTGCCTGTACCAACTTCATAGTGGGCAAGGATGCCAGCACCGACGGTTCGGTCATCTGCACCTACAACGCCGACGACTATGGCATGTTCCAGTTTCTGTGCCACTATCCGGCAGCCAAACATGCTCCAGGCGAGATGCGCAAGGTCTACGACTGGGATTCGAACAAATACCACGGAGAGATTCCGGAGGCTCCCGAGACCTACAACGTCATTGGCAATATCAATGAGTATCAGGTCACTATAGGAGAGACCACCTACGGAGGGCGTGAGGAGATGGCAGACTCCACGGGCATCCTCGACTATGGCTCGTTGATTTACATCACCCTGCAACGCTCGAAAACGGCACGTGAGGCGATTCAGGTGATGACCACATTGGTGGAGACCTACGGCTACAACTCCGAGGGAGAGACATTCACCATCTGCGACCCCAATGAGGCATGGATTATGGAGATGATGGGCATGGGTCCCGGCAGCAAGAGTGCGGTGTGGGTGGCGATTCGCATCCCCGACAATGCCATCTGCGCACACGCCAACCAAAGCCGCATCAACAAGTTCAAGATGAAGGATAAGGCAAATGTGCTTTACTCCAAGAATGTGGTGAAATATGCCCGCAAGATGGGGTGGTTCTCCGGCAAGGATGCCGACTTCAGTTGGAATGAGACATATGCCAAGCCCGACTTCTCTGCCCGCCGTTTCTGTGAGGCGCGCGTGTGGAGTTTCTTCAATCATTTCAGTTCGGAAATGAACCGCTATCTGCCATATGCCATGGGCAAAGAGCCGTACGAAGAGCAGATGCCGCTTTGGATAGTGCCCAACCATAAGGTGAGTGTCCGCGAGGTGATGGAGTGTATGCGCGACCATTACGAGGGTACGCCTTTTGCTCTTGACGGTGATATCGGCGGCGGAATATGGGAAATGCCTTACCGTCCCACGCCTCTCTCGTTCGAGGTGGATGGCAAGAAATATTTCAATGAGCGCCCCATCTCTACCCAGCAGACAGGTTTTTCCTACGTCAGTCAGATGCGTTCATGGATGCCACGCCAGGTAGGCGGACTGATGTGGTGGGGCAACGATGATGGCAACATGGTGGCTTACACCCCCATCTATTGCGGCATGACCAATCGTCCGGAATGCTACAACACACCAGGAGCTGATGAAATCAACTTCTCTGACAAGAATGCGTTCTGGGTTTGCAACTGGGTGGCCAACATGGTTTATCCCCGTTATTCCCTGCTGTTCCCCTCGCTTAAGGAGGTGCGTGACTCTTTGGAAGACTCCTATTTCAAGGGGCAGAAGATGGTGGAGGACGTGGCGTTGCGGTTGTGTGAGGGAGACCCAGAGAAAGCCAATGAGTTTCTTAATGTCTACAGTGTGGAGAAAGCACAGCAGATGCTTGACCGTTGGAATATCCTTGCCCGTTATCTCATCGTGAAATTCAACGACATGATTATCCATCCTGAGGAGAACGGTCAATTTACCCGCGACCAATATGGACTGGGCACACGTCCCAAGCGTCCAGGCTACCCGGAGAAATTCAAACGTTCCCTCATCCAGCAGACAGGAAGCAAGTTTGAGTATCCAGCTGAGTGATTCTGGTTTTCACAACTTCGCGGCTGATTGTTTGACCTCCTCACATTGATGGCATCCTATTGGAAGAAGGGGAATCCATTGAATTGAGGCATGGTCTTTTCTTTCAGTTCTTGAACGCGAGGTTCAAAATCTTGATCAAAACGCTCAATATTGCGGTCAAGGAAGGCCAGACGATTGCTCAGCCATTCTCTTAGCACCGCAATTTCCTCGTCATAGGAACTCACTCGATAAGCGGCGAACCAACCGATGGCATCGCCGAAACCGCCAAATCCTCCAGGCATGCCGAATCCTTCAGGCATGGGGACGTTGCCCATTGGAGGAAATCCACCGAATGGGAAACCATTGGGAATGGAGTCATTGCCCATTGGAGGAAATCCACCGAATGGGAAACCATTGGGGATGGAGTCATTTCCCATAGGTGGAAAGCCGCCGAATGGGAAACCTCTGGGAATGGAGTCATTGCCCATTGGAGGAAATCCCCCGAATGGGAAACCATTGGGGATGGAGTCATTGCCCATAGGAGGAAATCCACCGAATGGGAAACCTCCGAATCCTTGGGGAATGGGATTGGCTTTCTGCTCTTCTGTAACCAATAATTCTGGATATTTCTCAAAATGTCGGTCGATATAAGGGCGGAGCAATGTTGTCTGTGCCTTGATATACTTGTTGATAGCCTTGTCGCTCAGAATCCCTTTCCTCAATGCCTTGTAACGCATTTTTACGGCTTTGCGGAATGTTGGGTCCTGCAACAACCGTTGCCAAAGTGCCGGTGTGGGTTGGGTGTTGCCACCCTCGAAACACCAAGCTTCGATGTTGTCGGCATTGCAGAAATTGCAGTTTCCGTAAGCCAGGTTGTAGTCCCAAACTGGTCCTGCGTAGAGTTTCCCGATGGTGCCATCCTCTTTGTCCTTCTCCTTGTAGAAGTATGCACTCCGTTTATATCCATCGGCATTCAGGCTCAGTTCGGTATGGATGAAATAGTCGATGAATGATGGCACGTCGATAAAGCGTGCATATCCCCATTGTGGGTCGGTGAAATGCTCTGATTGGATGGTCAGTTCGACAGAGTCGACAAAAGCCTGAATATAAGCGAATTGCTCTGCTTGCAGTTTTTTCTTCTTCGGATAGATGCACGACCAGACAATCTGACTGGACATGATGCCCTCTCCGATTCCAGGCACTTTTGATATGAATGTGGCATCGTCTTGGTCATACGCATCAATTCGGAGAATATACCCTCCGGTCAGTTCTCGTCCCTCCACATCTGTCTTTTTCAGTTTTGAGACATTCACCCGCTGTTCCCCTCTCTTGATTGCCTCGCTTAGGATGTAAATGCCACGGTAGTCATCATCGACATACAGTTCCACCATTTTCGTCCTTGGTCCCCAGTGTCCCATGTCTCTCCACAATTGAAAAGCCAACGGGTCTCTCATCATTGACACATCGTTATAGGGAGCCAACAGCACCCACTCAGAGTGGGCAGGCATTCCCATCAATGGAAAGTCTAATTCATTGCCTTTCTCATCACGCAGTTCAATGGTGTATTTTTTCTGGTTGAAACTGAGCGAACTGTTTCCTCTCAGTTTGATACCGATAGCGCCATTGTAGTCGCCTGCCTGCATCTGTGCAGGCACTTTTTTCCTATTGTCAATGGTTGTGTTGGTGGTGATTCTCACGACGGGCAGTTTGGTCGCTGCCATCAATGACATGGCGACCAAAATTGTCAAGAGCAACATTCCTAATCTTTTCATGAGCAATACTTTTTGTGCGTATCCACAATATAGTTAAGCTAATGCTGCAAAATTACTATTTTCCATCTATAAACAAAGCCGAAGTTACTGCATTTTTTTATTCTTGATGCAGGAAGTCCGTTTGCTGATGTCATGAAACTGATTGACATTGAGGGATGTAAGGACCCAAAGAGTTGATGTCTTAGAATGGCAAACGGTATTTCACCCCACCGACAAACCAGATACCCGGTTGGGGTACGTTGCCGTAGTCGACATAGTGTCGGTTGTCGAATAAATTGTTGACCTCAGCATAAAGGGTGCAAAGAGGCGTCTGCCATTGCAGACGTGCATCAGCCAATGCAAACGGGCGGTAGTCGCAGACATCGCCGTTGAATGTGGTGTACTGGCCCTCGCGGTCCTGCCAACGGGTGTTGAGGGTCATCGAAAGATGCCGCCACAATGGTGTGTGAAGGGTGGCCACCAGTTTGTGGCGCAAGTATTCCAAAGCATATTGCGAGACGAAACCTTCCTCAAGGTCCTTGTCCTGCGAGATGTAACTGTAGGAGAGACGGATAGAGGGAAAGTCGGAGGATGTGGAAAGAGACGAGGAGAACAGTTGTTGGAGATTGATGTTGGCTGACATCTCGAAGCCTGTGGCATTGATGCGGGTGTGGTTGACGCTTTGCCATTCGGCAACGTCACCTTGGTGGGTGTCCATCATCCAGTCAATGATGTTGCGACCCTGATGATGCCACACCGTGGCTTTTGCCATCAGGGTGGGGGAGGATAACTGTGCTCCAGCCTCGAGCGCTTGCATCTCCTCAGGCTTCAGGTGAGGGTCGGCTGCATAACCCTGAAGTTTGTAGTACATCTCCGTAAATGATGGCAGACGCAATGATGTATTATAGGAGGCGAAGAGTTTGATGCTGAGCGGCGAATGGTCTGACTCATAGAGCAGGTAACTCACGTCTATGCCAGGAAATAGTTTCCAGTCGGCATTGCTCCAAGTATTCTTGGCTGCTATTACGCCCGCCGAGAGTGTCAGTCTGCGAAGCAGCACGTTGTGCTCTATGTGAGCTGAGAGGTTGGTGCGGTTGATGCCCCGTGAATACTTTGAGGCTGTGCCCTGTGCATCTTGCTCAGAACTGGATAGGGGTTCGCCAAGGTTGCCGCTTACAAGGTCCTCATTGCGTATTTCTGCACCAATGGCTGTGCGGCCAGCCTTCCAGTCAAAATAACTGTTGAGGTTGATGCCATATATGTTGGTCTTGTTATGATTGAATTTCATTAAGTCAGGACGATTGCGATAGCCCTCATAACGGTCGCGGTATTGGTTCCAATAAATGGAGGGACGGATATTGATTATCCACAACTTCGTATTGGCTTGCAAAGCCGTGAATATTTTCGTCGTGTGCTCATATTGGTCATCGGCTTGCCAGCGTGGTGTGGCATAGAAAGTGCCGGAACCCCATCCTTTGTCGGAGATGCCTGCATGCCATCGGACTGTCATCTGCTTGTTGCCAAACTTGCCTTGGTAAAATGCCTTCAAACCGCTATAGTCTGTGTTTAGTTTGCCCGCCTTAGAGCGACTGAAGCCATCGCTGCGCTGGTAACTGGAGCTGAGCTGTTGGTTGAAAGTAAATGATGATTGAGAATGGATGGAAAGATTTGTGATATGGGCTGCCTTGGCATAACCAAAAGAGCCTCCTTCCACTATGATGTCACTCTTTAGCTTTCGTCCATTACCATCTGCCATGTAGTTATCTCCTGACGAGGTTACTATATTGATGCCTCCCACGAGCGATGAGGTGCCATAGGCTCGTCCTGCGGGACCTTCAAGCACCTCGACACGGACTATCTCGTCGAGTTGACAGGGAAGATCCATCACGTTGTGACCCGTTTGTGGATCGCAGATGTTGATGCCATTAAGCAGTACTGTGATTTGCTCCTGTGTGCCGCCTCGGATGGAGATGTCGGTCTGTGAGCCAAGCGCTCCTCTTTGGCGTACGTCGATGCCTACAGCCAACTTCAGCAAATCGTTGACACTTTGTACTGCCGCCTGCGCAATGTCGTCATGGCTCAGTACAGTTACCATTCTCGCCGCCTGACTCTGCGTCAGCGGAGCGCGAGAGCCGGTGACGCCCACGTCGCCCAGCCATATCTCTTTTGGCACCTGGGCGGTATCGGTGCGCCACATCATGTTGCTGATGCAGGCGGCTTTCGTTGATGAAAGCGTAGCCACGCTCAGTACGGAGATGACGACCTCACGTCCCAGGCAGGCAAAGAGCGCCCATCCCTTCCGCTTGAACTGTCGGAAGACGATGACCTCGCGCTTCAAAAATCCTGGTTTGTACATTGAGTGAAAAACTAGTTTAGTGATAAAAACGTAGGCAAAGGTACGAAGAAAAAAAGAAAAGAATGAAGAAAAAATATGTGATTTCCCGACATGAAGTCATGTGATTTCAGGTTTTTTCGTATCTTTGTCGATGAGTAAAGAAAATAACCCCTAAAACAATTTGGACATGAAAAGACTATTTTTCTGCCTCATGGCAATGATGAGTGCGCTTATACTGTCGGCACAGAGTATTTATGACTTCAAGGTGAAGGATGATGCAGACCGTGAGATATCACTCTCTGACTATAAAGGTAAGGTGCTGCTTATTGTCAACACCGCCACTCGATGTGGATTCACCCCTCAATACAAAGAATTGGAGGCAATATATGAGAAGTATTCCAAGGAGGGTTTCGAGATTCTTGACTTCCCCTGCAATCAGTTTGGTGAGCAGGCACCGGGAACAATCAAGGAGATTCACCAATTTTGCACAATCAACTTCAACATCAATTTCCCACAGTTTGACAAGATAGAGGTGAACGGAGCCAACGCGCATCCTCTATATGTGTATTTGAAATCCCAGAAAGGTTTCGGTGGTTTCGACGTGACAGATGAGAGAGGGAAGATGATGGACGGAATGCTTCGCAGACAGGATGCCGACTATGACAAGAAAGCCGATATCAAGTGGAATTTCACCAAGTTTCTTGTCAGCCGTGACGGAAGGGTGCTCAAACGCTACGAGCCGACGGACAAGATGAGTGACATAGAGGCTGACATACAGATTGAAGTGAATCCCGTCATCAGCAACATCATGGCAAGACGTTCCATCCGCAAATATCTCGACAAACCGGTGGAACATGAGAAATTGGACATCATTGTCCGTGCCGGCATCAATGCGCCAAGCGGGATGAACCGCCAGCCGTGGATAGTCCGCGTAGTGGAAGACCAGCAACTGATTGCCGATGTGAACGAGGTATACAAAAAGGAAAATGCCGAACAGGTGAAACGTGACAAGGATTTCAAGAATATGTTCCGCAATGCACCGAATCTCATCTGCGTTTGCACACCAGAAAAGGGTGGTGATTTGGATGCCGGATTGCTGGGCGAGAACATCATGCTTGCCGCACAATCCATGGGACTTGGCACCTGCTGTCTCGGAGGACCTGTGAGATGGCTGGTATCCAACGAGAAGGCTAAATTCTTCATTGACCGCCTTGAAATCCCAGCCGACTATAAGTTGAACTACATCATCGCCATCGGCTATCCTGATGAGCAGACCGACGCAAAACCTCGTGATTTCTCGAAAGTGAAGTATATCAAGTAGTTCAAGTCATGTAAGTTAAAGAGATTTGCCCTGGCAATGGTTGCGCCAATATGATTGACAAAGGAAAAACAGTATGAAACAAACGGCTATATTGTTGTTGATGATGGTATTTCTGCCTTCAAGACAAATTTTTGCCAAAGACATCATTTGGTATGATGGCCAACATGCCGTGACCTATCAGGTCGTGGGCCATGTAGACCCCGTGGTGAAGACAGCCCTCCAGATGTTTTGTGATGATATGCAGCAGGTGACAGGGCAGATGGCCGTGGCAAGTAAGAAAGCAACCATCCGTATCGTACAAGGCAAAGGAACGGACGATGGATTCCGACTGAGCGTCAACCGCCAAGGACAAATTTTGGTAGAGGGCCATAATGGTCGCGGAACTGCCTATGGAATTTTGGAACTTAGCCGCATGGCAGGCGTCTCGCCATGGGTATGGTGGGGCGATGTGGTGCCTGAGCGACGCAGCCGGCTGACCATCGACAGTGATTTTCAGATGGAGCATACACCAAGCGTAACCTACCGTGGTATCTTTATCAACGACGAGGACTGGAGTCTTCGCAACTGGGCATGGAAAAATTATGAACCCACCAAACTATTTGGAGCGATTGGCCCCAAAACCTACAAGGCCATCTTCCAACTGCTGCTGCGCTTGCGTGCCAACACCATCTGGCCGGCGATGCATGAGGGAACGCCTGGTTTCTTCACCATCAAAGGCAATAAGGAGATGGCTGACTCATGTGGCATCCTCATCGGTACCAGCCACTGCGAACCGCTGCTGAGGAACAATGTGGCAGAGTGGGATACGAAGAAGCGTGGTGCCTACAATTACATCAGTAACCGTGAGCAGGTGAGGCAGTATTGGGCAGAGCGGCTCCAACAGGTGAAAGGCAGCGAGGAACTGTTCACCATCGGCATGCGAGGCATCCATGATGGTTCGATGGAGGGTGTAAGTACCAAGGAAGAGAAATTGGCTGGTCTTCAGCAGGTTATTGATGACCAACGGGAACTTATCCGTCAGTATTACGACAAGCATGTAGAGCGCGTCCCCCAAGTGTTCATCCCTTATAAGGAGGTGTTGGAAATCATGGAGAGCGGACTTCGTGTGCCCGATGATGTGACGCTGATGTGGTGTGATGACAACTATGGTTATATGACCCGTCTCTCGGATTCTGAGCAACAGAAGCGGAGCGGTGGGGGAGGTGTCTACTATCATCTCAGTTATTGGGGCCGTCCGCACGACTATCTGTGGCTGACCACCACCCAACCAGGGTTGATATACAATGAGATGAAGGCGGCTTACGACCATAACTGCCGCAGGGTGTGGATTGTCAACGTGCACGATGTGAAGGTGGCGGCCTACGATTTGGAACTGTTCATGGACATGGCTTGGGATATGGACCGAATCGGTCCGACAACGCTCAATCAGCATCTGGAGCGCTGGCTTTGCACACAGTTTGGAGATGAGGTTGGCAAGCTGCTCTTCCCTGTCATGCGTGATTTCTATCGCCTCTGCGGCATCCGAAAACCAGAATTCATGGGCTGGACACAGGTGGAGATGGCCGACCGCAAGGCCTATCCGCGAGGCCGCTCGCAAGTTGTCGATACAGAGTTCTCGCTGACGGAGTTTGACGGTGAGTTGTTTCATTACTTGTCCGACTATGAGCATATTTGCGTGTGGGTTGCCCAAGCCGAGGCCCTGGTCCGCCCTGAGTTGAAGGACGCCTTCTTTGCTGCTGTCAAGTATCCTATATATGCAGCACGTGCCATGGCAGTGAAAATGCTTGAGGCGCAGAAGGCCCGTTCCAAGTATTTGGGGCAGACAGGCGAGTCGATGGAGAATCGGGAGGGATATATGAAACTGGCATCGGCACGTGCCATACAGGCTTATCGTGAAATCCAGCAACTCACGGCATATTATAACGACAGTCTTGCCAATGGGAAGTGGAAAGGTCTTATGAACATGATGCCTCGTGACCTTAATGTTTTCAATCCGCCAATTTTACCATACCTGCCACCAGCAGACTATCAGCCGGGATATGGTTTCTTGCTTACCCATCCTGTGTTTCCCGAAGATGCAGTAGCCCGCAATGCCTACCGTTATCATTCGGCAACAGAAGGGGTGCAGAGCATCCAGATGCTGGGTCACTCGATGAATGCCGTCGCCATACCCAAGGGCGGTGAGGTGACTTATGAGTTTAAAAGGGAGCAAGAAGGCGATGCCGTGCTATATACGGCGATGATACCGACACAACCCAATGACCGAGGTGATTTGCGATATCAGGTGACTTTTGATGACCAAGAGCCAATCGTCATCTCATTGAAGGAACCTTTTCGTTCTGAAGTTTGGAAACAAAATGTGCTGCGAGGTCAGGCGCTGAAGGCAACGCCAGTCAAGGTGAAGAAAGGTGCCCATACGCTCCGCATCAAGGCTCTTGACGACCACATCGTTCTCGACCAGTGGATGCTCGATTTCAAGTTGAACAGAAAGTTCTATGTCATTCCCATCACCACCAGATGAGAGGGTATCTCTGGTGGGATGAAGGATGAGGGATGAGGGATGAAGGATGATTTGCCTACAGACAAATTGGTTTTCATTCATCACCTCTAATCCATACTTTTATGGGTTTTGTGACGGGACGGACAGAAAAACCGTTGCACCGGTAGTTTTCATTGGTCCAGTGTGCGTAACCATTGAAGAATGAGAGAATATAACACCTTCCGTCGTAGTTGGAACCCTGTGTACCTGCAATATAATAACCATGAGAACCATAGTTGGTGAGGTCGTCACCATCATAGTATCCTGCGGCAGGCAGGAAAATGCTGTTGCCGTTAGGACCAGTGAACTTGCCTCCCTTAACGCCGTTGAGGGTGGTCCACTCGTAAGAGCATAGATGGTGGAGTTCATATAATTGCTCAAGGGTAGGTATTTGCCAGTCTTTTCCCCATGTTATATGCGCTACATCGTATTCTGTCCCACTGATGCTCTGACCGAGTCCACGGCAAGAGTTGGCTGATCCATTGCAGTGAATGTAGGTACTCCAGTCATATTGTTCATCCTCTTCCGTCACCCCCCAGGCATAGTAGTCGCCAATGTTTTCTGGCTTGGTGGCCCCCACGTTGCAGGAAGCCCAAATGGACCCCGATGGCAACCCGAGGTTGATGGCTTCCACACCATCTGGAGTGAATATGGGAGTACCATTTCCAAATACATTAACACTTGTATTTATTGTTCTTACCAATTGGGTACCGCAGCGAAGGCAGAATCTTGCTTTGGGATTGTGGTTGGCCGCTTCACACTTGGGACATCGTATGGCTATCAGCGAAGCACCGCAGTGAAGGCAGAACTTGGCCTCTGGTTGGTGGTCTGTGGCATTGCAGTTTGGACATTTCATTGTTGAGTTCTTTAAAGTATGTGTGGAGTCAAAAATCACAGAGCAAGTCGGAAGCCAGTATGGCATTCTTTATCTGTAGGGTTAGCATTTCCGCGGTATGAGACACGGCAGCTCTCAGCTTTGTTGTACCAGGCACCACCACGTTTAATGCGATATGAGCCTGTCTCAGGTCCTGTTGGGTTGGTTTGGAAAGAGGAGTCGTACCTGCCATACCAGTCACTGCACCACTCCCATACATTGCCGGACATATCGTATAGTTCCAACTCATTTGGCATTTTCTGTCCTACGGGTTGGGGCCTGCATTGATACTCTTCCAAATGGTCCTCACTCCACTCATCTTCATCCGCCCATACGTCACCACTGTTTTCATAAAACCAAGCAACCTCATCAAGGTCATCATCTCCACTATATATGAAGTTTTCAGACTCTTTTCCACCACGTGCTGCGAATTCCCATTCAGCCTCTGTGGGTAGGCGGAAATTCATTCCGGTTAATTTATTGAGCTTTTGGATGAACTCTTGGCAGTCATCCCAACTAACATTCTCTACCGGTTGATCGTTTCTTTCGAAAATAGAAGGGTTGGTGCCCATTACTTCTTTCCATTCCTTTTGAGTAACCGGATAACGGCCTATGGAGAAGGTGGAGAGTGTTACTTGATGAACAGGCATTTCATCATTCTCACAATCGTCCTTTTGTTCGGAGGTGGCTCCCATGAAAAAGGTGCCTCCCTTCACTTCAACCATATTGTCAATAAGTTGATTGATAACTGGTGATAAGTGTGCGGGTTTGGATGCGGTTTCATCACTTGGAAATTCCTCTTTGTTCTTGTTCAGTGACGAACCACAATGGCTGCAGAACGTGGCCTCAGGCAAATTGTCGGTGGAGTGGCAGGTAGGGCACTCCTCAAAAGGAAGGGATGCACCACAATGGAAACAGAATTTTGCTTCTGGTAGGTGGTCGGTAGAGTGGCAGATGGGGCATTCCCTTCCTGTCAGTGAGGCACCGCAATGACAGCAATATTTTGCCTCGGGCTGATGGTCGGTGGATTGGCAGTTTGGACAAGTCATAGATCAGTTTAAAGATTTATGTTTTTAAACCTATTGTATTGTAGCACGTTTCCTATCGCTTATCATAGGTGATTTGTGGCTGTTATTCCTCTCTCACGATTCTGAATCCCAATTTTATGATTAGTTTCAGTGTCTGTTGTGATGTGTTGCGGTCATATAGTTTCTCACTTTCAGGCAGTTCCTCATAGGGAATGAGGCAAGGGTGTTTCAGCTGCTGGTCATCTCTCTTCTCACCATAGGTCCATCCTTGTTCCATCCGTGTTTGTGACCATACTTCATGGACGTTTTTGGCGAGTTGCTCTGCTAGTTCGGTCAGATTCTCAGGCAATATGATGTCTGATGTGTCGATGGGTTTTGGTGTGTACATGTTTTCCTTTTCCATTTTTTCAAAAAATTGGTTAGATACTTTAATAGAGAGAATGAAATGGGAAAATATATCAAAATCAAACAAGAAGATTAATCAATTTACTTTTTTTTGCGGATGATGTCCCATCCCAGTTTCTTGACCAATTTGATGGTGTGGATGGCCATCTCGCGGTCATAATGCTTTTCTGATTCTGGAAGGCGGTTGTATGCCACCATGTCTGGGTTGTGTTTTTTTTCGTCATCCCTCACAGGTCCATATGTCCATCCCTCTCTTTTCCTATTGAGCGCCCACACTTCATGTGCCTGTTCCGCTATGGCCTCTCTCAGTTCCAACAACTCGTCTGATATCTCTACGTCAGAGAGGTCGATGGGATGGGGGTCATACTCCTCACCGTTACTGATGACGGTCATATAGTTGGAGGAGTCAGCCCAAGCGTCGATGAATTGCTCTAATGGATAGGTATCGGTCTCTTGTGTGGACCCAGGGTCGGTGATGGTCACCTCTTTGTCAGTGACGGAGCATACTACTACGGCATGGTTTGGTGTTGATCCTAGTTCTTTGTCCTTTCTTCTCTCTGCAGCGCGGTTGCCTGTCAGTTCGTTTCCGTCAATGGCAGCGATGACGATGTTCCCCGCCAGGATGGCAGCCTCGATATCCTTGATTTTGCATCCGAATTGGTGTGAAATGCTCAGACCCTTTTCCCCGCAAAGTGTTCCGATTAAGTGTAGCGCGATGCCTTCAGCCTTCAGCCATCCCATTTCACGTGCTCTTTCCATTATTGTCTCATCGCTTATGTCGATTCCGAAATGCCTCATTGCCAGACCCTCACACCGTATGACGCATTGGTTGTCCACGGTGTTTTGAGCCGCCATCTCCATCATAGGGAGAATGTCGCAGTCCATGGTCTCACTTGCTTCATCCGGTTCGGCTTCCATCACTTTTTCCAGCATTTCAGACAGCAGTGTGTCGAAAGGCTTGTCGGAGGAGACCGGAAGGTCGGTCCCCAACTCGTAGTCATTGTCCATCATAATCATGATGGATTCCATTTCCTCAGGGTGTTCTGTCAGGTATTTTCTGACAGCCTCCCTTTCTTCTTTGGAGACATTTCCCTCTGCGTATGCTGACAATAGGTTGTTAGTTAGTTCCATAGTGTATTGTCTTTTGTCGTTTTGTTATTTGCTAACTGAGGATTTTGTTACTTGATGAATTAATGATTGGTCAGAAGCAATCCTGCAAGAGTATTTTTAGTTTCTTGTAAGCCCTATTCCGCTCAACGTTCACA
>JAGCXX010000238.1 GCA_017961115.1 Prevotella sp. | reverse complement strand
TGTCTACCCGCCAGCGGTCATATCCTCCCACGTGAGAAGTCACCTTTTGCTGTCCCACATACACATCGGTCTATTGTCCGCTGCCTTCAAACTCAAGCCAAGTGCGGCCTTGTGGATAGGGGTTCTCCACCTTGATGTGCGTACGATACCATGCCGCACCTTGGTAGTAGTTGACGTCTGGGTCAACTGCATCCAGGGCATTATAGCAATGGGGTAGGGTGACTTCCTGCCATAGGGGCACACTCTCTGGCTTGCCTGCCTTGACTGGTCGCCACACTTCCCATGCGTTGGCCATGTCCTGGCGTATAAACTGCCATCCGTGACTCAACCTGACGGTGTCTGTCGGCTGAGCCACGGATGGGTGGTTGAAAAGAAACGGGATGAAGGGCAACAGAAAGAAAAATAACGATCTCTTCATATTTAACCTAATACTTAACCATTTTTTCAAACTGTGAAACATTTGATTTGTAATTTACTTCTAACCTAAAAGATAAAAAGTCACCCTTCCCCCGTTCCACACTATTGAGAATCCTTGAAGGCCTTTCTTCTCAGTAAAGCCTCAAGATAATAATAGTCTGCATAGTTGATTGAGACGTCTATCTCATCTTTCGCAGGATAGTTGCCAGTGGAGTGGAGTAGCAGGAATCCCTGTGCGGTGTGCGGCTCTGGCTGATAGGCGGTCTCCAGGGAATGCATGATTTTGTCTGCATAACTGCGATAGCTGATGGCTTTCTCTGTCCCAACGTAAGTTGCTAATTCGTAAAGGGCAGAGGCGATAATAGCTGCTGCTGAGGCATCGCGGGGGCAGCCGCCATCCAGTGCCGGACCGACTCCTGTCTTGATGGCGGGGTCGCGCATATCCCAATAGGGAATCAGGTCTTCTGGCATGTCGGGCAGCGACATCCAAAACTCGGCTATCTTCTGTGCTTGTTCCAGATAGGCTTTGTCATGGGTGTAGCGGTAGCACATGGTGAAGCCATAGAGTCCCCAGCCCTGTCCGCGGCTCCATACCGATTCGTTGAAGAGGCCCTGATGGGTGATGCGTTTGATGACCTCGCCTGTCTCTGGGTCGTAGTCGACAACATGATACGATGAGTAGTCATCGCGGAAATGGTTCTCCATCGTTTTTGTCGCATGGCTGACAGCCATCTCGTAATATTTCTTGTCGCCAGTGAGCCGAGATGCCTCAAACAACAGTTCCAAGTTCATCATGTTGTCGATGATAACGGCGTATTTCCATCGGTCGGGTGTTCCCCAGTTCCATGAACGGATGCACCCCACTTTCTCGTTGTATCGTGTGGCAAGGGTTTTTGCGGAGCGCAGCAACACATCACGGAACGACTCTTCATGGGTGAGCCGCCAGCCATTGCCAAACGAGCAGCCCATCATAAAACCGAGGTCATGGGTGCCGTTGTGGTGCTTCACATTCTCGATGAGCCAGGTGTTGCTCACTGCCTGCTCGCGCCAGAAACGGTCATGGCTGTACTCATACATCAGCCAAAGCATGCCGGGGAAGAAACCAGAACACCAATCGCGCTCGCCCACAAGTCGCAGACTGCCGTCTCTCTCCACGCTGCGGGGCATCAGCTTTTGCTTGTCAGCTCCATTTTTCCGACCTTCCTTCACACACTCCAGTTGATAGCGCAACTGCATATCGGCGGAGGCAAAGGCATCGTCGCTTTCATCTGGCTCATAGTAGAGCAGGAAGAAGCGGTCATTCCAGTTCATCCTCAGATGGCTCCTGGAGGCATTCAGATAGTCGGTTCGTTGTGGGTTGAGCATCCAAGCTCGGTAGAGGTCTTTGCAAAACTCGTTTTGCTTATAGTCCCACTCGCTGATTTGCTGATACGGCCACTTGTCGACGCTTACACCCACATAGGGCAGCAGGAAGTCCATGGCCTTGTAAAAACTGGCTCCCTCGGCAGAAGTGGCGTCGTCTATCTTGATGCCCAAGTGCTGTGCCATTCTGAACACGTCTATCATGTGCGAGAGATTATACTGTGAATAGCCGAAGGCCAGTGTGCGGCGCAGTTCCTGTGGCTGACGGCCATCAGGCTCTATTTGTTGAAACATGCGTTTCTCGGGGAAATCACGGATATATTGCTCTGCCACCTTTCGGTTTCCCACATAACATGCATAGGCTATCACCTGCACATCGTGTGCAATGGAGTGGTTGTTGCGTTGTTCTCCTTCCTCGATGCCTTGCTTGCTGGTCAGAATCCATTCTAAAAACGTGGTGAACCAAGCCCGGAGTGCCTTTTGGTCTTTCTTGCTGAATGCCTTCGACTGCTCAAGCAATAGCACGGCTTCGAGCATCTCTACAAAAGAATAGGCATCAATGACTCCGTAGCAGCGGCCTCGGTTGTCAAACTTTCCGGGTACCACCTGTGCGTAGTTCAGGTTAGGATTCATGCGTGTGTCTTTGTTGAGGAACCACACTTTCAGATATTCCACAGCCTTCTTGGCGTATTTCTCGTCACCACTCAGATACCATGCCAGTGAGAGGGTGGTGACACCGTTGGCCATCGTTGAGAGACGGTTGCGGTCGTAGCGTTCCAGTTCTGGGTTAGAGATACCGTCGCGCGAGATGTAAGGCAGACCATCGGGCTTCGACGGGTCTGGCCAGAAGTAGCGCGAGAGGCTCATGTAGTCGTGCTTGTCGCCACTGGCTGGCGTTTTCTCTTTCATCATCACTGATACCGGCTCGGCAGCCAACCTGCGGTCGGCATCGCTGAGCAGCTGCTTGTAGGCGGCTGCATAGACTGGCCTGTCGAGCGACTCCTTCACTCGGGCAAGATGCGCTTTGTCCCAGATGGACTGCGCACTTGCCGTCATGAATGATGCGATCAGGATGGTTGTTATTACTAAACCTCTCCTCATTTTCTTTTAGCTTATTTGATGGTTACTTTTACCTTGTAGTTCTGGGTGAAGGCATGCACCTCATATTGTCCGGTGATGTTGTTGGGGGTGTAGGCATTGGATATTTTAATCTTTCCTGCATCGTCGACATCCTTCGGGTCGAAAGTCATCAATGTCACATCGCCTTTGGCACCATTGAGTGCCTTGAAATAGATGTTCTGAACCCGATGGTTGTTGGTGGCGTCCGGACTGGTCAGGTTCCATTTCATCACAAAGGCTCCTCTTTCATTCTGTGACAGTGGATTGCCATTGGCGTCAGCAATCTGATAATCAGTTCCCAATGCGAGTTTGCTGTCGACATAATAGAACGATTCTGCATCGAAAGAGCGAGTGCCTGAGCACCAGAACTGAACTGGAATCTCAATGGTGCCTCCTTGGTTGACAGAGAACGTCACGTCATTTTTAAGGGTTCCCCAGTCCTGGAAGCCGAAGAAGAACTCGTTCATCTTCTCTGCATTGTCGTTGCCCCAGTCATCGTCGTCGCAAGCAGTGAGCATCATACCGCCACACAGCAGGCAGACCAGACTCATCAGTTTGAATATATTACTTTTCATATTTCGTTTTTTATTAATCGGTTTAAAGAATGCAAGTACTTAATGGGATTGCTTTTCGCTTCTTGGTGTTCCATTAGTTCCATCCTGGGTTTTGTACGACATTTCCATCCGATGTGGCAATCTCGTATGTGGGGATAGGATAATAGTAGTCACGGCTGGGATTGAAATTGCGTGTGGATGCCTCTTCAATCACATAGATGTCTGCTTGGTCTGTCACCTTCTTGCCTTTAAACATACCACCCTCTGAGGTGAGACGGGACTGGATGTCCTCACGCTTCGTACTGGTGTCAGCTTCGCTGTATTTCAAGCCAAGGATATCGACCGGCAGCACTTTCTCTGCGATTTTCCAACGGATGATGTCGTTGTAGCGCAGGCCTTCGTCAATGAACTCCACGAGACGCTCACGACGGATTTCTTCAAGCATATTGAGGCCGTTGGATGAGGCGAAGGAGTTGCTGAGCTTGGCGTCGAAGCCAGCTCGGGCACGGATGGCATTCACGGTCTGGTCGAGTTGGCCGTCAGTGATGCTGCCGTTGTATTCGTAGAGTGCCTCAGCATAAGAGAGGAGCACCTCGGCGTAGCGAATAATCATCTTGTCGACAGTCTCCTTGCTGTTGGTTGTCCACTCATCGAGCATGAAGCCTTTCTTGAGACCGTAGCCATAGCCGTGCTGGTTGCTGAACGGCTGATATCCGCCCTTGTAGGCTTCTTCCTTGGTGTGGTAGATGGTCATGCCCAGTCTTGGGTCGCGGTTGACGAAGACATCGTCATACTGGGTCTCGGGAATGACGGCAAGCGGACTCTTCTCGCGGGGTAGACCGTCGGTGCAAAGGAACTGGTCGACGGCCTGGCGGGTCAGACTGACACCGTTCTCAAGCTGACGTGAATTGCCATGGGTGATGGTGGCTCCGGCTCCGTTGGGGCCGTATACTTTCACAAATACGTTTTCCTTGTTGTTTCTTCCCTCGCCATCGAAGTAGAACAGTTTCTGGAAATCTGGGTAGAGGGAGTGCTTCCCGCTGTTGATCAAGCGCTCGGCAGCATCAATGGCTACTTTCAGGTGGGTTTTGCTGTCACCACCGCTCAGTGAGTGGTATTTGGTGAATGTGCCCTCGTAGAGACCGATGCGGACCAACATGCCTCTTGCGGCTGATTTGGACACTCGTCCCCAGTCGGTGCTGCTGCTCACATTGTCGATATCGGGCAGCCACTGCTCGGCAAAGCGCAGGTCTTCATAGCATTGTTGAATGACCTGCTCGCGTGGTGTGCGTGCCATCTTGATGTCGGGGTCCTCGGTAGAGTCAAATGCCTTCAGGATGAGGGGTACATCACCATACTTCTTCACCAGGTCGAAGAAATGGTAGGCACGGAAGAAATATGCCTCTGCCATCCATCTGTTTTTCTGGGCATCACTCAGGGGAGCACTTGCGCATTTGGTAATGATGTTGTTGCAAACTCCAATCTTGTTGTAGGGGTTGGTCCAGTCACCGGCAGTGGCGGGTACGCTCCAGTTGCCGTTGGATGTGGAGTTGGGCGAACTGCCTACGATGTCGTCGGCTCTCCTGTCGTGGTCGAAGCCGGGAAGGTCTACATACAGCTTGTTGCAGGCACCCCTCAAGTCGGTTTCGCTCTTCCAGAAAGTGTTGTCGGCCAACACGGTCTCGGGTTCCCTGTCGAGTTCACAGCTGGTGAGAGCTGTGGCGCAGCAGACAACGCTGATGAAGCATATTGATTTGAAATGATATCGTTTCATAATTCTTCTGTTTTTAACGCTTTTAATAATTGATGACTGCCATTCCTAAAGTGTGATGTTCACGCCAAATGCCCATGTGCGGAAGAACGGGTAGTAGTTACGTCCTACGTTGTTGCCCGACTCAGGGTCAAACACCTTCAGCATGTCGGAGTGCTCCCAAACATCTGAACCGGAGACGTAGAAACGCAGCTTCTCTATATATCGTTTCGAGATGGGGACTGTATATCCCAATGTGATATTCTTCAAGCGCAGATAAGCTGCGTTTTGTATCCATTTGTCGGAGGGCTGGAAATTGAACCAGTCGCCATTGTAGTTGTAAAGGCGCGGCCACATGGCATCGGGATTGTCTTCTGTCCAGTAATCGCGATGGATGGTCCAAGGCATCTGATAGGTACGGGCGAAAGGTGCGATAGCCTCGCTGTCGATGAGGACCTTGCGCTTGGCTACTCCCTGGAACATGACTGCAAGGTCGAAGCCCTTCCACTGTGCACTGAGGTTCAGTCCGTAGAGGTAACGGCCGTTGCTGTTGCCAAGGTACACCAGGTCGCCATGGTTCTCTTTCGTTCCGTCACCAGCTCCAATTTGATGGTCGGGTTCGCCTTGGGTGATATACTTCACGTCGCCCGCTCCAATCTTTCCGTCACTGAAGGTCTTGAAACCAGGATGGTCGGCTTTATACTTGTCGTATTCTTCCTTGCTCGACCAGTAGCCGTCGGTGGCATAGCCCCAGATGGTGTTCATCTCATATCCTTCGAGCAGACTGACATTGCCTGCCGTAATCACGTCTGCACCGTCATACTCCACCAGTTTGTTGCTGCTGTCGGAGATGTTGAAAGCGACTTGATAGCGGAAATCTCCAATCTTGTCGTTCCATTTGACCTCGAAGTCCCAGCCCCAGGTCTTCAGCTTGCCTACATTGACGCGCGGGATGCCGATACCGATGGTGTGGGGCAGCTGCAATGAAGAGAGCATGTCGTTGTTGTATTTCCAGAAGTAGTCAAAACTGGCGCTCAGACGGCCATTGAGCAGTCCGAGGTCAATACCCAGGTTGGTGGTCTCGATGGTCTCCCAGGTCTTGTCCTTGGATGCCAATTGGCTCTGATAGTATGACTTTTCACCCATGTAAACTGTACTCTGTGCGATGGTGGGAATGTAGTCGTAGAGTCCGAGGATGGCTCCATTGCCCAATTGTCCCCATGATGCGCGCAACTTCAGGTTGCTGATGAAGCCGACTTTGAACCATGGCTCCTGGCTGATGCGCCATGCTGCTGAAACGGATGGGAAGGCCTTCCAGCGCTTCGATGGTGCCAGTCGTGAACTGCCGTCATAACGGATATTGGCCTCAAAGAGGTAGCGCTCGTTGTAATTGTAGTTGAACCTGCCGAAATATGACATCATCGACCATGGCTCGATTTTGTCGGCAATGCTGGTGTTGGTGGCTACAGAGGCGTCGTAATAGTTGAAGGAATAGAAATCGTTGGAGTTCATATTCTTTGCCGTGCCACTCATTTCGTCCTTACGGTAGTTCTCGTAACTGGTGCCGGCAAGGAACTTGAAATTGTGCATCTTCTGAATATCAAACTCATAGTTCACAGTGGCCTCAAACAGGTCGTGGTAATCGTTGTTCTTGATGCGGTAGAGTTGGTTGGGTGAGTTGTAGTCCTGTCGTTTGTTGTCTCCTGTCATGCCATACCATATCAGGTAATGCCTCTCGCTGCGCCCACTGTAGAAGCCTGCACGGCGGCTTGCGCTGAGGTTCACACGGAGACCTTTGACCAGGTTCTTCAGCGTGATGTTGCCTTTTCCGATAAACGACTCGTAAAGTGTCTCATTCACGCCGCCTTCCTTCATCACCTGGATGGCATTGAACTGCAGGTCGCCATTGTATGGGTTGGTGTCGTAGTTGACATCCTCCTCG
>JAGCXX010000237.1 GCA_017961115.1 Prevotella sp. | reverse complement strand
CTGCAGATGGCGTGAATCATATCTTCACCCACGCCTCATTCACGCAGCAGTTCGGGTGCCTTGAGACAATGCTCCTCTGGATACAGCTCAAAGTCGATGTCGTGCAACAGCCCGACCATTCCCCAGAAATCCACTTCGTCGGCAAAGCCCAGTTGCCCGGCATACCAGCGCATGACCCCCTCCCCCGTCAGTGCATGCTGCAAGTGAAAAGGGTCTTTGTTGTACTTTCTCAGCAGCTCCCAGGCTGCTTCCCTTGTAATGCGACTTTCCATTTTTATTCTTAATTGTATTATTAGGTCCTGATTGCATGGAGGTGATGCTCCAAAAGGATAAAATCCGACAAAAGAATCCTATTCGTTGATAAAATAGGTCATGGGCAAAGTTACAACAATTCTCTCAGACTGGAGTTTTTTTTCAAAAAAAATGACAACAACCATGCGATAAACTGTATAATGGGTGGGATGGAACACATAAAAAACGGGACATGCCTTATTGGGATGGAGAAAGGTGACAACTGCGGGCTAACAGTCATACATGTTGTCTATTTGATTCTTTATGTTTTTTATCACCATTCAATTAAAAAATAGTATTTTTGCAAAATAAATAACGTAACACCATGAACAATTACGCTTAAGCTATGGCTACAGTCAATGTTTATCTACAGTATTTTGCCGCTGAATGCACATTCAACGGGATTGAACGCCACGCTGCTTCAGTGATGTTGATTGCGACATCCGAGGAAGGACAAATCAAATATGAGGTGGCGGTTTCTTTCTTCCCTCATGTCTCAGAGGATGATTTTGCAATTTCCTATGATGCCTATTTCTCCAAAGTGCTGTTTGAGGCTAAAGGACGAAGGTCGAAAAAACGTGAGCAGCAGTTGATGGAAACCTTACAAGAAGAAGCCGACTCACTGGCCAAAGAAACCAACGGAACAATATATTGGGACAAACCTCTCATTGAAGCCCGACAAGGATGACAGATATAACCTCAACGATACCTAAGTGACCTACAATACAACCATTCCAATATGACATACAAACGAGTCTTCCTGTTGCTTTGTTGGTTGACGGCAACCATCAACAGTTTTGCCAACGACAGTCAACGTGATGCTATCCTCAGCCAAATCACGGGCGCGCAAATCCCCGAATCTGTCATCAACATCCAGAAGATGGGTGCCAAAGGAAACGGCACGGCCGACTGTCTGCCTGCTTTTCAAAAGGCATTTAAAAAGGCTGCGCGCCAGGGAGGTGCACGCATCGTGGTTCCGGCAGGCATCTATTATTTAAAAGGCCCCTTGCATCTGGTAAGTAATGTGTGCCTGGAAATTCAGGAGGGAGCCACGCTAAAATTCGCGCCAGAACCTGAATACTATCTGCCTGCCGTCAAGACTTCGTGGGAAGGCACCTTTCTGCAAAACTATTCGCCATTCATCTATGGTTACCAACTTCACGATGTAAGCATCATCGGCAAAGGGACTATCGACGGCAATGCCATGACCACGTTTGCCACTTGGCGGAGTTTGCAGAAGCCTGCACAACAGCGCTCCCGTGACATGAACCATGCCGGAACACCTGTTTCAAAACGCAATTTCGGCAAAGACGACTTTCTTAGGCCTCACCTTATCCAGTTGTTCGATTGTGAACGCATCACCATTGAGGATGTGTTCATCACCAATTCTCCCTTTTGGTGCATCCATTTGCTGCAATCGGAAAATGCCATTTTGCGAGGAATACGTTTCGATGCCAAATTGGTGAACAACGACGGTATCGACCCGGAAATGAGTCGCAATATCCTTATCGAAGATGTACATTTCAACAATGGTGACGACAACGTAGCCATCAAGAGCGGACGCGACCATGACGGACGGGGTGCAGCCTGTCCATCTGAGAACATCATCATCCGCAACTGTCATTTCAAAGGGCTCCATGCCGTTGTCCTGGGCAGTGAGATGTCAGCCGGTGTTCAGAATGTCTACGTGGAGAATTGTGACTATGCGGGTTACTGTAAGCGGGGACTGTACATCAAGACCAACCCCGACCGTGGCGGTTTTATACGAAATATCTCTTTCAGGAACTGTGTGTTTGACGAGGTGGAGGACCTGTTCTATATCACCAGCATGTATGGCGGTGAGGGACTGGACAACACCTTCTTCACAGACATCGAGAACATTACCGTTGAGAATATTCAGTGCCGCAAGGCTCGTGCAGGTGGATTAGTCCTTCAAGGCACCAAGGCGAAACCATTGCGCAACATCCAGTTCCGGAATATCACCATCGGAGAGGTGAAGAATGCCATCAGTTTCGATGACACAGAGGATGTGATTCTTAAAGACTGTCATTTCGGAGGCAAGGCTGGCGTACCTACACAAGTCACTGAAAAGGACCACATATTCATGTAATCCTACCATGCAAGAAGAAGCCTGATGGGTCAGGTCATCGGGACACCACAACAATGAAAAGACTTGTAGCCCAATGAGTATTCACGGTGGCCCAAGGCCTCCGATTTGGTCGGCTGTCCTGAGGCCGTCTTGCGGATGCACTGCAGCAACTGGTCACGGATATCGCTGAATGAGAGATTCTCGGTGACAATGGCTCCTGCATTGATGTCCATATCGTCGGACATACGTTGGTATGTGGCGGGATTTGCACAGACTTTTATGACAGGCGATATGGCGGAGCCAGCCACCGAACCACACCCTGTTGTGTAGAGTATCAGATGGCAGCCGCAGGCAATCATCTCCATAATCTCGGCATTATCGTTGATGTTGGGGAAGCCCCATCGGGCCTCGCCGTCGGGCACAACGTCCATCATCCACAATCCAGGCTTGGTGGGTGGGATTGCAGGGTAAGTAAGTCCCTGTATGCTGCGTGTTCCGCTCTTGCAGTAGGACCCCAGCGACTTTTCCTCAATCGTGGTCAGGCCTCCGGTGGCATTGCCTGCTGAGAAACTGTCGTGCCCCATCTGTTTGTAATACTTGTCGGCCTTCACTATACAGTTGTAGAGCCTTATTCCCAATTCGGGGTTGACTGCGCGATTTTGAAGCAGTGACTCACAGCCAATGAGTTCGCCTGGCTCCTCGAAAATGCAGGTGGCTCCCTGGTCGGCGAGCCAGTCGAAGGTAGCGCCTACGGAGGGATTGGCGGTGATGCCGCTATAGCCATCTGAACCTCCACAGACCGTGCCTATCATGAGGTCGCTCCAATCGACATCCACTTGGGGCGTGTCGGCTATCTGACGTAGGAAGTCACCCACTTCGCTGATACCTTTATCAATGGAAGGAAGTGTGCCGCCCTCTTCCTGAATGACGATGAGAGAGGCTGAGCGCCCGCTCTCCTTGATATCTTGCAAGAGTCGTTTGCGCTGGAAGTTCTCACAACCCAACGACACCAGCAGCACGGCTCCCACATTGGGATGCGTACATAACTGCTGCATCATGAGTTCGGCATAATCATTGGGGGCACATCCGCTGAACCCTATCAAGTGGACCGATTCCTGTTGATAGTGTTGGGCGATGCGGGCAGCCACGTGGTGAGCACACTCTACCAGATAACTGACCAGCACCACATTGCGGATGCCTTTCCGACCATCCTTACGCAAGAATCCCCTCATTACAATTCCATGATTTTATACGACACACAGTTGCTGTGAATGAGTTCCCAGTCGAGTTCCACACCTATGCCAGGAGCCTTGGGGACGACGATGTTGCCTTCGGCAGTGATGGGCAGCAATCCCTTCATTGGGAATTGGAAGTCTTCTTCGGGAACGAAGTATTCAAACCACTTGCAATTCCGGATGGCACACGACACATGTAGGTTGACGATGTCCATAAAGTTCATGGTCGTGGTATGTATCTCACAATTCAGTCCGAAACTTTCTGCCAGATGGGCAATCTTCATTGTGCCCGTGATGCCACATTTCCACGACACATCGGCACGCACAATATCTGCCGCCTTCTGGCTGATGACTTGTGCCACTCCCCAATGGCAGCCTCTTGTGGTCTCTGTGGCTGCGATGGGAATGTCGAGAGCCTTGCACAGCTCTGAATATTTATAGAGTTCGAAATCCCTGAAAGGCTCCTCCAGCCAGATGTAGTTCAAACGCTCCAGCTGACGCCCCACTTTGATGGCCTCGTCGAGCGTATATTCTGCCACCGGGTCACTCATCAGTCCAAAGTTGTCGCCCACGGCTTTTCGCAGATTCTCGTGTATGCGCATATCTGTCTCAATGGGACCTGGAGGATGCACTTTATAGCATCTGATGCCCCGCTCCTGATAATAGAGCGCCTCGTCGATGTATTCCTGTTCCGACGTGTGGAACAGACCGCTGGCATAGACAGGCAATTGCTCGCGATAGGCACCTAAATATTGGTATAGCGGCAGTCCTGCTGCCTTTGCGCAGATGTCCCAAAGGGCAACATCTATCGGACCGGGCAGATAGACGGGGAAGAAAGTGAGATGGCGGTCGATGTTCCATAACTCATGCCATATTTTTTCTTTATCGTAGGGAGATTGGCCAAGAACCACAGGGGCGATGTTATCCATGATATAAGCCTCTGTGACATGGCCCGAGCGTGCCGCCAAGGCTGTGGCCATACCCTCAATGCCATTGTCGGTGGTGAGTTTGAGCACCAGCACATCCCAGTCCATGGCGCTCTTGCCTTTGCGCTTGTCATCAAACAGGCACTTGTCTCTGCGCACCCACCATGTTTCTATCTTCTTTACTATCATATTATTCGAATTTTATTTGTTTGATGGGAACGAAGAGTTTCAGCGTGAGCCATGCCAACAAATACATCGTACTGGCTACCATGAAGATGGTGGCGTAACTGCCCGTCCATTCCAGGATGAGACCTACAAACGATGAGGCAAGCGCTCCGCCTACGGCACCACCCACACTGCTGATGCCTGTCATAGAACCCACCACCTGTTTGGGATAAACATCAGACACGATTGTGAAAATATTCGATGCCCATGCCTGATGGGTGCTGGTTGCCAATCCGATGATCAGCACCACAATCCAAATGTTATGGATGTATGGAACCGCATTGAGGGGAAGCACCAACAGAGCAAAAAGCAAGATGGTGGTTTTGCGGGCGAAATCAAGTGAGCGCCCAAGGCGGACGAACTGTGATGAGACATGCCCACCATAGATGCCACCGATACTCGACATGGTGTAGATGATGATAAGTGGCAGGACGGTAGACTTCAGGTCGACGCCATGCACCTTGTTCAGGAAGTCAGGTGTCCAGAACAAGAAGAACCACCAGACCCAGTCGGTGACAAAGCGGGAAAAGAGAATGGCATAAGTCTGCCGATGCCGGAACAACTCGCCCCAGGTGACGGGACGACCCTGAGGCGCTTCCGCCTCATCCTCGCCTTCATCTTTCGAATGGATGTACTCCAGTTCGGCTGCATTCACTTTAGGATTTTTTTCGGGTGCCACATAGATAAGCCACCAAGCAACGACCCAAAAGAATCCCAACAGACCTGTGATGACAAATGCCCATCGCCAGCCCCATTCCAGGGTGATGGCAGTCACGATGATAGGTGCAATGATGGCACCTATCGTAGTGCCTGAGTTAAACAACCCTGTGGCGTAAGCACGGTCTCGTTTTGGAAACCACTCGGCGATTACCTTCACTGCAGCAGGGAAGTTGCCTGCCTCGCCTAATCCCAGGATGGCACGAGCGGCACCAAAGCCCGTCACGGAGCGAACGGCAGCATGCATAAGGGCTCCCAAGCTCCATACCACGATGGCGATGGAGTATCCTATCTTGCTTCCAAACTTGTCGAGCATCCGCCCGCACACCAGCATTCCGATGCCGTATGCCACCTGAAAGGCGGTCACGATATAGCCATAGTCGGCCTCCGACCATCCAAGGTCATCCTGGATGTAAGGTTTCAGCAGACCAATAACTTGCCGGTCGATATAATTGATGGTGGTGGCAAAGAAAATCAGTGCCACCACGGTCCACCTGACGTTTGAGCGTTTCATGCCTTAAAAAGATT
>JAGCXX010000236.1 GCA_017961115.1 Prevotella sp. | reverse complement strand
GGTAGTAGGCTTGCGTCATGGTCGCCTCTCCTTTCTGGAAGTTGGCGGTAATGCCTATGATGGGTTTTTGCTTGGCCTCCGGGAAGGAGGCATAGATATTGTCGAGATGTGTGCTGAGGTCAAAGGATGCCATAGCTTATGCTTCGATGTCTTCTATCCTGACGGGTATTTCGCGTTTGATGCTCTGTTCGAGCGAGATGAGTGTCTCTGTCGCCACCACGCCAGGGATGCTCTGCAACTGGTTGTTGAGCAGGTCCATGAGTTGTTCGTTATCGCGTGCGAAGAGTTTCACAAGCATGGTATAGGGTCCGGTGGTGAAGTGGCACTCCACGATTTCTGGGATATGTACCAGCCGCTCACAAACCGACTTATACATACTTCCCCTCTCGAGTGTGATGCCCACGTAGGTGCAGGTGTGATAGCCGAGGCTTTTGGGGTTGACATCAAATCCACTTCCAGTGATGATACCGTTTTCGATAAGATGCTGGACACGCTGATGGATGGCGGCCCTTGACACATTGCACTCTGCTGCCACATCCTTGAACGGGATACGTGCATTTTTGGAGAGGATACAAAGGATTTTCTTATCGAGCTGGTCGATTTTCTCAGTAGCCATTGTGTTGTTGCTGTTCTGTTAGTAATAAAAAAGAGTTGTTGACATATTGTTAGCAAAATTAGGCATTTTCCGTGAAACGGACAACATTTTTCCGCTTTTTTTGTCAAAAATCCTCATTTTACTCTTTTTTTGTTTATCTGAGAAGTCAGACTTGTCGGACTTGTCAGACTCGTCGGACTTGTCAGACTTGTCGGACTAATCGCCAAAGTTGAGATAAGATATGATTTCTTCGAGGTTATGGGCGAAAGCTATGCGCTGTCTGTAGTCGCCGCGGAGGAAACCTTCTTGTTGCAGATGGCAGAAAAGGTTCTCCAGGTGATCCCAGAATCCTTTCATGCTGTACATGATGACCCGTTTGTCGTGATAGGCAAGCGTACCCTCTCCTGCGACGGAGAACACCTCGTCGAGGGTGCCGATACCACCTGGCAGTGCGATGAACACATCGCTGTGCTGTGTCATGAGTTGCTTACGCTCAGAAAGTGTCGTACAGAGATAGCGCTCATGGTCGATGGGGTTGGCATGCTCGTTTTTCAGCAGGAGTGAGGGCACCATGCCCACCACCCTTCCGCCGTTGTCTGCCACGGCATGAGCGATGCAGTCCATCAGTCCGAGGTCAGTTCCTCCATATACTAATGTATGCTGGTGCTGTCCAATCCACTCGCCCAGTTGCCTGGGGAGTGTGAAGAAGTCTGGGTCAATCTGACTGTTGGCAGAGCAAAAGATTCCGATTTTCATGTTGATTACCTCCTTCCTCCCATGAGGATATAGGTGGTGAAGGGCAGTCGGGTGCGCATAAGCCAGTAAAGGAGAAGTCCGAAGAGGACGGTGATGGCCACAGCTGCGATATAGATGATGAGTGCGAGCCACCAGTTGTGGGGCATGATGTAGCCATGTCCCAGGACCAGCACGACAAATCCCAGTATCATATAATGATAGGAGAAGATGAAGAAACTGGCGTTGGAGAGCGTCATGTCCTGCACGTACCACGAACCAGCACGCACCATGATGGTGGTAAACGACATACCGAAGACAAGTCCGATGACGTATTCCAAACGGTAGATAAACTCACATGGCCACCACTGCTCCAATCCGATAACTGCCGCCAGGAGGATGAATGCCGGCAGTGCGTAGGGCAGCATGGCGACGATGAACTCCTTCTTCCTTATGCCGTAATAGGCACCATAGGCGAAGAAGAGCCAGCACTGCGGGTCAAATCCTGTGATGTCGGGCCAGTAGCCGAAGGCAAAGATGACGACGAGGAAAAGGATATAGCGCACCAGCGGCCGTCGTCCGGAGAGGACAGTGAACCACCTGACGGCGAAATAGACGATGGGAGCGCACACCATCACCACTATGAGGTCTCTGATGAACCAGAACTGCACGGCGATGGGTGCTTTCATAGCGCTTCCCCCATCGATGAGTGATATGTTCCAAAGCGCCTTCAGACCATCCATGAATGTCATCTTGTCAAAAGGTATGCCGAGAATGGGAATCTTGCCTGAGAACAGTCCGATAATGATGCAGAGCAGCAGGTAGAGCAGGTTCCAGAGGATATAAGGCACGAGAAGCGACTGCACCCTCCTCATCAGTTTCTTGAGCCAGATGTCCATGGAGAACTGTCCTGTCTTGAAGAAGAGGTATCCCGATATGAAGTAGAAGAAGGGGATGGCGATGGGTGCTATGCGCTGTGAGAAGAGGTTGATGAACTTGGTGGTGAAGGGCAATGAGGCCCACTCCTCGCTCAACGTGGTGAAGTTGCAGTGAATAAACAACACCAGCACGATGAGCGGGAATCGCAGAAACGCGATGACTTTGGATTGTAAGTCAGTGGGACGCAATAAAATTAAAGATTAAAGATTAAAGATTAAAAATGAAAAATGAAAAATTTAAAGATTAGGGACGCTCGCTGATGAGGCGTTCTGCCATGGCGCGTCCGAGAGCCTCGCAGCGTGCGCGAGAGTCGGCGTTGATGGCCTGTTTCATCTCCACAGGTTCGCCCACGGCCTCGAAGTGCAGCGCATTGTCGTTCCACTCCTGAATCTTTGCCACCGCCTTGCTCGCCCATCCGAAACTGCCAAACCATCCGATGAGGCGGTTTTTCATATCCTTGTGTGCGATTTCGGAGAGCAGCACGTCCATCTCATGATAGAGACTTGTGTTGTAGGTCGGTGCACCCACGATAAGCGCCTTGTAGCGGAAGATGTCGCGCAGGATATAGGAGTGGTGGGTCTTCGACACGTTGTAGATGACGATGTTCTTGATGCCCGCCTTGCTGGCAGCGGCAGCGATAATCTCTGCCATGCGCTCAGTGTTGCCATACATGGTGCCGTAGCAGATGACGATGCCCTCCTCGCTCTCGTAGCGGCTGAGCCGGTCGTAGATACCGATGACCTTCTGGATATGCTCATGCCACACCGGACCATGGGTGGAGCAGATGTAGTCGAGTTGTATACCGGCGAGTTTCTTCAGGGCGTTCTGCACGGGAGTTCCATATTTTCCTACGATATTGGAGTAGTATCTCACCATCTCGAGCCAGAAGGTGTCGCAGTTGATTTCGCTGTCGATGACTCCTCCGTTGAGTGCGCCAAAGCATCCGAAGGCATCACCGGAGAAGAGCACGCAGTTGGCGGCATCGAGGGTGACCATCGTCTCGGGCCAGTGCACCATGGGGGTGAGGACGAAGGTGAGCTCACGTCCTCCGAGGGAGAGGGTGTCGCCATTCTTCACTTCGACTTCTCCTCCGCTGATGTTGTAGAATCCGCTGAGCATTCCGAAGGTCTTCTTGTTGCCCACCACCTGGATGTTGGGATAGTATTTGCGTATCAGTGCGATAGACCCACTGTGGTCGGGTTCCATGTGGTTGACGACGAGGTAGTCGATGGGGCGGTCGCCGATGACCTCGTGGATATTCTCTATGAACTGTGTGAAGAAGTCCACCTCGACGGTGTCGATGAGGCACACTTTCTCATCCACGATGAGGTATGAGTTGTAAGACACGCCATTGGGCAATGGCCACAGTCCCTCGAAGAGGAACTTGTTGCGGTCGTTGACGCCCACGTAATAGATGTTGTTGGTGATTTCAGTCATTATTTTAGAGGTTTGAGATTTTAGAATTGAGATTTTAGAATTGAGATTAGTCAGACCTGTCGGACTTGTCGGACTTGTCAGACTCGTCAGACTACCATTCCAGATAGGTGTCTTTCTCTTCCTTTGCTTCCTGAGCCATCTGTGCGCCGAACTCCGGTTGGATGGAGTTGGAGATAGTCTGGCAGCAGTTGGCAGCAAACATCTGTGCCCAGTGGATGATTTTATCCCAGATGCGGGCTGGGATGCCTCTGTCGAGCGCCTCGCGGGTGATGCCGTAGCGCATCAGTCCGTAGATGAAGCCAGCGTTGAAGTTGTCGCCGGCACCGATGGTGCTCACCGTATTGGTCTGGATGATGGGGAAGCTTTTCTTGATGCTCCTTGTTGCCCTTAGTTCCACATTGTGTACGCCGTTGGTGCAGATGAAGTTCTTGCAGTAGAACGACACCTCAGCATTGTAGATTTTGTCGGGGTCTTCCTTGTTGTATAGCACACGGAAGTCATCTACACTGCCCCTGACAAAGTCGGCATACTCGAGGTTCTCGAGCAGGTTGGGGGTGATTTTCATCACGTCGTTCTTGTGCGACGGTCTGAAATTGACGTCATAGTATAGGATGGCGCCATGGCTCCGTGCATAATCGAGGAAGCCGAGCACCTGTGGGCGTATGACGGGGTTGACGGCGTAGTATGAGCCGAACATGACGATGTCGTCGGGATTGACCTCTGGGCATACGAACTCAAGTTGGTCGTGGCTGTGGTCTTTGTAGAAGAGGTATTCGGCGTCGTTGTTGGCATCGAGGAATGCCAGTGAGATGGGCGACTTGCTTTCAGGGTATACATGTATCTCATCGGCGTTGACGTGGTTTTCCTTGAGGAAGTTGATGATGTTCTTCCCCACGCGGTCGTTGCCAGCCTCGCTGATGAACGAAGCGTTGACACCCGCCCTTCCGAGCGAGATGACGCCGTTGAACACGGAGCCACCGGGTACGGCTCCTATGGGTTGCTCGTTTTTGAATATGATGTCGAGCACAGTTTCTCCGATTCCTATTACTTTACGCATGTGTTTCTTTTCTTGTTTGTTTTTGCTCAATACTCGTTTTTGTCGGGTATGATGAGCGTGAGTGCTGTTTTGAGAATGATTTTGATATCGAGCCAGAAGGTCCAGTTCTCGATATACCAGATGTCCTTTTGGATACGCTCTTCCATCTCCCAGATTTCCTTGGTCTCGCCGCGGCTGCCGCTCACCTGCGCCCATCCTGTGATGCCC
>JAGCXX010000235.1 GCA_017961115.1 Prevotella sp. | reverse complement strand
TTCGTGCGCTCCACATATGTTTGTCCCCATGTCAAATCCTCATGTGGTATTCTTTTCCCAATTCTCAAAGTGACCTCCCCTGGATAAGTGCAGATGGTATTGCGGGGAAACACGTGATTGGTTCCATGCAGATGGATGGGAACCATGTCAAGACCACATTTCTCTGCAAGACGGAAGGCATCCTCATGAAATCTCAGGATAGAGGACGAAGGGTTGCGCTCCTCTTCAGGAAAAATAAGCACCGAATAACCTTGGTTTATCAATTGACGGATTCGGCTCTCGTCAATAGTACCGCCCTTGGGTATCGTATAAAAATCCAACCATTTGAACACCTTCTTGATGATTCTGTTCTGGCTGGCATGCTCATTTGCTACGACGCAAATTTTTGAGGACACAGCCATCAGATATGCGGTATCCCACATCGACTGATGGTTGCAGATGACAATGGCAGGGTCGGACAATGTCTCTTCATGCTTGTTCTCGTATGTGAACCTGACCCCGGCAATATGATTCATGTCAAACCAAAGACATCTTCTCACATATTGATGGAAAAAACGCTTTGTCCTTGAATTGGGTTTCAGCAATCCAAACAAGATGCCGCCCAACACATAAACAGAGAACAGTTGTGTGAAAAAGACAACAGCACAATAAGACGTCACACCAAATGAAGCCAGCGATATGGGACGCACCCGATAGCCACCCTTGTTGGAGACGAGCCACTTGTATATCAGAGGTGGGAACACATAAGCCATCAGAACGACAGAAAACATTCCCACGATGGTCACCTCAGCAAGTGAGTGCAGCGCCGGATGCTTGGCAAAAATCAGAGTCCCAATACCAATAAACATTATCAGGGCAGAGATGATGATGCTGGTCTTATAAGACGACAGCATACGTTTTCTGTAGGCATACTCATACTGACAGCCTTCGGTCATAAAGATGGTATAGTCATCTCCCTGACCAAAGATGAAGGTAGCCAAAATAATGTTCACGACATTGAAATGTATGTCCAACAATGCCATGATGCCCAAAATCCAAATCCAACTCAATGCCATGGGAAGGAATGACAGGATAGCCAATTCCAGACTGCCCAACGAGAACCAAAGGAAAAAGAACACGATGAGACCGCACGCCCATCCGATATAGTTGAAGTCGTCGGAGAGACTTGTGGCAACAGATGAATTCATGCTGCCTACATCAAAAGCATATTGTCCATGTGCCTTTGCCTCCACCATGCTGACCACCTGCTGGACGTTGCTGCTGTCTGTTCTCAACACATCCACCACATGGTATTCTCCCCCCACGCTGTCGGAAGACAGATATGATGAAAAAGCCGTAGAGGCAAGCAAATCAAAATAACTAATCTCATGAGGCTCAAAATCTGAATCCAGGATATTGAAAAAATCCTCAAAGGTGTCGTCAGCGAAGCCTTCCTTTCGTGCAGCAACCCTCACTTCGTTTTTGAGCCTGTCTCCGTATCTCCCGACAAAGGCTTCCCATTTCTCCAAGCGCCTTGCCTGTTCCTCACGGGAACAAAGAAACTGACAGCATCCATTGCTCCCCTGTATATGCCCCTCTTTCTCCAATTCCCCCAGCACGGGTTGGACGAGCCTGCTTTTCTCCAATGCACCCTCCATGGTTGAGTCGGATGAAACGACATAAACATTTTGACTGCCGGCATTGTCAACCATCATCTCCTGAAGGTATCTCAAATCCTTGCTTTGCTCCTCCGACAAATAGTTGATATGGTTCATGTCCGCATCGAAAGAGGTCTGAAGACTGTAATATCCAAAAAACACGGTCAGTACAAGCATCAGTCCGACAACCCATCTTTTGCTCTCCAATGAGACATTGCCGACACGGTTTAAAAAATGGTGCTCAGACTGATGACGCCCAACACGAACGAGATGCGGAAGATAAAGCAAGACAAACAAGATGGTTCCGATGAGGAGCAAGGAACTGAACAACCCCAAATCGCGCAGTGCGGCAGATTTCAACGGCACCAAAGTAAGGAACGCTCCTACCGTGGTGATGTTTCCCACGACAAGCGGCATGGCAATTTCCTTCAGTGCCGTCCTGATGTCGGGTGTGTGCTGCATATGTGCAATCAGGTGGAGCGGGTAGTTGACCGCAATTCCCAGAATAACAGATGAAATACCAATGACTATCACGGAAATGCTGTCATGGATGAATGCCAAGGCTCCCATGGCGAACAACCATCCCCACGCTATCGACAAGATAATCAACAGCAAATTCCAAGCACTGCGGAAAACCATGAAAAGCAACAACACGATAAGACAAACCGCCAAGGCAACAGAAAAGAGACTGTCTTTTTTAATCTGACTGGAGTTGCCAACCGCTATGGCAGGTCCGCCGGTAAAACGGATTTGCAGGTTTCCGAACTTGGCAGAGGTCTGCTGAGCACATGTCTTCAGAAACTCAAGCAAGCGGGTGTTCTTTTCCGTCTCACTGGTTCCGAATGGTGACGTCATCATCACCATCGCGCATCTCATATCAGGTGAGAAAAACAGACCGTCGTAATTCTCATACACGACCTCCGGCTGCCCATCCTGCAACTGCTCAACCACTGGCGTAAAGAAATTCAAAGGGTCTCTTTGGAAATTTTCCGACATCAGTGCCGAGACAGGGAAGGTCAGCATCTGCTTGTCATTGGCTATTTGTTGGGAGATAAAGTTTTCTTCCCCCATCAGGCTGTCATAACGGTTGTAGTCCGCATCAGTGAGGAAAAAGGGGATTTGGCCATAAACGAAATCCACGATGTTGGTCAGCTGTTCATAATCCACTTGAAAAGTCAGGTCCTTCACCATACCTTCGTGGTCGTTTTCCTGCACAACCTGAACAAAGTGCTCCACAGCAGCGACGATGGAATCTGGGTCGGATTCCGTGGAATCACCATATTCAAAAATAGCAATAAGGCGGTCGGCCTTGGATATGCCTTGATACACTTTCAAGGCCTTGTTGTACTTGTTGTTGAGAGGCAGGAAATCCGAAATGTCCTCCTTGTAGGTTTGCCTCACCAACAAGGAAGCCAATATGGCTACAATGACGACAGCGGACATTAACCGGAAGGTCTTATGTCCTGTCATCCAATTGTATATCCTGACAATCAATGACGTCATCATTCTCTGAATTTGTTGTCAACGGGATTTGAGTATATCCCAACAAAAATGTCTTTAAGCCGCTCTATGTCACATGTATCATATTTGTCGAGTTTCGAAAGATGCTCTATAAAGGCATCATACTCCGCTTGTGTATACATGGAGCGGTATTTGGTGTTACCATAAAACAAGTCATGCGCTATATAATTGTTGGGGTACAACCGGTAGGCTGTGTTGATTCTTCGGTCAATCAACTTGGCGACTGACTTGTGATATTCATTTTTTGTTTGGCGTTCAAAAGCGGATAGCTCAGCCATGGATATGGGTTCACACAATTCGAAATGCACCCTCCCCTTGGGCTGGAGGATGCCAGTGATAATACTGTTAAGGTCCTCACCTGGCTTTTTGGTATAACGGGTGTATTGCGACTCATACAGTTCAAGTGCCTTCAGTATATCACACGACTCCCATTCATAAGACACGGATACCGGTACAATATTCAAATCAGCCAATGCCTTGATCTTGTCACTGGGCTCGCTCATGCAAAACATCTTGATGATGCCTTGGTCTGTTGCGTCCAACCCGTTTTTTGTCCTGCCGTTTCGTTGGGCTATCCACACAGACTGTTTCTTCTCCCTGATGGTATAGCGGATATACTCCGACAGGTGCAAGGATGACTTGTAGAAATCCTTGATGTCGCCGCCAGGTCGCTCCACCTTGAACATCTTGTTGCTTTTGCCTACATCAATCACAACGGGATTCATCATCAGGTTGGCACCAAACGTAATCTCTGTGGTCTCAAAACCATTCGCCACAAAATAATACTGAAGCAGGCATGCGTCAAGCATGATGTCACGATGGTTGGAAACAAACAGATATTGCTTGTCCGGACTCAGTTTTTCCAAACCAGAGCCTGTGAACTTGGTGATGCTCCTTGCAATAATCTGTTCGTTGACATGCCACATGGTATCATGCTGGAATTCCTTGACCGTCTTGAACGAACTGATTCGTTTCCTTACTTCTTCTATGGGTTCGTTGGGATATATGAATGATGCCAACAGTGGAAAAATCTTATAATTTGCAATCCTCTGCATGGCTGCAGGTATCTCGTCCTCATAATAAGGACGAATGTCGTCGAATTTAGGATTTTTCATCATATATGTCTTATCATTGAATTTAACCATTTCAAAAACAACATCTTCCATTGCCGGGTTTCCGAGTTGAGCTTTTTCTCACTGGCACCAAACCCATGCCCACCGGTCTGAAATTGTATGTACTGGTGCGGGATGTTCTTGTCGGAAAGCGCAGAGTCGAGCAACACGGAGTTTCGGAAGTCAACAATGGGGTCGTCCAGGCAATTAACCAGGAAAACAGGAGGACAGTCCTGTGGAACATGCCTCTCCAAAGAGAGCAAATCCCTCAGTTGCCTGTTTCCTGTTCTGGACTCGCCCAACAGCCCTCTTCTTGAACGCTTATGAGTACAATTCTCTGCCATTGTCACTACGGGATAAACAGGAACGACAAATGCAGGCCAATCCTCTCTGTCGAACAGTTCCACACTTGACATGACCAAGTGGCCGCCGGCAGAAAAGCCCATGGCTCCAACAACATTCTTATCCACGCCATATTCAGTTGCATGTTGCCTGACCCATCTGATGGCTTGTCTCAAATCATCCTGCGGATCAGGATATCTGTTGCCTCGGAAGAGATATCGGAAATGAAAGAAAAATGCCGGAAAAGCCGCAGTCCTGTATTTCAAGACAAAAGCCGAAATGCCATTGTCACGAAGCCATCGCCCCACATCATGTCCCTCAACCTCCATATCATGCCAAAAATAGCTTCCTCCCGGACACACGATGATTCCGGGGTTGTCTTTTCCTGGTGCCACATAAGGGGTCATCATCACCTTCTTTCCACACGATGTCCCTTCCCAAATATTGACTTGGGACCATGCATGGAATTGGACGGCCATGAACAACATGACAAGTATCAGTCTTCGTTCCATACGTTGATTTTATTAATGATATAATTGTTGCCCAAGATAGCCTCACACGTGTTGATGGCGGTAAGGGGAACTCCACATATACCATGAAGGTTGTTGTTCTGTCCTGTCAGCAGCAGATTGCGTATCTTTGTAACAACAGGAACCTGCGACAAGGCGATATTGCGGCAGTCTTTGCTGAAACCGCATATTGTTCCATCCTTTGCGCCATAATAGTCGCGGATGGTAAGCGGGGATGCGGCATTCATGCTGTCGATACACGCCTCAAATCCCGGATGGATTTCCTCAATGAGTTTCAGCAGCTGATGTGCCTTCTCCTGCTTCCATCGGTCATAGTCATTTCCCCGGCATCCCACTTTGGTGGCCTCCCACCTCGACACCATCTCGAAAGGCATGGGGGCTGTCACCAATGCCTTGCTGCTGAACATCCCTTGATTGGAACTTGGCGGTGTCATGAAGAGGAATCCCAATGGCCATGGTTTGTCTGCACGACTGAAGTCCCACACATCCTCGTATCGTGTCATATAGTATTCTGAATGATTGATATAAGGAAAGCTGTTGGGCTTCAACTTGATAAACAAGGAGAAGGCTGAATGGGCATTGGGAATGGAGTTCAGACGATTACGATAGGCACGGGGCAGCGCACCCTCGTCCATCAGTTGGAACATGGTGCAGGGATGTATGGCGGAGATGTAATAATCGGCAGTGAACTGTCGGTCATTTTTGGTCCTCACATAATCCACCTTACGGTCATTGACCTCAATCCATTCCACTGGCTCATTGGTGAGCACCTCTCCTCCATGGGCGGCAATGACCTCTGCAAGCAAGTCGGCCATGTGGCTGCTGCCATCCACAAATCGGCAAGTTCCTTTGATGTACAAACTGCTGATGATGGCATGGATGTAAGCCGGCGTCTGCCCCTTCCTGCCTCCATAGAGCGGATTCATAAACGCCAGCACACTGCGCAGTTTCTCGTCCCCTATATATTGGGCAATGAAATCCTCAGCCGACATCAGGAAATCATCAGAACCCGTGAAAAGCGATAATTGTCCGTTTGAGGGTCGGAGATTAAACAAGTCCACCTTGTCGGTAAGGCTGAAAAGGGCGTCAACATATCGCCTGAGATTGTCTGACTCATGAGGAAAATAGGAAGCCAAAGACGATGCAAAGCCCTCCTTGTCCCTCGCTACCGTATAGCACTTCTTATCCTCGGCAAAGTACATGCTGTCGGTGCAGTCATCATCCACATCACGCAGCCTCAGTCGGTCGAAAATACCCAAATAATTGCATATCTTTCTTACATTACCTCCGGGATACATCCCTCCCAACACATGCATTCCAGTATCAAACGTCTCGCCGAATCGCTGAAAAGTTTGGAGTCCACCGCCGATGGTCGCATTCTTCTCAAGCATAGTGACACGAAAGCCCTCTTTTGCGAGGAAGGCTCCGGTGAAAAGTCCTCCCAAACCTGCTCCTATGACAACGACGGACTGCCTCATGATTCTGCCTCCACGATTTGTTGATAAATGGTCTCTGCCGACAACAACTCACTGCATGTGACAATGGTTCCTACCAGTACGCCCAGCATCCCATGTGAATTGATGTTCTGCCCTGTCTGAAACACATTGGGAATCCGGGTTTTGTGAGGCACACGTCCTGCAGAACCAAGACACACATCTTTTGCTATTCCATACATGGAACCATCCTGGGTGCCAGTATAATTCTGATAAGTCAGGGGGGTGGAAGTGTAGATGTTCTTGATTGAGTGGCGGATACCGGGGAAATGGCATTCAAGGGAGTTGAGCAACAGTTCTGACTTCCTGTTCTTGAAATCCTCATAATCCTGACCTCTTTTCCCGACCTGCGTGCCCATCCACCTTCTCACCTCATCCATCTGCATGTAGGAAAGGACAACACCCGTTTTGGCAAACACAGGTGTGTTGTCCTGACAAAAATGCATATACAGGAAACCCTTCGGCCATGTGTTTTCATCATACCGCTCACATCCCCATGGCGTCCCCTGGTTATAGCCATAATAATTGTAGTTCATATAGGGGACTGTCGCATCCTTGAATTCAAGGTACACAGAAAAGCCTCCCACGGTCTGAGGCATGGAGTTGATGCGTTTTCTAAAGACAGGTCTGATGATTTTGGAGTCAATCAACTCAAGGGTTCTCATCGGATGTGCATCAGAAATGACAATGTCTGCCTCAATGAATTGGCTGCCGTTGACCTCCACGCCCACTGCATGGGTGTCATCGCAAACAATTCTGGTGACCTGATGTCTTTTCAGCACCCTACCCCCATAGCGCTGGATGGTTTGCTGCATGGACCTGGCCACGCTGTCACTGCCACCGACGATGCGGAACGCGCTCTGATTGTAAAAGTCCATGATGAAGGCATATGTGGAGAAAGGCGTCTTGTCCTTCTCAGCCGCATACAAAGGCAGGTTTCCTACCAACACCTTAGCCAGCAGCGGGTCGGTGATGATGCTGTCAATCACATTGTTGATAGACCTCAGCTGGTATTCTGTATTGATGGCAGCATCGGTCTCCGCATATTTGAGCGAATGCAGGGAAGAGGCACCCGCCACCCTATCCACCAAGTCGTAAAAACGCACGAGATTCTCATGCTGATGGGGAAAATAGTCACTCATTTGCTTGATGAAAGCCTCACGCCCGTTGGCATATTTGTATAGGTTTCCATTCAAAGAGATGACCTCATATCCGGTACGGTCCAATTCTGCCAGTCTGATGTCCTTCCTGATTTCCAGATAGTTCATGAGCCGGTCGAGGGTTTGGCCTTTTGCCGCACTCCCGACAAAATGCATGCCTGTCTCAAACTTAGCGTTTTGACGGGTGAAACACTGCAGGCATCCACCAATCTGGGCACCCTGCTCAAGCACAGTGATGTCGTAGCCATTCTTTGCAAGAACCACTCCACAAGAGAGTCCACCCAGACCACTTCCTATGATAACCACTTTTCCCTTAGACATGCTGCTCTATTCTATTGCATATTTCCTCATACCTTCTCACATACCTTTTCCGCATCATTGATGCCTGCTGCCTGCAATCGCCCATGCTTCTTAGTTCTTCCTGTGAAACAGGATGGTCAACTTCAATATAAATGGGACTTTTCAGCAACGTATAAGTCTTCTTGGGCAGGACTTTCCCAGGACCATACAAACACATGGGCAAAATGTCAATGCCCAATTTCTCGGCAACATAAAAAGCTCCCTTGTGGAAACGTCCTATTTTGCAATCCTTCGACCGCGTGCCCTCAGGATATATGGCAATGCTGTATCCTCTGTCAACCAACGATTTCAACTGAGGCATCAACTGCTCAATACCTTCTGCGACAGGATAATATTCCGAATTGCGGATGATGAACCCATAGAAAGGATTGTTCCATACCCAGTTGTTGGTGAGAAAAACCACATTGGGCGTGAATATCAATTGGCACATCAAATCAAGATGCGACTGATGATTGCAAATAATCACATGGGGTTGGTCGAACGATACACCTTCCGCCACTTTGTAGGAGAATTTTGTCCCAGGTATGCCACATTTAATCATAATAAACTGGGCTATCTTTTGCAGCATGACATGAAGTTTTCTCCTCTTATGCTCTGTCATCTTTCCACTCTTCACATACAGCCACACACCTGGCGTAATGACGAAAAGTGACAATATGATGAAGAAAATCAAAGAAAAATAGGTGCGGATATACTTCATCAGAAAACGTCCGATGCGCAGGGGCAGTCCGTAGACAACAGCCAATACGCACAAGACCGTGTTCAACAAACTAATCCGCGCAAAATCCTTGACAGGACGGAAATGGCTTACCCGCTCTTCTTTTGGAGGATAGTAAACATCAATGGGAATTGGAACCAACCTCACCCCATGCCATGAGCATAGCACAAGCATCTCCAGCTCGGCTTCATAGCGTGACGTTATCAAAGACAAACCGGGAATTTTCTTGATGGGATAGAGCCTATAGCCCGTCTGGGTGTCGGAAAGCCATTTTCCTGTCTGGACATAGAACCAGAAATTGGAAAACCGATTGGCAAAAGCACTTCCTTTTGAGCGTACCACTCCTTCCATATTCCGACTCCCCACAATCAATGCTCCGGGATGCTCCCTGTTGGCTTCCAGAAAGTCACCGATGTTCTCTGGGTAATGCTGTCCGTCACCATCCAACGTAATGGCATAGGCAAAACCCATCTGAAGGGCTTTTTCGAAACCTTTTCTCAATGCGTGGCCCTTGCCCTTGTTGGGATGGCTGCTGACCACCGTCACGCCGCTTATCTCACGCAACACTTCTTCCGTACCATCAGTAGAACCATCATTCACCACGATGACATCACGACATTCCAACAATGTTTGTCTGACAACAGAAGCGATTGTCCCCACATTGTTGTATGTAGGGATAACCACACAAATACCTCTGTCGTGAAGCAGTTGCTTCTGTCTGTCTTTGTCTGTCATCTCATTCTTCTGAATCTTCCGGCTCACCAGAATTGACGGGAACCAGCCGATAAGTGATATGGTGTCTTTTGTTCACATATTGGGTCTCACCTATTTTCAGTCCATCAATCAGACATGCCAAATCCTTTCTGAGCACTCTTCTGATATACCATTTGTTCATCATCTTGAAAACGGTGTGCAGACGGACTTTCTTCTTGACCGTATCATAGGAGAAATCTATCGCTGTGATGCCAAACTCATTGAAAATGCTGCCCTGAATGACTCTTCCCTCATTCAACATGGCACACACACCGCTAAAATAGCCTTTGTCCATCTGGATGGTGACCTCATAGCGGCTTCTGTCTCCCTCTTCAGAAGGAAGAAGATTCTGGGCATGCAACGGTAGGCTAACGGCAAAAAGCAATCCCAGACTAATTGACAACAAACGTATTGGCACTGATGGCGTCATTACATCTGACATTCTTCAAATCAATGGTGGTATGGTCGCCGTTCTTCTCAAACAGCTCAACCTTCACCACATATGATTTCTGCTTGTTGAAATGCAAGATTATTTTTTGAAACATCTGTCTCATGTCTTTTCTAAGAGGAAGCAAGGTGGCCAACCACTCTGTTTGACTCTCGCTGATGCTGGTCTTGAAATTTCTCTCATCGGAAAGGCAATTGCCCACCACGCTGCTCATCATGATGCGCGCCACCTCCTTGAAGACTTTGTTCCTGTTGACATCTATCACATCATTTCTTCCTTTGTTTCTCACCAATACCTTGTCTTTGTTGAGAATGAAGACATAGGCATAGGGGGTGACGTATTCCCATCTCAGTTTGTCGGACTTTTGGTAATACATCTTACCCTTTGAAACCATTTTGTCATTCAACATCCTCAAATGCTTTGTCTGTATGAAATCACACTGCATGGTGTTCAACGCTGCTGCAGCCTGATTGATTTTCTGCTTGATTTCAACTTCGTTGACAGCCTGGGCCTGCACATAAGAATGCACGCAGACCACCAATGCCATCAATATCAATAGTTTTATCCTCTTCATTATTTTGCGATTAAAATACACCCAACAATAATACATGCCACACCCATCCATCTGATGAGGGATATATCCTCATGGAAAAAAAACATGGCGGCGAACATCCCAAAAACATAACTTAGACTAATCATAGGATAGGCCATGCTGAAAGGGAACGTTTTCACAATATACATCCACAGCAATGAAGCTGCCCCAAAGAAAAGACCGCATAGGGCAAACTGCCAATTGGTCAGAAGAGCCAGCCAAAAGAATTTCGACCAACTGAATGCAGGCATCCGCATCATGGAGAACTTCAGCAACACCTGACCTCCCACCAGAAGGATACACTGTACGACAGAAAAAAACAATAATCTCCACATCACTAATCGTCCTCCTACTAATTAACTATATACAAGAAGATATCGGCCATAAAATGCTCATCATCCTCATAATCCAACCATCCGCCCAAGATACTTTTAGTCATACCATCGCTGAAAGATGCCTGGATGATTTTTCCCATTATGTCATCATCACGTTGGTCCATCACATAAAAAGATGTCTCGCCAAGATAATGGTTGCGGATGGCTATCTCTCCGGTGACGATATTGGGCAGCGTATACACAAACAGCGACGGACTGGGAAAGTAGTTCTCCTTATCTGCGATGGTCTCAAGATAAGCCTTGTCTGCACAGATGGAAGAACTGCGATTGAAAAAGACAACAGCCCGGTCTTCTCTCTCCTCAGCCGTCCTTTTCCCCTCCGCATTCAGCAACAATTCCGAGGCAGCGAACCCCAAACGGCTCAGGACATCCATCTTGTGGTATTTGGGATAGTCGCCAATCTCTTTTTTATAGATTTCAGACAACAAAGACGGTCCCTCACCACCATCACCCCACAGTATCCCGTCTATCCATATTCCCTCGGGGGATATGGTGACATGATGGGCGACAGTAAAAGCATGCAACAGTTTTTGCTCGTCTCTCTCTTGATGTTGGGTTGCCCATAAGGCAACATTTCCACCACCAAAACCTGAGAGCATTTTGACAAATGCCTTCTTGTCTGTATGTTGGTTGTCCGACGACAGGCTTACCCTGCCTGAAACGCCCAGTTCATCAAAGCCCTTGGTTCCCAAAACGGTCTCATCATCCAATGCCTTCATGGAGATGATGGTCTCCAAGATGCCCGCAGCCCCCATCGTATGCCCATAATAACCCTTAAGTCCAAAGACAGGAACCTGTCCCAGTCCGGCGCGCTCAATGGCCACCGACTCCATCTGGTCGTTGAACATCGTTGCCGTACCATGGGCATTGATGAACGCAAGGGATTCCAAATCCTCCTTCTCGGTTATGGCTTTCAAGGCCAAGAAAGCGCCTTCTCCATTCTTTGATGGCGCGCTGATATGGTAGGCATCGTTTCTGACGCATCCTGCCTTGATTGCCCAACAACCGCCATGGAGCGATTTCCTGCCGAGCACCATCGTTGCAGCAGCCTCACCAGGGTTCAGCCCCATCCTCTCCAAGTCAAATGGCCTGCATGCTTCTGGCGACAAGGCCTTGAGTGACTGAAATCCTGAAACTATAAAAGGAGACTGGCATTCAGCACCGCTTACAACTGCATAATCATAAAACCCACATTCCAATAGACGTGAGGCCAATAGGATGGCACCTCCCCCAGAAGTGCAGGCGTTGCAGACTACCACGGGAGGGGTCTGAATGCCCACGGCATCGGCTATATGGCGGGCAGAGGTTCCCAGATACAAATCATCTTGATGCTCATTGTCTTGCAACAACAACTCGATATTGCCCTTGGTGGTGCTGAGCACAAAAACCACTCTCTTATGAGCCAGGTTGATGGTTGCTTCCTCCAATGCCTTTTTGACCGACGCCGTCACCATGGCTTCAAAAGGTGTCATTCCATCCGTCCGCAACCCGTCTTTCTGGTCGTGGCTCATCAATGAGGCAGTGAAAGTCTCTGGAATCATCATACCATCAGAATACTGTCTCAGGGCGGTATGCCCTGATTTGACGGCATGATAATTCTCATCTGAGCTCATTCCCAAAGGGGAGATGATGTTGTCTGCCAACACATATACCATAGGCGATTTGCTTTTACTTGGCTTCGTTGAATATGAGCGAAAACTTGGTCAGCATCTTGTCATTCGACATGATGACACCTTTGGCTTTCACCTCTTTGGCATTTTTCTCAACAGCAGTCCATACAATGTCGATTGCAGGATATGACACAGGAGAGATGGGTGCTATGAATTTCAGATTGACTATCTTGGTCAATGAGACATCACTATTGAACATCTGACCTAAAAGTTCGCTGATTAACTTAACGATACATACTCCTGGGGTGATGGGATTTCCAGGGAAGTGTGCCTGATAAATGGGATGGCCTGCATTCATCTTGATTTGAATGCGGTCATCACTCCATTGGCTGACAGAGAACATATCGTTTAACAACCTCATATCACCTATTCGTTATTTATTGAACTCATCAACACATATGAAAAACACTTTCCGTCGCTATGATTGATAAAAAGCAACCGTGAGACAGGAAGTGGTTGGGCGCATTTCTCCCATCTCATGAAAGCGGGTGCCTCACCACGTTTTAAGATATGGGCGGAAGCGTATATCCCTAATGCAGATGCCGTATAGCTTTCTCCAAAAATGTGTTTGTAGTGCAGCAAGGGAACTTTCGGGCACAAAGCTGTCAGTTCCTTATACACACAGTCATTGTCCCCACTGCCATTTGTGCCAATCATTATGGCGTCAATATCTTTGGGCAGACTGTCTGGCCTCTTGTAAGATACCCTCACGTCCTCGAGCATACACAGTGCATCCACAGGAGCTGTTGTCAGTACCATCGCAACAGAAGCCTCTCCGGCAGTCACCTGACCAACCTGGCCTAAAAAGCCTGTTCGTTGGAGGATTTTGAAATAAGAAGGTGTCATCTCATCATTGCCGGTGACCAGTGCAGTCTGGATGTCGCCCAATAATATCTGTATGAAAGCATCCATCAGGGCACTTTCAAAGGAGATGCTTTTGTGGCTGTAAGTAGAATTGTATCCGTGGCATTTCCTGTTGATGGAAATCAGCGAACTGATTGTGTTGTGTGTGGACTGCATGAAACACGTGGGCTTGAGCATTTCCTCGCCCTCCTTAAAAAGTTGTTCCAACAACACTTCCGTATTCTCGATACAGCCCAGTCCTGTTCCCGTGATGATGGCATCTGGTTGGGGAACGGCAGCATCATCCATGGCTTTTGTCGCTGTCACCAATGCCCTTTTCAGGATTTTCCCCATTCTTCTCGATTCCATAAGCCCCATCCAGTCACGGAAATTCGGCTCAATGCTTCTGGTATATGGTTCATCATATATGGCGGGACACTCCATCCACATTTCGTCAAGCGGCTGCTGGATGGAGATTTGCGTTGCTGTTCTGATGAATACCTTATTGCTCATGGTCGTATCTTGAAATAATCAGACTGGAGTCGTTTCCTCCAAAGCCAAAAGAGTTGCACATGATATGCCGTAGGGGTTTCTCTGCATTGACAGACATCGATGGGACGATTCCGTTTTCCATCGGTGTTTTCCACCCATAATTGACAGGAACAATGCCATGCTGCAAAGCCATCAGGCAGATGGTTGTCTCCACTGCCCCTGAGGCACTGGTGGTATGTCCTGTCATTCCCTTGGTCGATGACACCAGAGGCATGTGCTCGCCGAAGACACGCAAGAGGGCATGGCTCTCACTCATGTCGTTGTTGGGAGTCCCTGTTCCATGTGCATTGATATAATCAATGTCCTCTGGTTGCAGTCCAGCCATATCCAATGCTTTTTGCATGGACAGGAAAGCACCATCGCCCTGGTCGCTGGATGCTGTCTGATGATAGGCGTCGCTGGTGTTCCCATAACCGCTCAACACCGCCATCGCATGCACCCCTCTCTTCTGAGCCGACTCGGCGGTCTCCATCACGATGAAGGAAGCACCTTCACCCAGGTTCAGTCCGGCACGGCAAGCATCAAAAGGCTTGCATTGCTCATGGTCCAGAATCATGAGGGAATTGAAACCATTGAGATGGAATTTCGTCAGGCATTCTGCTCCTCCGACCACAGCAATGTCCACAATGCCACCTCTGATGAGGTTAGCTCCCATGATGATGGCATTGGCTGCAGAAGAGCAGGCTGTGGAAATGCTTGTCACCAATGAGAAGCCCCCGAAATAGTCGGCCATCATTTCTGTTGTTGCTCCACAGTCATGGGTCTTGATGTACTCATTTCGGGAATCATTTACCAAATAGTCTTGATAATATTGTTCTGTCTTATCCATACCACCGACAGTTGTCCCTGACACCAATGCGATGTTGAGGCCTTCTCTCCCTAAAAGAGAAGCTGCCTCAAGAGCCTCTTTGATGGCCAGCATGCCCATCAGGGCAGTCCTTGTGGTAGGCTCATCAGAGATATGGAGAAGACGTTTCATGTCATCATCGCTCATCTTCACCTCTCCCACGGGAAATTCCTTATGCGTGGTGTTGAGGTGTCGAAGGATGCCGACTCCGGTCTTCTCCGAGCATAACGAGCTGACCGTCTCAGCCATATTGTTGCCAATGGCCGAGACGATGCCTGTACCCGTTATTACTATTTGCCCTGTCATGGGGTATGAATATGATTATTTTACTCTGTTTTTTTCCACAAACTCAGCCATTGTGCTGACTGATTTGAAAATCTCCTTTCCTGCGGAAGGGTCTTTGATTTTGATGCCATATACCTTCTCAAGCATGACAATCAGTTCCAAAGCATCAATTGAATCCAACCCCAGTCCTTCCCCGAACAAGGGTGCGTCATTGTCTATATCCTCTGGAACCATCTCCTCAAGATTGAGGACATCGATGATATGTTCCTTCAATTCATCTGTCAATTCTTTCATCTTTTCTGTTGTTGTTTGTATATTTGTTTTTTTCAAGTTTCGCATTCGCTCAACCTTCAAATCAAATGCCACATCCGTTTCCATTCCTGATAAAAATCCGGCGTTATCCACACCAGTTGATAGTTCTTGTCCATGAATACCTGCACTGTTCTGCCTGTTGCCATCAGTTCATCCGTCTCCGTGTTGTAGATTTCATAATCAAAAACTATCTTGGCGGCTTCTGTTGGACGGTAGATGATATCAATGCGTGGCTTCATCTGATAGGCGAGAGGTTTCTTGTAGTGGATTTGCATATCCACCAATGGCGCATAATAGCCAAACTCCGCAATCCTGAGATATTCCAGTTTGTATTTCCTTCCGAATTCCTCGCGAGCATCTTCAAAATATAGCGGGTATGAACCGTGCCATACCACATTCATGGAGTCCACCTCACTGAAACGGATGTCAAACTCCTTGCTGGCTTTCAGTATGATTTCCTCATTCATCATTCTTTCCCACTTCTATATCGGTTTGCGCTATTTTCATCTCTGCCGTTGCTATGGTCTCGTCACCAACCCTGACATAAGCATTCACCAGTATCATCTTCATGACCTCTTCTATCACCTCTATTGTCGTAGTGAGTGTTTCACCTAAGACAGCAGGTCTTTGCAGGCAAAAATTTCTGATGCCACCAATAAAGCCCAGTTTTACTTTTTCCCGGTAAACATATTTGTTGAGGTATCCCATCCTTGCTGCGCATGTCTGAGCGATGTTTTCCAACACCGCACACGAATTGAGTATGTTGCCGTCCAAGAAAAGATTGTCTTCACGCACCTCAAATGTGGTGGTCGTCAGCACCTGATCACAATATGTCAGGTGGTCAATCATCACAAACGGCCTGCGTTGTGGCAACAGCGTCAAGACATCTATCTCATTAAGATTGATTGGACTTGTCATGCCAGAATTCATAATAGTTAAACCATTGCTCGGGATACTGCCGCAGAATGTCTTCCAGTTCTTTAGCAAAGGCCTGTGCCATCCCGCTTATTTTTGTTTTTTTGTCTAAATGGGCAGCATCGTCAGCCGCTATTCTCCTGATAAAGACATGGTATTTGTATGCTGACTCCTTCATCACGAAGATGGCCATTGTCGGTGCCTCTCTTTGAACGGCAAGGGAAAAGGGACCTAAAGGAAAGGATGTCTGTCCTCCCATGAAATCACACACCACATGCTTACGGGAACCAAAGATGCGGTCTCCCGGTATGCTGACCGCCTCTCCATCTGCCAGCGCTGCATTCATGAGGAAAACATGTGACATGTCCTCACTGACAGGAATCATCTTGATGTTGTTTTTGGAGAGCATACGGTTGCGGTTCTCCATCACGGTCTTGGTCTCACCAGAGAAAACTATGGCATTGTACCGTTTTTCAGTCGCAGCAAAAGAATATCCTGCCAGCTCATAGTTACCCACATGACTGCTGAGAATGATGACCCCCTCATCTCCACTCATCAACTCAAGGAAGATGTCGTTTCCCTCCAATTCGAATTGAAACTTGCAGCCGGCGTAGGCAGCAAACCGGTCGATGATGATTTGTCCAAACCGATAGTGGTTGAGATAAGTGTAACGGAATGATTTCCACCATCCAAATCCCTGTCGCTCGCGAAAATAATGATAAATCGAGGTAAATCCCTTATGGTTGAAAAGCATGTAGAGAGGTGCCACAAAAAGTCCCATAATGACATAATTGAGACGAATGCCGACCAATCCTACAAAACCTATCAGCATTCTCTGCATCCATGTGGTGCCTCCTGTATTTCCCTTCCAATCCTCGTGCGAAAGCATAACCGCGATTATCCTACCTTGCTCTCAATATAGTCGCAGAACTGGCTGAATGTTAGCACATCTGCCATTTCCTCCGGCTTAATCTTGAATCCGAATTTCTTTTCGACGATAACAACGATGTCAACAAAATCAAGGCTGTCTATTCCCAGGTCGTCTTTCAACTTGGCATCAACAGTGATTTTTTCCTCGTCAATCTCGAGATCCTCTATCAGGAATTCCCGTACTTTCTCTTCAATTTCTGTTCTTGTCATTTTATTAAATTATTTATTTGAGTTTGCATATCAAAATGGAATGACCTTGTCCCAAGTGGTCAACTATCCTCTCTATTCTCAGTCCGGCGGCGTCGATACAGGTTTCCATATCTTCGGTATTATACATCTTTGAATTGCCATTGGCTATTGCTGTAAAATACAAGCTGGTCATCGTCAGGCAGAAGGCTGCCGGCTCATATTTCTGCCTGTCCCATAACGTTTCCATGATATAGACACGTGTCTGCGAGGTCATGGCTGCCTTGGCCCGCGTCAGTATCCCCACAATCTCCTCCATGCTGAAGCAATCGAGGAATTGGCTCATCCAGATGGCATCTAATCCGCCCTCACGTTTTGGAAAGGCCGCTGCCTCATCCAAGAGGTTGATGCCGTATCCCTTGATGCGGTCCTCGCCCTCCTTTCCTGCGATGTTTTCCCGCATCATCGTAATCTGCTGTGGCAAGTCCAAAATGGTGACTTCCACATCTTTGTCATAGCCAACACATTGAAGGGCCCACTTTCCTGTATTGCCTCCGACATCATACAACGACCTGACATGACACTCGTCGAAAATGATTCTCAAAGCCTCGGGAAAAGATGAATCGCTGTAAAAATGGTCGAATCCAAACCAACTTTTCTGCACCTGACTGGGCAAGTTTGACAGTCCCTCATATACGGTGGGCCAGTCTCCCCATTGCTTCAGTCCCTCTGGTTTCCCATTGAGCAATGATGCTTCCAAATCAAACCACCCCATGTAGTTGACATCGTGGTTGAAGTCAATATTCACACGGGTGGCGGGGTCATTGATTAAAAACCATCCTGTCTTGGAAATGGTGAACCTTTCCGTCTCAGGGTTCACCAATATCGTTCCAATACACAGTGATGCCTCCAGAAGGCATTTCACTGCGTAGTCCGACAATTGGGTTTTCTCAACGATTTCCTGTCTCGTCAGTCCATCTTCTGAGTCACGAATCAAGTCAAGAATGCCGAATTTCAACATCAATCGTGAAGCTTGGAAAACAATAGGTCCCCACGCGATGAACTCAGCCAATCGCTGTGCATCACGAGCCGATAATTGTTCCGTTGTATATTTTTTCTGTAATGCGGGACTTAATCTCATTTAGATTCGTTCATTTAAACCAGTAAGCCATCAAGGCTTGATACATGGTTTTCATCATGATAAGTTTTATATGATTTTTTTGATGACTAATGCAGAATTGGTTCCACCAAACCCAAAGGAATTGCTGAGAACCGTGTTGACTTCCATCTCCACCGTCTTTGGAGTAATGTTGATTTTTTCAGAATACTCGTCTGGATTTTCGAAATTGATGTTGGGCGCCACAAAATTGTCTTGCATCATGATGATGGAATACACTATCTCGCTTGCGCCCGCCATCCAGCACTCATGTCCGGTCATAGACTTCGTGCTGCTAATCAATGCTCTTTGACCGTGAAACAGTTTGTTGAGGGCTATGGCCTCATACATGTCTCCTTGATGGGTGGAGGTGGCGTGGGCATTGATATAGTCGATGTCATCAAGTGCTATGTCTGCATCTTTGATGGCTCTCGACATCGCTGTCACACTGCCAGCATCGCTTGCCTCGGATATACCGCCTCCATTGCTGGAGAATCCGTATCCCACAACTTCTGCTAAGATATCGGCTCCACGGGCAACGGCATGGTCATAGTCCTCCAACACCAGGGCTGCTGCCCCACCACTCGGAATCAAACCGTCTCTGTCGCGGTCGAATGGTCGGCTGGCTTTGGCGGGTTCGTCCATCCTGACGGAGAAAGCTCCAAGCGCATCAAATGAAGCCATGGAGTAGTAGTTCGTTTCCTGGGCTCCACCGCAAAGTACCATCTCTTGCAGCCCCTGTTTAATCAGCATATACCCCAAACCTATCGAATGGCTTCCGCTGGCACACGCAGCACTGACCGTGAAATTGACACCACGCAAACGGAAGATGGTACTGAGATTCATGTTCACGGTTGAGTTCATCGATTGGAATATCAACCCATACCCCAACATCGCTGAGTCGTGCTTCTCATCCATAATTTTGGATGCCTCAATCACTGGCTTGGCTGAGGAATCGTTTCCGAAGATACAACCCACTTCATTCTCCCGAAGATATATTTCATCAACATTTGCCTGCGTGAATGCCTGTTTGCTGGCCATATAGGCATATTGGGCTTCCTCTGACATACCGGCACGGGTATGGCGGTCCAACATCTGCTTCGTGATGACAGGAGTCTCTACTATGCCTGTCAATCCCGAACGATAGCCATATTCCAGACGCTCAGGTTGAAAACCGATACCTGACTTCCCAAAATACAGAGAATCCTTAACGGTATTGATATCTGTTCCTAAACACGACCAGATTCCCATTCCTGTTATTACGACTCTTCTTGCCATCTGTTATGTATATAAGCCGCCATTGATATTGATTACCTCTCCTGTTATGTATGCTGCCCCATCGGAAACGAGGAACTCCACCAACGCAGCCACCTCCTCAGGTTTGCCAAAACGCCCCACGGGGATGAGTTTTCTTAACTCCTCTTCCGCAAGGTCCTTGGTCATATCTGTTTCGATAAAGCCTGGGGCAATGGCATTGACGGTGACTCCCCTTGGAGCCACTTCCTGGGCAAGTGCCTTGGTGGCGCCTATAAGAGCCGCCTTGGCTGCGCTGTAATTGGTTTGTCCCGGCAGTCCTTTCAATCCTGACAAGGAGGCCACATTGACGATTCTCCCACCTCGTTTTCTGGGCATCATGTGCTTGAGCAACCGACGTGTGATATAGAAGAAACCGTTGAGTGTGGTGTCGAGCACACTATGCCATTCGTCATCCGACATCATGAACATCACATTGTCACGCCGGATGCCGGCATTGTTTACCAAAATATAAATATGGTCATCAGGATGTGCTTCCTCCCAGACATCCAAGGCTTGCTCTATCTCGCTGGGCTGAGATGCATCGAAAGGCAACAACTCTGCCGTGCCACCAGCCTCCTGAATCTGAGCCACGACTTCCTCAGCTGCATCCTTGTTTTTCAGATAATTGACAACGACAGGTGTCCCCTTTTCCGCCAGACGCAATGAGATAGCCTTGCCTATCCCTCTGGAAGCACCTGTCACTAAAGCATATTTCATGTCTCGAAAAGTCAGTTTTTTAGGATGATTTCACCCCCTTTAAACATTGATATCTATTATATTTGAATAAAATGCAAAGATAGTGCAAACCGAGAGCAATACAAAACAAAAAAGCATTTTTTTGATTTTGTATTGCTGAGGTACAACCTATCTTCGCGTTAACAAAGATAAAAAACTATTTAACAAGCAAAATATCATTGCTAAAATATCTCAAAGGCCAATTGGCGGCATGATGGCCGCTTGCCAAGGGACTTGGTAAGGTATGAAATAGGGAGGATGGCATCGATATGGGAGAGGCACATGATGAAATACTGTTTTATGGATGATGTGGCAAAAAAAGAGACAAATGTTTGCAAGTATGAATACATTTTCATATCTTTGCACCACTGTTAACATCTTAAATATTCAAAAAAAATATGTATAAACCTAAATGTAGGTCAGTCATTAGACTGATTGCATGTACTATAGTTTTTTTGCCGTTGTCCGTTATGGCGCAAGTGGATTACTCCGTTCTCAAGGTTAATGAGGAGTCCGGTCTTCACTTTACCAAAATCACTAATGACAATGATTATGTCTGCATGCCTGAAGTCAGGCGAAATGGAAAGAAGTTGAATTGGCTCACCAACCGCATCATCGACATTGCCAAGGACAACAACCATTTGGCTTACTTATCGGGCCGAAACAACACAACCAATATATTTATCAAGGAAATAGACAAGCAAGGTGCATCAGTGCAACGCACCAACCGCACTGCTGTCCTTGACTTTTCCTATTCTCCTGACGGCAAATATATATGTTTCTCAGAAGGCAGTGGCAAACTCAACCAAATTTATCAGACAAGTGCTAATGAAGGATATGTTTGCCGTCAGTTCACTAGTGGAAACAAGGACTATACTCCTGTCTATTCCTCTGACATGAGCTGTGTTTTCTTTTCCAGGATGGAGAACAATGGTGCCAGTGTTTGGAGCTACAACATTGGAAGCAATTTCCTCTCAAGCTATGCCAGTGGCTTCAACCCTTGTCCGGCAGGCAAGGAAAACATTTTGTTGTGTACTCGTATGAACACGGAGGGGCGTGGTGAGATTTGGCGAGTGAACTACAACACGGGTGTTGAAGAGTGTGTGGTAAGTGACCCACAGCGCAGTTTCACCACTCCATCAATTTCTCCTGATGGGCAATGGATTCTCTTTGTTGGGAGCAATGTGCTCCACAACGGAAAAGCAGAATATGCCAATACTGACATTTTCGCATGCAAGACCGATGGAACAAATATGGTTCAGCTTACTTTTCATGCTGCCGATGACCTTAGTCCTGTATGGAGCAAGGATGGGCACTTCATCTATTTCATATCACAACGAGGATCTGCCACAGGAACGGCCAACGTATGGCGGATGAACTTTGCACATTGATTTACGCGGATGACTTCTTTACTCAATTGACAAAACTAATCTTTTCTTAATATTATTCATTTAAAACAAAACGATTATGAAAAATTTAAAATTCTTGATGGCATTAGTCATGGCATTGTTTTGCCTAAATGCATCTGCACAATTCACCTCTTCAGGGAGCAGCTCAAAAGAAAGAGTAAGTGGGAGTGGATGGAATTCTTTCTATCTTCAGTTTAACCCCTCAACATTTAACATTGATATCAAGCATGCCGACAACCAGAATTTTAATGGATTGCTGCTTGGTTATAGCAAGGCTTTCAGCTTATCGTCGAGTATTCCTCTCTTTTTGGAGGTTGGTGGAGGCCTTGAATATTCTTTCTTTTCTGAAGATTATGAAGATGATTACTACTATGATGAATATAAGAGCAAATTCAGCATGCTCTCTATCAAGGTGCCAGTCAATGTGATCTATAACTTCGAAATTCCCAACAGCACAGTGGCCATTGCCCCATATGCAGGCTTGAGGTTTCGTGGCATCCTTTTAGCCAAGGAAAAATATGAAGATGACTATGATGATGAAACGATTGATTACTTTGATAAAGATGACGTTGGAAAGGACAATGTTTGGAAGAGATTCCAAGTGGGTATACAAACGGGCGCAAATATCAAGTTCAACAACAAGTTTTTCGTAGGTGTTGGTTATGGATTGGACCTCTCTGAGGTTTGTGATAAAACAAAAATCTCGGAAGTCTCCATTTCCGCAGGCTTGATCTTCTAACCCTTTATAAAATTCCGCCCATATGATGGAATCTTCCCTTTCATGTCATGCCGTTAGGCTGCAAAACATGAAATGGGAAGATTCCTCTTTTTGGGTGCTGATAGGTAATGCTTTTTTGGTGTTTCTTCTTTTGTCCCTGTATTCTTGCAAAGATGAGGAAGAAGATGAATGGATTCCTGAGGTGGACTATTCCGTTTATGACACTGATGAATCTGAATTTCATGTGGCTTCCCTAACTATTGATACCGAAAACGGCCAAAGGGTGGAGGGCAAGAAAAACAAGGATTATCTCAGCTGTCAGGTGCAGGTGACTTCAGAAAAAAAGGAATGGAATACCACATGCACAGGACGTATACGCGGACGGGGAAATTCTACATGGAAATGGTATGACAAAAAGCCCTATCGCTTGACACTTGACGAGAGCCTCTCTTTACTTGGCCTACCAGAAGGCAATGACTGGGTATTGCTTGCCAATTACCGTGACCCTACTGACATGTTGAACACCTTTGCTTTTGCTTTGGGAGCTTCTGCCGGCCTGCCGTTCACCAATCACACCCGATACGTGGAACTGACTCTCAATGGAGAGTATATGGGCCTATACCAACTCACCGAACAAGTGATGGTGGGCAAGGGACGTGTCGATATCGATGAAGAAAAAGGAATCCTTCTGTCACTTGACAAGAACGACGGACCTAAGATGTCGCCGAATGCCAAAGACAATTTTTGGTCTGCCATCTATAAATTACCTGTGTGCGTAAAACATCCCAACGACTCCACCAGCGAACAGTTGGAGCAAGTGCGTCAGGAACTGGCAAAACTAGAACAAGCAATTCAAGCTCACGACTTTGAACAACTGAGCAGGCTGATGGATGTAGATGCATTCGCAGACTTCATGCTCATAGAGGAAATTGTGGGCAATAAGGAATTGACCGGACCAAGAAGCATGTACATCTTCCGTGATGAGGGAGGGCTTTGGACCATGGGTCCACTGTGGGATTTTGATGCTGCCTATGGCCTTGACTGGCATAAAATGAGATACAGCCACCACTTTTTTGACGACCCCAACCTCATGATTATGGGAACGGCTCCTGCCACTCATAAGGATGCATGGAAAGCCGTTAGTGGTTTTTTCGTCGATATGTGGGCAAATGCTGATTTCGTTGCTCTTGTGCAAAATCGATGGCAGTTGATGAAACCACATATTATAGATGATTGTTGGACGGAGACCTTGAAATACTATAAGGGTGCAAGCGATGCTTTAGACCGTGATGCCATCCGATGGCCCATTGACAAGAACCACCGTACAGAAATATATCGGATGGGCAAGTGGCTTGCCGAAAGAATTGACTATTTAGACAAGGTTGTTGCCCAATATTCTTCCCATACAGTAACAAATTAATAAAGAGCATATAAGCAAATAACGCCCAATGTTCTTGATATACCAAAACCAAGATGCCGCTGTGTTGGCAGCGGCATCTCTTGTCAGTATGCTATGAAAAATTTGAGAGAATTGAAACTTCACAGTTTCATGATTGTTTTACTAAACCTTGATGTTTATATTAAAAGCATAGAAATTAATCATTTGATGATGGGCACCTCGGTGATTTTCATCGAGTCTTGCCTCATGGTGTCGGCAATCGC
>JAGCXX010000234.1 GCA_017961115.1 Prevotella sp. | reverse complement strand
TGAAACGAGAAACCATCGCCCTGCGCCTTCTTCAGCGTGATGCGCACCACAGCCTTCGTCGAGGCAGCATAGCGGGCACCTGGGTTCTGCACCACGTCGACATGCAGGATCTGGTCAGAGCGCAGACGTGCCAGCTCGTTCATGTCCTGCACCCTACGACCGTTGATATACACCTCGGCATCGCCGCGTCCCAGCACCTTTACGCTGCCGCCACGCTCTGTCTCCAGCGACGGAATCTTTCCCAAGGCGTCGCTGACTGTTCCTGCCTTTTCCAGAATAGTACCGGCAACCGTGGTACGCATGGCGTCGCCCTTGGCATGGGTCTTTGGCAACTGCCCCTTCACCACGACCTCGCTGAGCAGTTGCGTGTCAACCTGCATCTGGATGGTCAGGTTCTGGCCCGCATTGACATATAAGGTTTGATAACCCATGCAGGTCACCTTGAACAATCCCTGGTTGACATCCGTCACAATCTTGAACACACCTTGCTCATCGGTCACTGCTCCCTGAATGAAGGATGAGTCGGGCAGCGAAAGCAGTACCACATTGACGAACTCCATTGGCTGACCTTTCTCATCAATTACTTTTCCGCCGAAATCATATGACTTGGCTTGTCCCATTATCGCCATGAGTAGCGATATCATGATAGTTATCAATCTTAATACAATATTCATTATCTTTTGTTTTTATGTTGTTTACACTTTAGTCGCAAGAATCTTCTAATCACTACATTTTTTATTCCATTTTTCACCTCTTTTGAGAACTTAACTAACTGGTGAATTTAATTCTTGATGTTGACCCCACCGAAAAAGTTGCTGGCAATAATATGGAGTGTAGGGGCATGAGGGATAATGTTGCTGGGCATTTCGTTGCCCACTCCTCCGATAAAGCTGCGGCTTTTCACAACTACATTGACAGTAGTGGGCAAAACGAGCACTATACCACCCATAAAGGTGTGAATGTCGATTTCCTCGTCCTCATTGAAGACAGCCTCACGCAAATCCAGACGGATGCCGCCACAAAAGGCATCAAGACGAGCTCCTTTGAATGTCTCTCCATGATAGATGTATTCATCGCCTCCAAAGCGAACGGAACAACAGATGCGCTTGCCGTTTTCATTGAGTGGAATGGGGCGCTGGAGCCATTGGCTGTTGTTGTGGCTGAAACCGAAGATGATGAGTTCGGTGCCGATGTAAAGCAGAATGGCAACACCAAAATATTCGGGCCAGGGATGCTGCCACAGCCAATCAAAATGTATGATACCCCACATGCTGAACAACTTCAGCAAGGCTGCCACAACAAAAATGATTCCGATAATAGTCCTTCTTGTCATTTCATTTGCATTTTGGTGAATAATCAAAAATGTCATTTCCCATACAACAGGATGTGTCGATTTGAAAAGAGACCAACTCTTGTCGATGGCAAAGTTATTGTGTGTACAAAGAAGTTGCAAATTATTGGGATATTCTGCAATCATATATGATGAATGGAGATTCCATCACCGGTTTCTCAATCGTTTATGGGATAATTTGCAGTTTTTTGGGACGAATGGCAATTCTTCATTTGTTAAAGACATCCATTCATTAAAAAAGTGGTATCTTTGCCGACGGTATGGAAAGAGAACAAAAGGAAACCATAACTACACGTCTCATCAGCGTCTGTTTTACGATGCTGGCATTGGCGGTATTCAAGCCCTTCGGACTTGATGCTTGGCATTGGCAGGCCTATGTCCATCTTTTAGCATTTGGATTGATTGGTTTCGTGGTATGTATGCTTACTGATTGCGTCTTGAAGTATTTGCTTAGAATGCCACTGTCTATCAACAATGGCATCAGCTATATCATACGCCGCAACCTTTGGTTTCAAATAATCAATACGCCACTTGTGGCGCTGATGATCTGTATTTATCGCCACTTGGTGTTGAGCAATAGGGTGGAGGGCAATCGGCTGTCATGGACCAATTATTTGGAAACGTTGCTCATTTTCGCTTTCTGCTCTTTCGCCATTGGCCTTTATTGGCGGTTCAAGTATCGGAGCAGATATCTGGAAGCAGAACTTGAGGAAACCAAACTGTTGAATGAACAACTCCGTCATTTGCAGAATGAAGTCAATCAAAGAGGTAATGCCGGAACTTCTGAAAGCAAGGAGCATTCCTATAACGATCAATTTGCAGAAAAAGCTGTTTCGCCATCAGTACTCACGCTTACAGGTTCAACAAGCGAGACAGTCACACTTCAGATACAACACCTCTTATATATTGAGGCGGTGGGCAACTATGTGAAAATATATCAGTTGAACGACGGCCAGGTGCGGTCAGACTTGCTTCGCACCACCTCAAAGCAGATTGAGGCAGACTTGAGTGGATATCCTATGATTGTTCGCTGTCACCGAGCTTTTTTGGTCAATCTTCAACAAGTGGAGCAAATCATCTCCAAGTCAGGTTCCATGCAACTTCTTATCAAACACAGCCATGAAACCATCCCTGTCTCGCGCAGCAACATGGCGCAGGTCAAGGATGCCATCAAAGGTGTCTGATTGGTAAGGGAGACTGTCAGCGTTTATACCCCTAACCAAAGGATTTCATTTGATTTCATCCCACTTCGGTGGATCGCGGTGCAATAAGTGGCGCACGAAGAAATCGAACCGCTTGTGCTCGCCATAGCGCTCGCCCATGGTGTGACCTGTTCCTGGCAGCACCACCAACTCAAAGTCTTTCCCTGCCTTAACAAGCGCATTTACCAACTGGTAGGTACTTGCTGGGTCAACATTGTCATCCATCTCTCCAACTACGAGCATCAGCGGACGTTTTAGTTTGTCGGCATGATATACATTGCTGCTCTCCACATAAGAGGAATCCACAGGATAACCCATCCATTGCTCATTCCACCATATCTTGTCCATGCGGTTGTCATGGCAGCCACAAGAACTGTAGGCCGCCTTGTAGAAATCTCCATGCAGGAGCACAGCCGTGGTGCTTTCCTGACCACCTGCGGAAGCGCCAAAAATACCTACATTGTCGGCATCCATATAGGGATAGCGCTCAGCGGCTGCCTGTATCCATAACTTGCGGTCGGGAAGACCGGCATCTTTAAGGTTCTTGTAGCATACCTCCTCAAACTTCTTGCCTCGCCAACTGGTTCCCATGCCATCGAGTTGGACAACAATGAAACCCAACTCTGCCAATGAGGTCATGTTCCAGTTGAATGGCGTGAAACTTTTGGGTGTGTATGCACTGCCTGGTCCCGAATAGATGTATTCAATCACGGGATAACGGAGGGATGGGTCGAAGTTGGTGGGACGTTGG
>JAGCXX010000233.1 GCA_017961115.1 Prevotella sp. | reverse complement strand
GTTCCTCGTGGGTCTTCGACAAATCTCTCAAATTCGTGACAAAATTAATGCTCCCGAATTGTCGAATTAGAGAATTGAAATGTTCTTCAAAATTAATCTTGATTTTGACACAACCTCTTTTTTTTCCTTTCAACTATTTTGCAGCAGGCTCCCACTTGCAGCGCACGGGTGACACGATGGCACCCTCCTTCTTCAGGTCGGCGAAAGCCTTGTCCACTTCCTTGCGGACGGCACCCAGTGCCTTGGTCACTTCTCCTGCGGAGACGGGCTTGCCAGCCTCGCGCATGGCTTGTAATACTTGCTCTTTCATATTCACTTTACTTTTAGATTTGTGTAAATAGCCAATTTCATTTGCAAAGAAACGAATTTTTGCGATATTATCCAAATCTGAAGCGACACAAAAAAAGTCTGAAACGATACAAGTCACATTTATTAACCTGCGAGAGTTTTGAACATTTCTCCCCATAGGATGATTTTGTCGGTGTTTGGTGGTGCTTTTCTCATTATTTATATGTATTTTTGCAAAACAAACACCCAAAATCATGAAGAAGATATTGTTTTTGACCACAGTGATGATGCTGACAGCAATATGCAGCACAGCAGCCCAAGACGCCAATCAGGTGACAGATGCCAGAGTGAAATCTCCCGACGGACGAGTGGAGGTGGTGGTCGCTGTCGAACCAGGCAAGACAGCGCCCAACTATACCGTGACCTATGATGGGAAACCCTTTATCCTGGAGTCCTCGTTGGGATTGGTGGCGGACATCGGTGATTTCAGCACCATGATGCGTTTGGTAGACACCGACAGCAAGGATGTGGAGAAAGACTACACCATGCCGCAGGTCAAGGCATCACATATCTATTATAAGGCAAGGCAGATGGATGTGAAGCTGAAAAACCGCGAGGGTCGCGAGATGGTCATTACCTTCCTTGTGTCCAACAACGACGTGGCATTCCGATATACCATTCCGCGTCCGAAAGAGGACAACCCCAAGTGCGCCGTCATCCAACGGGAGACCACCTCATTCCGTTTCCCAGACGGCACCACCACCTTCCTCTGTCCGCAGATAGGACCGATGACAGGATGGGAGCGTACCAAACCCTCTTATGAGGAGGACTACCGTGCCGATGTCCCGATGACGGAGAAGTCGCGCTTCTCACTGGGCTACACCTTCCCGTGCCTCTTCCGCCTTGGCGACGAAGGATGGGCGCTTGTGAGCGAGACAGGCGTGTCAAGTGCCTACTGCGGTTCGCGCTTAAGTGACTATGACCCGCAGAAGGGTTATTCTATCGCCTTTCCCGAGCAGGGAGAGTTCAACGGTATCGGCAGTGCCACACCAGGCATCCCATTGCCGGGCAGCACTCCATGGCGCACCATCACCATCGGCAAGACACTTCAGCCCATCGTGGAGACCACCATCCCTTATGATGTGGTCGAACCGCTTTATGAACCCACCCAACCCTTCAACCCCGGACGCTACACCTGGAGTTGGCTTATCTGGCAGGACAACTCCATCAACTACGACGACCAGGTGAAGTTTATCGACCTCGCCTCAGAGATGAACTTTGAATTCTGTCTGGTGGACAACTGGTGGGATAGGAACATTGGGCGCGAGCGCATCGCCGAACTGTCGCGCTATGCCCAGTCGAAGGGCGTAAGGCTCATGTTGTGGTATAACTCCAACGGATATTGGAACGATGCGCCGCAGACACCCCGTGACTGCATGTCGACCTCATATGCCCGCGAGCGTGAGATGCGCTGGCTCAAGAGCATCGGTGCGGCAGGAATCAAGGTGGATTTCTTCGGCAGCGACAAACAGGAGACGATGCGTCTCTATGAAGACATTCTCGCCGATGCCAACCGCTATGGCCTGCAGGTGATTTTCCATGGCTGCACCATCCCGAGAGGGTGGGAGCGCATGTATCCCAACTATGTGGCGAGCGAGGCCGCACTGGCATCCGAGAACGTGTATTTCTCACAAAGCCATTGTGACACCGAGGGATTCGAACTCACCATGCACCCCTTCTCGCGCAATGCCGTGGGTACGCTCGACTGGGGCGGCATCATCATGAACCGCCGCATGAGCCGTGACAACAAGAGCCGCAACTACCGCCGCACGTCTGACACGTTTGAGATGGCGTCGGGCATCGTCATCCAGACAGCGGTCAACTGCGTGGCCATGCAGCCCAACAACCTCAATGAACTGCCGCAGTTTGAACTGGATTTCCTGCGTGCGCTGCCCACCACATGGGATGAGACTCGCTTTGTCGACGGCTATCCCACGCGCTATGCCATCATCGCACGACGCCATGGCGACACATGGTATGTAGGCGGACTCAACGGCACCAAGGAGACGATGACGCTCACCCTCGACCTGCCTATGTTTGCAGGACAGACGGTAACCTATTACACCGACCGTCCTGCCGACAAGACCGACAATGCCATCCCCGAAGCGGAGGTCCGCATGCTGAAAGTGGATAAGAAGGGCCGCGCCAAGGTCACCCTCCAACCCATGGGAGGACTGATATTGAAAAAATAGGAATAATTCTCCGGAAATTCCGGAGATTCCGGAGATTCCGGATTATCCGGAGATTTCGGATTTTCCGGATTATCTGGGATATCGGGGATGATAATGAGCGATGAATAAAATCTGGGATAGCCTGCTTCACTTTCTCAAGGAGTGGACGCTGCCGGTGGCGATGGTCATAGGCACGGTGGTGTATTTCATCTTCGCCCTCACACCTTCACTGGATGGTGTGGCGACGGTGATGGGTCCCATCATCGACGATATTTTTCCGTTGTTCATGTTCCTCATTCTTTTTGTCACCTTCTGCAAGGTCGACTTCCATAGGATGCGCCCAGTGGGGTGGCATTTCTGGGTGGGACTATTCCAGGTGCTCTTCGTCGCCATCCTCATGGGGGTGATTGTCGGATTGCATGTAGGGGGTGACCAACTCATCGTGCTCGAGGCGGTGCTCACGTGCATCATCGGACCAACTGCTGCTGCGGCGGCTGTGGTGACGAGCAAACTCGGCGGCAGTCTGGAGGAGATGACCACCTACACCTTCCTCTCCAACTTCCTGACGGCGGCGATGGTTCCAGTGTGCTTCCCGCTCATCGACCCATCGGTGGGCATAGGTTTTTGGCAGGCGTTCATACTCATCCTCTATAAGGTATGTCTTGTGTTTGTCGTTCCCATGTTGCTGGCATATGTGGTGAAGCATTTCATGCACCGCCTGCACCACCTCATCGTCAGCGTGAAGGACCTCTCCTTCTACCTTTGGGGACTCTCGTTGGCGATTGTCACGGGCACCACGGTGAAGAATATCGTGCATGCCGACACCACGGCGACATTGTTGCTTGCCATTGCCGGACTGAGCCTTCTGCTCTGCCTTATCCAGTTTTCCGTGGGGCGTTACTTGGGGCATTTCCACCAGCGTGTCCAGGAGGCGGGACAGGCATTAGGACAGAAGAACACGAATTTTGCCATTTGGATTGCCTATACCTACCTCAATCCCGTATCCTCGGTGGGACCCGGTTTCTACATCCTCTGGCAGAACATCATCAACTC
>JAGCXX010000232.1 GCA_017961115.1 Prevotella sp. | reverse complement strand
GATTTTCCTTGGTTGTTAACATAAAATGGACGAATACCATGATCAACGAATAGTGCGAATCAAGGATTCATCGGAAGAAGTGCATGAACTCCGGGCGCTCATCACGGGGAGGAGCAGTATATCCACCAGCATGGATTTTCTCGAGAAGCCACGCCATATTGGTGGCAAGGGTGCGCATGGTCTGCATACCTTCCTTGTCGAGTTTTACCTCTCCCTTACCGGCTCCGTAGGCGATGTTCCAATATTGGGAGGTGACAACAGGCATGTTCATCATCTCAAACATCATGTTCATGGTCTGGAGCGTTGCCGTCGCTCCACCACGACGGCACACGGCGACAGCAGCTGCCGGTTTGTTCTGCACAAGTCGTCCTGAGGAGTAAAACAACCGCTGCATCAAAGAAAGCACGCCGCCGTTGGGCTGACCGTAATAGACAGGAGTGCCTACAATCAAGGCATCTGACTCCGCTATCTTCTGCGCCACTTCACTGTAGGCATCATCGTCGAAGACACAGCCTTTTCCACCATTCTGACGACATCCGCCGCAGTTGATGCACATACGGACGGGTTTTCTGCCTATCTGGACGATTTCGGAGTCAACACCATGTTTCTGCAACTGTGTCTCGATTTCCTTCAACATACAGAACGTGTTGCCATCGGAGCGCGGACTGCCGTTGACCAACAGCACCTTTCTCTTTCCGTCTGTCGGTGTGGGTGACAATTGCTCTGAGGTGTTGCCTGTCGGTTTTGTGGATGACGTGTTTGTCAGCATGGCTGAAATGGGAGGAGTGATGGATGCTCCTGCGGCTGCGAGAGCCGTCTTCTTTATAAAATCTCGGCGGTTCATTTTTCTTAGGAGTTTATTTTTTGGGAGTTTTGGCTGGATTAAATAATAGATGAAGGATGAAGGATGAAAGATGAAGGTTTGTTACTCCACTTCAGTCGTGTCCATCCGTGCTATCCGTGGTTAATATTTTTCGTGAAATTTCGTGAAGTTTCGTGGTTGATATTTATTCGTGTCCATCCGTGCTATCCGTGGTTGATATCCTTTCGTGGAGTTTCGTGGTCTTATTATCAATCTTTGATACTCTTCACTCCTTTGTGTGTCGGGGTGATGGGAAGGATGCGGCCATTGGCATCGAACTCCATGCGGTCGATACACACCTGACGGTGGATGCCGGGACCCTTATCCCTGTCGATGAAGGTGGGGTTGATACGGTGATAGACCACATACCACTCATCACGGCCGGGAACTTGAACTACGCTGTTGTGTGCCGTACCGAAGATGTGCTCGTCGGGGCGCTGCTGCAGGATGACGGGCTGTGCCGCCACCTCGATGGGACCGAGAGGTGACTTGCTGGTGCCATAAGCCACATGGTAGTTGGGCGACCCAGTGTCGTCGACACTCCAGAGGAAGTAGTAGATGCCGTTGCGCTTGATGACGTATGCTCCCTCGCGGAAAGCATAGTCGCGCAGCGTACCACCCTGAGGTGTCATCAGTGTCACCGTCGTGGTGTCGATGCTCGTCATGTCGTCGTTGAGTTTGGCGCCCGCCATATAACCGTTGCCCCAATAGAGATAGGCCTGACCGTCATCGTCGAGGAACACATCGACATCTATCTGCTGACCGCCACGCTGTCCCTTTGGACGTTGGTTGACGATGGGTTGGCCGAAGTCCTTGAACGGACCGGTGGGACTGTCGGCGATGGCGACACCAATCGCCTTCTGCCGTCCTTCGTCACCGCTGTAGTAGAGATAGTATTTGCCATTGCGCTCGATGGCGGCTGGTGCCCACGCGTTGCCGCGCGCCCATTTTGTCTGCTTGGGAAGGTCGAGCACCACACCCTCGTAGCGCCAATCCGTCAGGTCGGCAGAGGAGAAGCAGGTGAAATACCAGCCTCCCCAACCGGGTTGCCCGTCGGTGGTGGAGTAGATATAGTAGCGGTTGGTCTTGCGGTCGTAGAGAACCTCTGGGTCGGCATGGAACTCTGGCAGGATGGGGTTGCCGCTCCACTTCTGCTTCGTCTTGGCGCTGTTCAAGGACTCGTCGGTGAGGACATAGCCCCAACGCTTCTGCAGGCGCTCCATCTCCTCTTCGGTGAGCGAGATGACCGTGCCGTGGCGCGGGTGGAAGTCCTTGTCGAACGACAGCGGGGTCTTTGAGAAGGTGCGCAAGTCGGAGGATGTCTGATACTCGTATCTGCCGCTGCCATAGAGGTCGTACATGAGGACGAATTGGGGGTTGGCTTTAGATTTGGAATCAGAGGTTTGAGTGGGATTGAGTTTGAACACGCCGCTGCCCTCTACACCGGTGTTGGAGTCTGCATAGGCATCGATGAACTTAAAGTCCTCCTTCCATGGCCCGAGGAGCTTCTTGGCGGTCGCTTTCTGGATACCGTTCTGGATTTCCTTTCCCTCAGCATTCTTGATGTTGCCCTTATAGAACATATGGTAGGTACCATTGTGCTCGATGATGTCGTTGTCGAGGCAACTGTATTTTGCGCGGAAGAGCACCTTGGGCTCACTCTCAAAACCCGTGAAGTCGCTGTTGGCATAGGCATAATAGGTAATCATGCTCTGGCGGTTGTCGTTGGTGCGCTGCAGTGTGAAGTATATCATGTATTTCCCTGCCTTCCGGTCATAAATGGTCTGGGGCGCCCACACCCAGTAGGCATCGGAAAAATGCTCGGCGAAGTCCTTGGCGAGCACCACCTTGCTGTGGGTCCAGTCGATGAGGTCGCGTGACTTAAGCATCACGATGCCGGGATTCTCACGCCATCCGTCACGCATGGTGTTCATGTCGGTCGCCACCATGTAGAAGAAGCCGTCCTCTCCCCTGAGGATATGAGGGTCGCGGATGCCGCCGCTGGTACTGATGGTGTCGCTGGCAATGACGGGCCAGTTGCGGTTGAGCGTCCTCCAGCATGTGCCGTCGCGGCTGATGGCGAAACGCAACTGCTCTTGTTTGAAACGGTCGCCAGTTCCCTCGAAATAGGCGAAGAGGTAACCGGTATAGGGTGTCTCAGGTGCTTTGGGCTTTTTGGCTGCAGATGCGGCGAGAGAGAAAGCGGCAACAAGCAGCAGGCAGGTTATTTTTCTCATATTGTTTAGGTAATAGGGTTAAAATGATATGCAAAAATACTATTTTTTTGTCATATTCACTACTGGTTTTGTTTTTTTTTCTATATTTGCATCTTGAACACAGGAATGTCACAATGCGCCATTCAATTTTGGGAATACTGTCACACAACTTTAAACCATAAAGCTTTCCTATATGAAAAAAACACTCTTTACCCTTGCATTTATGTGCCTGGCTTCCATCTCGAACGCACAAACCTATCACTTAGATGTGAACGGGAATGGAACGGTTGATGTCACCGATGCCATGCTTATCATTGACTATATCTTAGGCAGGCCCCTTCCTGGGGAAGGCGGCGAGTCTCAGTTCACCTGTCCCAATGCCAGTCACCCACACCTTATCGACCTAGGACTGCCATCAGGTACGAAATGGGCATGCTGCAATGTGGCGGCATCCACACCGATAGCATACGGCGGTTACTTTGCATGGGGTGAGACAAGGGAGAAGGACACTTACACAAGTTCCAACTACACTTTCTCAGCAAGCGACACGCATGACCTCACCGCATCGGAGGATGTGGCGGCAGTGAAATGGGGTGACGACTACAGGATGCCAGCAGATTTCCAAATGAAGGAATTGCTGAATTACTGCACTTGGACATGGGAGATGGTGGGGAACACCATGGGCGTCCGTGTGACCGGTCCCAACAATAAATCCATCTTCCTGCCTGCCGCAGGATACAAGGAATCTGACGACAAGTACATTGGCAGTTACGGAAGTTACTGGGGGCGCACCCACGAACGCGATTCGAGGTATGCAACAGAACTCGTTATCGACAACACTACCAACAACCTCAAAACTGTCATGGGGTCATCAGCCAACCGATATTCAGGCCGTTCGGTCAGACCGGTTTACAAGAACGTTCAGCCAGCAAACAATGACTACACCATCTGCATTGCCAACCCATCGTTTGAAAACAACGACCTTGGAGGATGGGATGGCACACCTTTTGGCAGTGCCAATCCTGACAACAATGCGGAGCATTTCAGCAAGAACTATGACACCTACAAAACTATTACGGGACTGACTCCTGGCGACTATGTCGTGGGAGTACAGGGGTTCTATCGCAAAGGTAACTACGATAACGACTATAAACTATGGGTGGCAGGAGACAAAGACAACAACAATGCCATCATCTATGCAGTGTCGTCCGTGGGCAGTTATTCCGTACCGTTTGTGGCAATGAGTTCGGCTGCCTTGAATAAAAGTTTAGGAGGCAGAGCCGTCATCGTTGGCAACAACCTGTATGTGCCTGACGACATGATGGCGGCCAGCGCATGGTTCAGTGCCGGCTACTATAAAAACACCCTGAATGTCAAGGTGGGAGCTGACGGGGTACTGACCATCGGCATCAAGAAGGACAAACTCATCGACCGCGACTGGACCATGCTCGACAACTGGACACTCATAAAAAAATAAACGCACTTCATCACTCTGTCCAGCGGCCACTCCTCGCCCCCTTTTTAAAAAAATCAAAAAAAAATATTAAACCTTTTGGAATAGCATACGTCTTATAAAAGAATCAATCGTTTCTCTCGTTCCCCAAAGGGGAAAAGAGAATATGTTAAACTTAATTATTATCAACTAAACTAAATTTAAAAGAAATGAAAAAAGCATTCTTGATGTTGGTACTTTTCATTGTACCATTCGCATTGCAAGCACAAACCAAGTTCCACGACGTTGAAGCCAACGACGCCAAAGGTGCAGTGAAGGCCATCACCTCCAACCGTATGGGCAACCCCGTATCCATCAAGTTCACTCAGGATGGCAAAATGCAGCAAGAGGGCATGACCGATGCCGTCTACGATGCTGACGGCTACCTCCAGTCGGCCAAGATGAAAGTCAACGGCCAGGGAATGGAGATGGAGCTTGCCTTCAAATACGCCTGGGAGAACGGCAAAGTAAAGAGCCAGACCATTGAGACCCAAATGGGCGCGTTCAAGAGCACAAACGTCTATGACGACAAGGGCGTTCTCGTAAAGACCGTGATGGACATGGGCGGCCAGCAGATGGAAACTCCGTACACTGACTACAAGTTTGACGCAAAAGGCAACTGGATAAGCCGCAAGACTTCCATGATGGGTCAGGAGATGGAAGAAACACGTACTATCGAGTATTACGAGTAGAATTGGTTTTGAAGTAGAGGAATTCCGATACTTCAGTTAATATAGGAAACAGGCTGAAATCATTCAGCCTGTTTCCCATTTAGGTAGTAGAAAAAACAGGAGAAAAGAAAATGTTACACCCCAACGAAGAGGCCGCAAGATGCCTCCTGTGCGCAAATGCGCCATGTACCCAAGTTTGCAAAAATGGCGACCCCGCCCGTGCCATCCGCTCCATCCGCTTCGGCAATGAGAAGATTGCAGGCAGGTGGGTTGCCCAGTGTACAGACGACGAACTGGAGGCTGCCGAGAAAGCCTGCATACACTACGACCGTCCCATCCGAATACGGGAATTGGTCGGTGCCGTATGCCGCGACATCAACGCGACAAAAGAGGCATGCCCCTCCCTCGACATCACTTTTTGCGGTATCCACTGCGAAAACCCCTTCTTCCTTGCCTCATCAGCCATCTGCACCAACTACGAAATGGTGGCGCGGGCTTTCGACATGGGATGGGCAGGCGTGTTCTACAAGACCATCTGCATGCAGGAAATCAAGGAGGTGTCACCCCGTTTTGACGCCCTCCAGGAACCGGGAAGGAGTGACTTCTCGGGATTCCGCAACATGGAGCAACTGAGCGAGAATCCCTACGAAGTGGATTTCGACATCCTACGCCGCCTGAAGCAGAACTATCCTACAAAAGTGGTCATTGCCAGCATCATGGGACAGTTTGAGGAAGAGTGGATACAGTTGGCAGAAATGGCTGAAGAGGCAGGATGTGACGCCGTAGAACTCAATTTCTCCTGTCCGCAGATGCGACTGGCCGGCATGGGCAGCGATGTGGGACAGAACCCCGAGTTGGTGCTTTTCTACACGGCATATGTAAAGCAGAATGTCAACATCCCCGTCATCCCCAAGATGACATCCAACATCACGCATATCAACAAACCTGCCATGTCGAGCTATTTCGCCAATGCTGATGCCATCTCGGCCATCAACACCATCAAGAGCGTGACCATGGGCAGCAGGGCAGAGGTGTCGGGCAAAAAGGCCGTATCAGGCCTTTCAGGACGTGCCGTCAAACCCATCGCCCAACGCTATATCCTCGAGATGGCCCAGAACCCCATGATGGGCTCACATGAAAAGAAAATCGAACTGAGTGGAATCGGTGGCATCGAGACATGGCGCGACGCCCTGGAGTACATCCAAATTGGCTGCCGCAACGTGCAGATATGCACCGCCGTCATGCAGTATGGCTACCGCATCATCGATGACCTCATACTCGGACTCCAGAATTACATGGCGGAACGTGGAGTGACCTCTCTCGAATCTCTCGTTGGCGAGGAATTGCCCAACTTCATCTCTCCCACCGACCTCGACCGCGACACGATTGTCTATCCGAAGATTGACCGCGAGCGCTGCATCGGTTGCGGACGCTGCCATACCTCATGCATGGACGGCGGTCATCAGGCCATCGCTTTCGACTTTGAGACACGCCAGCCTCGCATTGTTGGCTCAAAATGCGTGGGATGCCATCTCTGCAGTCTTGTATGCCCCACCGGTGCCATCGGCTTAACAAAACGTATTCAAAAGAAAGCATGACCAAATAACGGTCGTCACGCCTCTGAGGAATGGTCATTAATGTTTTCTTCACTGTGATGTTGATTGCCATCGCGATGCCACTGCATGCGATGTGCCCAACCGCCACATACTCCCCTGCCCCCGTCACTGATGGTGTGTCCAAGCAACTGGCCGTGGAGCGCAGGGCGCAGGTGCAGGATGTGAGATATGTCCTATCATTCAACATCCCTGAGGAAAAGGCGAAGCCCGTCACTGGTGAGGCCACCATCTCTTTTGAGTGGCAGGGGAAAAAGAGCGACAGCCTGCAGATTGACTTCCAAGGAGAGGTGAGCGGCCACGTAAGGGTCAACGGGAAGGCGCGCCCTGCCGACCACCGCCTCGAGCATATCATCATACCGGGCCGCCTGCTCAAGAGCGGAAAAGTCAACCATGTCAAAGTGGCTTTTGTCAGCGGCGACAAAGCGCTCAACCGCAATGATGACTACCTCTACACCCTCTTCGTGCCCGACCATGCCCGCAGTGTCTTCCCATGCTTCGACCAACCCGACATCAAGGCTCGGTTCCAACTGGCGCTTCAATTGCCGTCAGAATGGACGGCGATAAGCAATGGAAAGTCTCTCCCCAACACACCCCAAGGGGGAGGGAGAACTTCCTTTGGGTTTGAGGAAACGGATTTGTTGCCTACCTATCTGTTTTCGTTTACGGCGGGGAAATTTCATACGGCCACGGCATGGCGCGACGGGAGGGAACTGACCATCCTGCATCGTGAGGATGACAGCAAAAAGACGGCACAGTTGGACACCATCTTCGACCAGGCTGCCCTCTCCCTTCGGTGGTTGGAGGAATACATCCTCATCAAACAGCCTTTCCAAAAATATGGTCTTGTCGTCCTGCCTGGCTACCAGTTTGGCGGCATGGAGCATCCCGGATGCATCCAGTTGCGTGACCAAACCGTGTTCCTCGACGACAACCCGACCATAGACGAGCGCCTCAACCGCCTGCAACTCATCGCCCACGAGACCTCCCACTTGTGGTTTGGCGACCTGGTCACCATGCGGTGGTTTAATGACGTGTGGACCAAGGAGGTGTTTGCCAATTTCATGGCGGACAAGATAGCGAGGGAGCAATATCCCGATATCAACCACGACATCAACTTCCTCAAAACACATTATCTGCTGGCGCTCTCCACCGACCGCACCGAGGGTACCCACCCCATCCAGCAACCGCTCGACAATCTCAACAACGCAGGACTGCTTTACGGCAACATCATCTACCATAAGGCGCCCATCATGATGCGCCAGTTGGAGGAGAGGATGGGTGCGGAAGCTTTCCAGAGGGGATTGCAGAAATACCTAAAGAAATTCAGTTTTGCCAATGCCACATGGGATGACCTCATCGACATCCTCGACCATGAGCGTCCTGATGCTGCCCTGAAAGACTTCGATGCCTTATGGGTGAAGAAAAAGGGACTGGCAGAGGTCATGGTACACGCAGAGAACGGGGATTTCGACCCCATGGAATACGGCCGTTACGTCATGGACGGCAACTCCCGCCAATGGCTGCTCAGCCAATGGTTTACCCTGCCTGAGACGCAGCGCTATGCTGCCATGATTTATATCCATGACAGTTATCTGCGGCACCAAACCAGTAATGCGGAGGCCTTCACCTCTCTCATCAACGGCGTGAGGCAGCAGGACAACCAACTGGTGACGGCGACCTGTTTCTCTCTGTTGCATGATATCCTCACCGACACGCCATCATCTCTCAAACCCGACTATGAAAAAGAGATGATGACATTCGGTATGCAGTGTGCCGACAAGTCACTGCGCCGACGGCTGCTCCAGGGACTCACCACCAGAGCCATCTCACCAGCCATCGTTGACACCATCTACAAGATATGGGAGACTGCCGACCATGAGGTGTTCAACGACCGCGACTATATGGGTATGGCGTATCATCTTGCCCTGATGAAGCCCGACCGTTGCGAACAAATCCTATCCACACAGCGGCAGCGGTTGAAGAATGCCGACCTCATCAAAGAGTTTGACTTCGTCAGCCGCGGATGCACTCCCGACACCAAGGAACAACAATGGCTCTTTGAGTCTCTCCTGCTGAAGGAGAACCGTGCCATAGAGCCGTATGCCTCCGCATTGCTATCACTGCTCAACGACCCGCTGCGCGAACCGTTCAGCAACCGCTATATCCTCCCTGCTCTGGAGAAACTGGAGGAGGTGCAGCAGACGGGCGACATCTTCTTTCCGCTCAACTGGTGCCAGGCTCTGCTCAGCGGACACAGGAGCAAAGAGGCCCGCAATCTGGTGAGGCAATTCCTCCAGACTCATCCCAACTACCCTGAAAACCTGAAGGGAAAACTGCTCCAGGCGGCATACAGGACGATGAATAATGAGAAATAATGAGGAGTTTAGGAGTTTAGGAGTCTAGGAGTTTAGACAATACTCCTCGAAGTCTGTTTTTGTGCATTTTCGTGCTATCCGTGGTTAAATTTTTCGTGGAGTTTCGTGTATTTCGTGGTTAAACAATATCCGAGCCTATCCGTGTTATCCGTGGTTAATATTTTTCGTGAAATTTCGTGATATTTCGTGGTTATGGATGCAGAGGTGCAGCCGACTATTAAGCGTAGCTTAAAGCATAAATCTCAAATTTCCACATGATTTCTTTGTGGTCCGATAGTTT
>JAGCXX010000231.1 GCA_017961115.1 Prevotella sp. | reverse complement strand
CCCTATGTGCAGGACGAGAACCTGCTTACTTCCACCCAGATGCGGCAGGGCGGTGACGACACCAAGTGGCACGTCTATGTGGAAGGCACCTACCATATCGTCGTCGACCTCTTCAATGAAACGTTTAGCGCGGAACTCATCTCCGAAGCCAGGATGTCGCAGGCAGATGGCGTGGGTGACATGGTGGCACCACGCGATGAACATACCGTTGCCGTATATAATATGAATGGCATGCAGGTGCAACATTTGCAGAAAGGTATCAACATCGTGAGGACCGCCGACGGAAAGGTGAGGAAGGTACTCTCGAAATAAATCTTCGGTTTAGAAAAACTTTGACTATGAGAAGCAACACCATAAAAACAGCCATATTGTGGGGCTGCCTGCTCTGCTTCGGCACTGTCAGCGCCGCCCCCGTGTCACCCCAACAAGCCCTTGGACTCGCCAAATCGTTTCTGAGCGACAGGGGAAAGACGGTGTCGGCACTTCATGCCGCGAAGGCACCGCAAACATCCGGACGATTCACAGATTGCGCCGCCTACCATGTCTTTGATGTGGAAGGCGGTGGTTTTGTGGTGGTCTCAGGCGACGACCTCACCACACCTGTGTTGGGATACACCGACAAAGGGGTGTTCAGTGAGGACAATATGCCCGAAGGTCTTCAGTGGTTGCTGCAGACCTACGAGGAACAGATAGGGTACGTACGTGAGGCATCAGACAGGCATGTGGCACGGCAGAGCCAGCGGACACCGTCGCCAAGCAGGTCGGTGCGCCACAACATCGAACCCCTTTTGACGACGTTGTGGAACCAGGGCTATCCCTACAACCTGCTTTGTCCCCAATACTACAACCAAGACGGGACATTGGGCGACCGTTGTGCCACAGGATGCGTGGCAACTGCCATTGCCCAGGTGATGGCCTACTACAGATATCCGGAGACCACCCTCCGCACCATTCCCGGTTATGTGCAGCGTTTCTCCACCGATCAGGGAGACAAGAACGTGCAGTTGAGAAACATCGCCGCCAATTCCGTCATCGACTGGGAGCATATGCTCGATGCGTATGGCGACCACGACAGTGACCAACAGCAGCAGGCGATTGCCCAGTTGATGTACTGGGTGGGCATGGGCTGCAAGATGGGCTACGGACCCTCGTCGGCGGCAGGCTTTCCTGAAGCGGTGAATGCGCTGAAAAGATATTTCGGCTACGACGATGGCACACACATCGAGAGCAGGTCAAACCACACCATAAGGAGTTGGGACGAGTTGCTCTACAAGGAGTTGGAGACGGGTCATCCCATCGCCTTTGCGGGCACCAACAGCGGCGGCGCCCACGCCTTCGTGCTCGATGGATATGACATCGACGGCCTGTTCCATGTGAACTGGGGATGGGGCGGCATGAATAATGGCTATTTCAGAATCGACGTGCTCGACCCCGACGATGACTCGGGCATCGGCGCATCATCTACTCCGGGTGGCTACAACATGGGGCAGGATGCCGTCATCGGCATGCGGCTGCCCGACGACATGACGGCTCCCGACAACGATGCATACAAACTCACAGTAAACGACTGGGAGATAAGGCGTGGCAATGTGTTTTTCGCCAATTACGTGAACTGGTCGGGTGTGAGTGCCGACTGGAACGTGGGCATCGCACGGGTGGCTGACGACGGGTCGCTGACTCCCATGGGCAATGAGTCGACCACCTATCTCGACCCGAATTATTATCAGGGTTTTGAGTTTGCCGTGAAAGGGCTCGCACAGGGCACCTACCGCATCGTGCCCGTGAGCAAGCGCACCACCGACCAGCAGTGGCAGACCCATGTGAATCCCGACATCAGTTATGTGGAGGCGGTGGTGGATGCCGACGGACAGGTCAGCCTCACCATTCATCCCATCCAGCAGGTGGAAGTGACGGAGATAGCCTTCCCTGGCGACCACCGAAGGGGTAATGACCAACAGGTGTGTGCCACGTTCCGCAATCACGGAGAGGAATACTATCATGAGGTGTTCCTCTTTGCAGGAGCCAACAACCAGATGGGTGATTGCCTGTGCCGCACGGCTGTGTCGTTGGAGGAAGACGGTGAGGCCATGGCGACATTCCATTTTACTCCCGACCGCAGCGGCACATGGACGGTGTGGCTGGCCGCTGACGACAGTGGAAACCGCATATTGGGAAAGGCTGAGGTGAGCATCACCGATGAGGGCATTGCCAATGCCGATGCCTTGCGTTTCGTGTCGTTGACGGTGGAGAACCGCACCAACAATATGATTTACGGCAACTGCGCACAGGGCAAGGTCACCGTGGTCAATCAGGGCAAGCAGGACTTCGACGGCAAGATACGCCTCTGGCTGTTTAAGTTGGCTTCCGATGGCTATTATTACGGTGTGTCGAGTGTCTACAAACCCATACAGGCAGCACCCGGAAAGATGGCAAAGGCAGACTTCTTCTTCGACCATCTCGACGTGGATGCCGTCTACACCATGAGCATACTTTATGAGAAGGGCGGCGACATACTCGACGGAGGTCTTAAACCTGTGGGAACGACCAAGAAAGGTGTCGTTTGCTGGCTGAGCGACAATACCCTGAAAGGTCTTCCGCCCAGTGCATCGGTGAACAGTCCTTCGAATGCCTTGGCGGTAGATATGAGCAGTGTGGGTGGCTTGGTCGCCTCCGTGCATCCCAACGACAACCCCAACACACTTTATATTCTCAGTTCCGATGCCTCGTTGCCTGAAGGACTTGAGGATGCCAATGTGGTGAGGGGCAGTCACGCTGAGACTATCCGCCTCGTGGACAGCAGGGCATTCTTCTCACCCATGGCTTTCACCGCCTCAGACGTATCACTACAATGTGCGCCCACAGATGGGGGATGGCAGACGATAGCACTGCCGTTCGCTCCTGAGAGCATCCCCTCTGGCATGCAGGTGATGGAGTTCTCGTCGGTCGATGACAACGGTATGCCTGCCTTCACTGCCACACACTCCATGCAGCGCCAGATACCCTATCTTTTCCATACCGATGGGAATACATCCTTCATATTGTCTGCCCATGATGCGAGAATCTCTCCCACACGCTCCGTCGCCATGGTGGCAGGCGCCAGCGAGGCACGGTTCTGCGGAACGACCATGGGCGAGACCCAGAGCGATGTGCTGGTGCTCAACACTGATGGCGATGCTTTCGTCGCCTCGTCTGGTCTGGTGAAGATACAACCATTCAGGGCCTATTTCTCCATGCCTGACACCGACCGCATCCCGTTGCCAAGTGCCGATGCAGATGGTCTGACCGAAAAGATGGTCGACAATGACAGGGATACCGAGGCCATATACAACCTGAGTGGTCAGCGGGTCGTCACCCCGCATCGGGGCTTCTATATCAAAAACCATAAAAAAGTACTGATATGGTAAGGACGTGGATGCTTTTTCTCATGGCGCTTGCCTTCGGTGAGGTGCAGGCGGCGCGGATTGTATCTCTTCAGTCGCCCAACGGAGAGATAAAGGTAGATGTCACCATCGCCGACAGCCTGTGGTTCTCGGTCAGCAAGGGAGACGAGTGCGTGGTCAGTTCATGTGTGATTTCCCTGCAACTCCCCAAACAGTCGGGTGGAAGTCTCCGAGTAAAAGGTGTGAAAAGAGACGTCATCGATGAAACCTTGCACAACAGGGTGCCCATCAAGAATGCTGTCACACGCAATAAGGCATCAAGGGTAAGACTGTCGCTTTCGGGTCCTTACGACGTGGAATTCCGCGCCTACGACAATGCTGTGGCATATAGGTTCGTCATCAAAGGAAAGGGGATGACCGAAGTGGTGGACGAGGAGATGAACCTTGGTTTTCTCACTCCACTTACAGCCCATCTCTCCAAGACCTCATCGGGTTTCTGGACTTCTTATGAATCACCCTATACCCATGTTTCCACTAGCGACTATGGTGCCGACGACGAGATGGTCTACCTGCCTGTGTTGCTGGAAACGCCACGGGGCACGAAAATCCTGTTTTCCGAAAGCGACGTGAGAGACTATCCTGCCATGTTCCTCAGAGGCTCTTCCAACCACGGACTGAAGGCTGTTTTTCCAAGGTCGCCTAAAAAATGGGAACAATATGGCGACAGGGGATTCATGGTCACGGAAGAGCATCCTTATATCGCATCCACCGCAGCCAACCGCTCGTTGCCTTGGCGCTTCCTTGTCATTGGCGATGATGCCGATATTGCTGCCAATGAGATGGAGCGCATCCTCGGTGGCGAGTGCGAGATGAACGAAACCGACTGGATTAAGCCGGGAAAGGTGAGTTGGGACTGGTGGAACCACTGGACGGTGTGGAACGTGGATTTCGTCACGGGCATCAACAATGCCACCTATCGCTACTTCATTGATTTCGCATCAGCCTATGGCATAGAATACATCCTGCTCGATGAGGGATGGTGCAAAGACGTGAACGACCCCTATACCACACGCGACGACATCGATGTGAGACAACTCGTGGAATATGGACGCCAGAAAGGCGTGGGCGTGATGCTTTGGCTCACATGGCTCGCAGTGGAACGGCATATGGACCTCATCGCGCATTACGCCGACATGGGGGTGAAGGGACTGAAGATTGACTTCATGGACCATAGCGACCAGTGGATGGTGAACTTCTATGAGCGTGTGGCCAAAGAGTGTGCGCGCCACAAGATGATTGTCGATTTCCACGGGTCGTTCAAACCCGCTGGTCTGGAAATCAGATACCCCAACGTGATTTCCTACGAAGGGGTGCTCGGGATGGAGCAGGGAAGAGGCTGTCACCCCGACAACACGATTTGGCTGCCTTTCATCCGCAATGCCGTAGGACCGATGGACTTCACGCCGGGGTCGATGGCATCGGCACAGCCAGAGGACAACCAAGGGACTGGTTCATTGCCGATGGGCAGCGGTACGCGTGCTTACCAGATGGCTCTCTATGTGGTCTTCGAGAGTGCCTTGCAGATGCTTGCCGACAGTCCCACGCGATACATCAATGAAGATGAGTGTACACGGTTCATCGCCCAGGTGCCCACTACGTGGGATGAGTCGAGAGTGCTCTCGGCGAAGGCGGGCAGCCATTATGTGGTGGCACGAAGGAAAGGCAAGCGATGGTTTGTGGGTGCCATCACGGGCAGCAACCCCCAAGACCTGAATATCAGTCTCGACTTCCTGGAACAGACTGGCGAACTGCAGTTCTTCCAGGACGGAGCCAACGCCCACCGCATCGCCGTTGACTACAGGAAAGGTCACCGACGGGTGGCACCTACCGATATTTTGCACCTCCATTTGGCGAGAAATGGCGGTTGGTGCGGAGTCGTCGAACCACAGTGATTTTATCAACTATACCATATGACTATGAAGAAGAAATTATCCGCTTTGGCAATGGCAGGATTGCTTACATTAGGGACGAGTGCCCAAAACAAACCGATGAAGGCCTACATGGTGTCCGACGCGCATCTCGACACACAATGGAACTGGGATGTGCAGGCCACTATCCGCGACCATATCAGGAACACGCTCGACCAAAACCTGTTCTTGCTGCGGCAATATCCCCACTATGTATTCAATTTCGAGGGAGCGGTGAAGTATTCATGGATGAAGGAGTATTATCCTTCGCAATACAATGAGATGAGGAAATATATCCATGAGGGAAGATGGCATATTGCCGGCAGCAGTTGGGATGCCAACGAGACCATTGTCTGCTCACCGGAGTCGTTTCTCAGGAACATACTGCTCGGACAGACTTTCTACCGCAAGGAATTCAACACGGAGGGCACGGATATCTTTCTGCCCGATTGCTTCGGCTTCGGTTACGCCTTGCCCACCCTGGCGGCGCATTGCAGCCTTATCGGCTTCTCCTCACAAAAACTGGTGTGGCGCAACAAACCTTTCTATGAGGACGGAAAGAGATACCCCTTCACTGTCGGACTGTGGCAGGGCATCGATGGCAGCCGCATCATGATGGCGCACGGATTTAGTTATGGGCAGCGTTGGGAGGATGAGGACCTGTCGCAGAACAAGATGCTCATCAGCGAGGTGCGCCAGAGTCCGCTGAACATCGTCTACCGCTATTATGGCACCGGCGATATCGGCGGTTCTCCCACCATCGCTTCTGTCAGGGCTGTGGAGAAAGGCATCAATGGCAACGGACCGGTGCAGATTATCAGTGCCACCAGCGACCAGTTGTATAAGGACTTCATGCCTTTCGACAAACATCCCGAACTTCCCGTCTTTGATGGCGAACTGACCATGGACCTGCATGGCAACGGCTGCTACACCTCGCAGGCTGCCATGAAACTCTACAACAGACAAAATGAGCACCTCGGCGATGCTGCAGAGCGTGCTTCGGTCATCGCCAACTGGTTGGGTGAGGCTGAATATCCAAGTGAGGTGCTCACAGACACATGGAAAAGAACCATCTGGCATCAGTTCCACGATGACCTGACGGGCACCTCCATTCCCAAAGCCTATGAGTTCTCGTGGAACGACGAGTTGCTGGCATTGAAGAAGTTCTCGGATGTGCTGACACATGGCGTGTCGGCGGTCGCCCGACATATGGACACCAGGACGAAGGGCACTCCTGTGGCGGTGTTCAACAACGAGGCTTTCGAGGCATTCTCTTTGGCGAAAGTGAGTGTGGATGATGGCAACGATTATGTGGTGACTGCCCCTGACGGGAAAAAGGTGCGCTCGCAGGTGGTGGAGCAGGATGGTGACAAGTTCTTGCTCTTCGATGCCAAGGTGCCTGCTGCCGGTGTCGCGGTGTTCGATGTGAAAACTGCCGGTAAGTTCAAACCCGCTGCTGTCAGGAGTGGGTCAACGGGACTGAAGATAGAGTCGGCACGCTATTCCCTTGAGGTCAATGAGTCTGGCGACATCGCCTCCATCATCGACAAACAAAATGGGAAACAACTTGTCGCACCTGGGAAAAGCATCAGGCTCGTCGTCTTCGACGACTGCCGTTCTGCTCAGTGGCCAGCATGGGAGATTCTGAAAGCCACCCTCGACAAGGCACCCCTTCCCGTGAGCGACGTGCTCAGCATTGCTGTCGAGGAGGGAACACTGAGGCATACCATCGTTGTCAGAAAACGTTATGGTGACTCTGAAATCACTCAGCGGATTCATCTCTATGAAGGCAACTTGGCTGACAGGATTGATGTGGAGAATACTGTCGACTGGCGCTCCCTCAATGCCTTGCTCAAGACGGAATTCGCACTCAACGTCGCCAATGAGATGGCATCATACGACATCGGACTGGGGCATGTGAAAAGGGGAAACAACAAGGAGAACCAATACGAGGTATACGCACATCAATGGACTG
>JAGCXX010000230.1 GCA_017961115.1 Prevotella sp. | reverse complement strand
GCAAGCAGATGCCTTGACTTCATCTCCAAATACTTGTTGATGACATCGACAGAGAGGCTTTTCGGTGAGGTAAGGAGGCTGAAAATACCGTTCTGCCTCAGCGTGTTGACAATCAGGCGACGCTCATAGATGAGTTTCTCAGCAATGACATGCTGGTAGTACTCCTCACCGCCCCTAGCGGTGGTGGCGGCATAGGCAGAGAGTTCGTCATCCTCGAAAAAGACGACCAACAGGCGGTGGCGCTGGTTGAGCAATTTCAAATAAGGCAGTTGGCGCGACAGGCAACCGAAATCGGTGAAGTTGGTGTAGAGCATCATGAAACTGCGCCTTCCCACCAAGCGGTTGATGATAGGTGTGAGAGTGGAATAGTCAGAATCTCCAAAAGTGGTCTGTTGAGAATAGAGACATTCCAGAATGCGCTGCATCTGTGATGACTGACGTTCGGCAGGGACAAACGACCCGAAATGGTCGGCAAACGTGATGATGCCCGCCTTGTCCTGCCGGTTGATGACCACGTAGGAGAGCACGAGCGAGGCATTGATGGCATGGTCGAGGAGCGTCATTCCCCCATGGCTCTGCTGCATGAGGCGTCCCTTGTCGATGACAGAGAACACCTGCTGCGCCCGCTCGTCCTGATAGACATTGACCATGAGATGGGTGCGGCGGGCACTCGCCTTCCAGTTGATGGTGCGGTAGTCATCACCCTGCACATAGTCGCGTATCTGCTCAAACTCAGTATTGTTGCCTACCTGGCGCACCTTCTTGACACCTATCTCCACCAAGTTGTCGGTGGCGGCCATCAGTTCCAAGCGGCGCAGCATGAGATATGATGGATAGACCTTCACGTCGCACGGCTCAGCGCACCGATGGCGGCGCTCTATCAGTCCGAGGGAAGTGGCGGCATAGACGAGCACATTACCAAATGCATAGACCCCACGCATGGTGGGCCGCACATGATAGGGCACATCTGTCTTTGAATTTGCATTTACCATGGCGGAAAGCGAGAAGTGGCGTTCCTGCAACTGCATCGGCAACTCATCAATAACCGTCAGACGCAGCCGCAGCGCCGACCTGTTGGTCAGGCGCAGCGTCACCCCATTGTCATCACCTAAAGAGAATCGATCAGAACAGATGCGCTCGGCACTGACTTTCGGCAACGACCACAGCACCACGGCATCAGCAGCCAAAGCCACGGCAAGGAGCACCAACAGCACCTGCCCCAACCAAAACAGCGGGGTAAGAAGCACGCCAGAAGCCAGGACGAAGGCTACGGCAGCCATTGCAATATAGAATCGTCGGGCGAGGAACATGTGCGGTTATTTGGGCACCTCCACTTGGTCGATGAGCGCAGTGACAAGGCGCACGGCATTGTAACCTTCCATCTCAGCCTCTGCCGTGAGAATCAGACGGTGCTGGAGGACGGAGGGAGCGACGAACTTGATGTCGTCGGGCGTCACGAAGTCGCGGCCCTGCAGCAGGGCAAAGGCCTTAGATGCCTTAAGCAAAGCCACACCGGCACGGGGCGAGGCACCCAGGAACACCGCCTTGCTGTTGCGGGTGAGTTGGATGATGTCGACTATATAGCGGAGCAGGCTTTCCTCCACCACCACCTTCGACATCAGCGAGCGGTAGTCCAACAGCTCTTCCTTGGTGAGTACTGGCTGGATATCCTCCAATTGGGTGAGTCGTGCATTCTCATGATGACGCCTGAGGATGAGCGTCTCCAAGTCGGGAGAGGGATAGCCCACCGTCACCTTCATGAGGAAGCGGTCGAGCTGCGCCTCTGGCAGTTTGTAGGTGCCCTCCTGCTCCACAGGGTTCTGCGTGGCGACCACGGTGAATAATTCATCCATAGGATAGGTGGTGCCATCGACCGTAGCCTGCCGCTCCTCCATCACCTCGAAGAGGGCTGCCTGCGTCTTGGCAGGAGCGCGGTTGATTTCATCCACCAACACAATGTCGGCAAAAATGGGACCTTTGTGGAACTCAAAAGCCGACTCTCTCATGTTGAACACTGACGTTCCCAGCACATCGCTGGGCATGAGGTCGGGAGTGAACTGCAAGCGGTTGAAGCGAGCGTCCACCAGACGGGCAAGAAGGCGTGCAAGCAAGGTCTTCGCCACACCAGGCACTCCCTCGAGCAGCACATGGCCATCGGCGAGCACCGAGGTAAGCAGCAGGTCAACGGTCTGTTCCTGACCTACCACCACAGAACCGATTTGCTGGCGCACCAGCATCATTTTCGAGCTGAACGCTTCCAAGTCGAGGCGTTTGGGGTTGGTTTCTTCCATAGGAAATATTTTTATATGTTTTTGATAATCTTATTCATCCGGTCGATACACTCCTGCAATTGCCGGTCAGACACATTCACACCCTCGGCAGTCAACTTGCGCACCATGTCAAGCGTTTCAGAAATAAACGCCTCGTCGAGACCAGTCTTCTGGGCAAGCCGCACCTTATGAGTCGTATCTTCTGCCACATCACCGATATCGAGCAACATGGAACGGCGCAGTTCCTCACGGAAATAGGTGTATTTCTTGCGCAACAGGTCGGCATTGTCGTGACGGCGGTAGTAGATGGTTCCCAACAGTTGCACAAAACTCAGGTTGCGATTGCTTGGCAAGTCGACCACGGGTATGCGACGCTGCCGGCGACGAGCCGTGAACAGCATGAACAACACAATGGCGACGAGCAGCGTATAGATGGCCCACCTAAGCGGAGGGTGATTGAGCATATAGTACAGAGGAGAGGAGGAATCGCCCGAAAAGTCATCCCGATTCATCATACGACGTCTGACCAAAGCCTCGGAAAACCTCACCACGGGACGGTCGGCAATCTGCGACAACTGCCATCCCACAAACCGGGATATGTTGCTGTCGAGAACCCCATAGTTGGTGAACAACAGAGGACAAGTAACCAGATATGCCTTTCCCTTGCCCACATCTACGGTCATGGAGACATATTCGTTGGTCGCTTCTCCCATAAAGTCATTCCACGATTCCCATGCCGCAGAGACAGCAGACTCAAAGTCCTCTTTGTCAATATATTCCATCACCAAGGAGTCATTGGTCTCATAAGGATCAGGCACAGCCACCGTGTCGCCATCAAATGTATATAGGACGGTGTTCGCTTCTTTTTCCTTCTTTTTCTTCAGTCCCTTACTGCCAAGCACTGGTCCGATGGAACTGGTTGGCTTTGCCTTCATACAGTAAGGAAAGAATGAGGTGAGCAAGGGTTTGGGTACGGGTATTCTTTCGCCATTGGTGCAATAGAGCGTATCGGGCGACTGATGCCCCATCAGCACTTCCTTGAGGTCTCTCTTGCTGAAATATCTTTTATGGCTGATGTCGCGAATCCAAGTGTACTTATCCGCCCCATAACAATCGTTGCATACCAGCATCAGTTTGTTGCCGCTGCGTACGAAACTGTCTATCCGCTCAGCAGCATACTCGTCCCATACCACATCAGTGCATATCAGCAACAACGAGCGGCGCTCTCCTGAACCCAACAAATCGTCGAGGCTGCCCTGATAATAGGAATAGCCATTTGGCATGGTCTTCTCTGCCATCTCGTCGAACAATGCGCTGCCGAAAGGTTCGTCATCCTCATGCAGGAACAGCGTTTCGGAATCCCAAATGAAATTCCGCTCACCATGGGGAAAAAGAAGCCAGGCAAACACCATCACAGAGATGGCAAACAGCACCATCATCAGCTTCCGTTTCATGCCTCACCTCCTTTCTCCACCTCAGCCTGCAGGGCACGCATCTCATCGCAGAGGGCCTCGGAGGCGCCAAACTTGCCATAGCGCACACGCAGGAAATGCCTTGTCATGGTGATGAAAGCAGGCTGCCGTAGTTCGTAGGCATATTCCGTGGGAGTCTTGTAGATGCGCCATGATATGCGCCCCTCCTCGTCGAGCGTGCGCAAGGTACGCAGGTAGATGAGCCTCACCAATGCAGCATAGTCACCGGCAAGCAGAGCCTTTTTCGTCTCCTCCTCATAGTCGATGTCGTAGATATCATCACCTTCGGCGGACTCCACCCTGCCAGGGCGGCTGAATCCATCGCCGAGCAGGCCACTGCGGATGAGCCACCAGACCAGCAAAGCCAGCAGCAACACTCCAATGACGGCATAGACAATCCATGGAACCGACTCGAAGAAATGGGCCAGTCCATCAAAGAAACTGATGTTGTTCTCCTTCATCGGCACATCGACCTGCATGAAACTGTCAGGCTCGGCAAGAGAGTCGCCGACAAGCGACCGTTTGTAGTCGTGCCCTGCGAACAGACTCGCTGCCAAGGAGTCATCCTGCATGATATGGTTGAGTGTCGCTGCCATGGCTTCGTCGGTTAAAGGTCCTCAAAATGTTCAATCTCACTTTCCAGCGATGCATCGTCGATTCGTTCTGACACCGTGCCGTACTGGTAGGCACACGACATGAGTATCATCGACACCATCAGGAACAGACTCAAATAGACCAATGCGGTAGAGCCAAAGGCTAAGATAAGGGTAATGCCATCGCTCCTCTCCAGTCCATATGCCAATGTACTAAACCATCCACTCAACATCAATGAAGGCAGCGTGACGACCGACACCAAGAGGAAACTAAACAACAAAGTGAGCGCAAAGGTGAACAACAACTGGAACCACGCATGAAACCCCAACCTCAGCGACTTGACGAAAGCAGGGATGTCTCCCTGTCTCTCAATGATGGCTATGGAGGGCAGCAGCGCCAACGGCACAAGCACGACCAACCCCAAGGCAGACATGAAAACACTGCTGGAGCTTAACATAAAATAAGCAATGCCAGAAAGAAAGATGGCAAGCCACCAAGAGTATTTCGCATTTCGCAGATAATAAGGCAACATCTGCCGCTGTGTGAACTCATTCAGGGCGGCACCATGCTTGTCATAGGCCTCCAGCAGCGAATAGACATGGACGAACGCCATCCATACACCGACTATCACCATCACCTTGAAGAACAAGTCGTAAGTCTGCCCCCATTCAAACAGCCAGTCGAGAATGTAACCGCCAGAAGGCAAGTCATCAGCGGAAAGAGTAAATACCGACAAGCCCAGCAACATACTGACAGGCATTAACAAGGTGAAAGCCGACCTGAGCCACACGCGCCTGTTGGTGCGCATGAAATCGAAGGTCGCCTCGATGCACTGTGACACTGAGCGGTCCTCATAGAGCGGTATTCTATTTTCCTGATGCTTCACGATGGCGTTTGATTGGCAAGAGTATATAATAATAGATGATGAAGAGCGCAGATGCGCAGATGACCAGCAGGCGCAGGCCGTCACCTATATCGGTGTAACGGGTAAAAAAACCCTCAATAAACCCAGCTATGATGAAGATGGGGATGGTGGAGATAATCACACGGACGCTGCGCTGTGCGGCGCGGAGAAATGACTGCACACGTCCGTAGGTGCCGGGAAAGAGCCATCCATTGCCCAACATGATGCCTGCCCCACCTGATATGACAATGGCTGAGAGCTCAAGCGTGCCATGGAGCATGATGGCGAGTATTGACTTCACGAACAGGCTGCGGACGATGAAAAAGGTGACAAACGCTCCCACCATGATGCCGTTGGTCATAAGGTAATAGCCTGTGCCGAAACTGGTGAATATTCCCATCACATAGATGATGAACGACACCAATACATTGTTGAATGTGATGCCGAGGAAGGAGGACACCTGATCCCCCTGTGCATAAACTGCCATGGGGTTGCCTGCCTCAATATTACTCAAGGTCATGTCCACATAGTCGTCGCCCAGTATGACCCGGGGAAAATTGGGGTCGCCGATAGTGGACAACATGCCGATGATGATGAACACCACGAAGATTGCCAGTGAGAGGAGCAGGCACCAACGGGCATCATAGACACTTAAGGGGATGTCGTGTGTCCAGAACCTGACCACCCGAGACCAAGGGGTGTGCTTGTGGCGGTAGAGGTCGCGGTGCAGTGAGAGGGCAAGGTCGTTGAGATAGGCTGTCACCGGCGATGCCGGATACTGTGTCTGTGCGAAAGCGAGGTCGGAGGTAAGCTCATTGTAAGCTTTCACCAACTCATCGGGGGTGGTGAACACTGTGTCGCCAACCATATTTTCCATGTCCTGCCATTTCTTCAGGTTCTGACGGATGAAGACTGCCTCCTGCATGTTTTTCTTTTTTTGCCTTACTGACTTGCAAAATTAAAGAAAGTTCTTTACTTTTGCAAGTATCAAAAGAGAAAAAACAATTTACGGCAAATATCCTATAGGCATGGCACAGACCAGTATCATCACAGGACAGTATGTACGCATCCAGCAGACGGCGGCCACCGTCATGCAGCGTTTCTTCGCATGGGTCATCGACGCCATCTTCCTCACCATCGCCTCCGCCATCCTTTTCGGTATGACTGAAAGCATTGCTCCCACTTTTTATACTTTTCGTATCATACTCTGGTTTTTCTCAACATTCCTTATCCTGAGCTACCCCTTGCTTATGGAGATGTTCGTCGACGGACAGACCATCGGCAAGAGCATCATGATCATCAAAGTAATGTGCCTCGATGGGTCGAAACCCTCAAAAATGTCTCTTTTCCTCAGGTGGATTCTATACATTGTCGATTTCGGGATAGGATTAGGCATCGTCTCCATTGTCTTCTCAAAAAACTGCCAGCGGTTGGGAGACCTTGCAGCAGGGACGACAGTTGTCAAACTCTCCAAGACTCAAAAACCCTATATCCTGAGGTCCTTCGAATTCACCGACCATCGCTATGCCCCCGCCTACCCTGAGGCCACCCACCTCTCCGTAAGGCAGATTGAGGTCATCGAGCATCTTCTCTACTCAGACAATGCCCAACAGCGGGGAAAACTCATCAACCAACTCGCGCAGAAAGTAGAGAACATATTGGGCATACGAGCCAAGGAAAACGATGCCGAGAAGTTCCTCAACAAAGTGTACAACGATTTCCAATACTACTCCACAATTTAGATGGTGGATGACAATAAGGCACAAAAAAAGGAGTACCGCCGTACTCCAACCTTTGTTAACCTTAAATCTAATACTATGAAAAACACGATGCAAAGTTAAGGCATTGCATCGTGTTTTCCATGTTTTTTATTGATTTTCTCCAAAAATTGGCATAATTCTTGATTTAAATCAATTTGTTGTGTTCGCAAACAACTAAAAAACTCATATTTGTGTCCGCAAACAAACTATCAGATTACTTGGGGAACAGTACGACACCCTCCTGTTTCTTACCATCCATCATGATGCGCAGTGGACGGTCGAAACGCACGTGGCGCACATGCTCCGTCTCCTCGACGGCTGGCATGGCATCGAGCATCTCCTTGCGCCAGACCCCCTCACCGGTGTAGGTGTTGACGGTGAAATAGCCCACTCCGAAACTGGTGAGGTTTTGGAAGAAATGGGTTCCCTGACTCGGGTCGATGCGGTAGTTTTTCAGTCCAGCTTCCACAATCAGTTTTGAGGCGCTGATGTGCGGCCATTTCACGGGAATACCAAGCCAATAGTCACTGGAGCCCCACCGGCCAGGCCCCACAAGCACATAGCCCTTGCCCTCATCGAGGAAACGACGGTTGATTTTCTCTATCTCACTTGCAATGGCAGGGTTGTTGGAGGCCGTGAAATGCTCGTCGGTCTTCACATACACCACATCGAAGACATCCTCGTTGATGCCATGCCCCAATGACATATGGGAGCGCAACAGGCAGTCGTCGTCGGGGATGGTGCATAGGTCGGCCTCAAGCATCTGCTTCGAGTCGACGATGGGGCGCACCTGCAGCAGGTAGAAGTCGAGGATGCGGCGGTCGCGGATGTTGCAGGCGAACTCTATCTCCACGGGACGGTGCATGCCTTCTGAGCCATAGCGCATCGCCATCTGCATAATCTCGGGGAAGGGGAAAACATTTTGCTGGAGTACCCCGGCGAAGGAGATGACCTTGCGCCCTCCCTCATAGATACCGTCGCGGATAATCTGGTCGTAGGGGTCGTAGGTGGAGGCAATGAAGTCGAGCGACTGGTCGCGGTCGGCCTCTTTCACACGGAGTTTGAGGATATTGAAACCATCGTCGACCTGGAAGTCAAGGGTTGTCGCCGCCATATCGAGGGCATAGAACCTGGTCTGTGTCTCGCGCAGGGCGGCCTCCATCTCACTCGTTTGCAGCACCTGATGGGGATGGTAGGGACTCACGCGCAGCGTCTGTCCGCCATCGACGATATACTTGCCCAAGCCAAGCGCCAGACTGGCGATGCCGTCCTCCGCTTTCTCGTCACCGATGGGATAGTAGTTGAGCGAGCGCAGCACACCGCTGATGTTGGGATAGAAATGCGTGCCATAGGTGTTGCCCACCACCTCCTGGAGAATGACTGCCATCTTCTCGGAGTCGATGACATTGCTCGTGGCGGTCATGTAAGCCTTGGAGTCGCGGTAGTAGACCGACGCATAGACGCCCTTGATGGCACAGGCGAGCATCTGCAGCATCTCATACTTATCCTCGAGATAAGGAATCATGTAGGTGGAGTAGATACCGGCGAAGGGCTGGTAGTGGGCATCCTCCAACAATGAGGAGGAGCGGACGGCAATTGGGCACTTCGTCGCCTCGAAGAAGGTGAAGAAGTCGGCAATGAGCGTGTCGGGCAACTGCGCGCGCAAAAAATGGCGGAGGATATCCTCATCAGAGGCATTGCTCAGCGCTATCTGATAGAGGTTGTTGGCATCCATAAACTGGTCGAAGATGTCGGTGCATAGCACAACAGTCTTCGGGATGGACACCGTGGCATTGTCGAACGTGTTGAACTCCGGATGACGCTTGATGATGTTGTCGAGGAAAGCCAGTCCCCTGCCCTTCCCGCCTAACGAACCCTCGCCGATGCGGGCGAAATGGGCGTAGCGGTCGTACTTGCCCCGGTCGAACACTGCCACAACGCCCACATTCTTCATCTTACGGTATTGCACGATGGCATCGAAGATAATCTGGCGGTGGGCATCCACATCCTTGAGCTTGTGCCAGGTGACGGTCTTGAGGAACTGTGACACGGGGAAGATGGCACGGGCACACAGCCACCGGCTCACATGGTTGCGTGAGATGTGGTAGAGCATCGACTCACGGGGAATGGTGAAGATGTTGTCCTGCAGTTCCTTCAGGTTGCGCACACGCATCACCTCATGCTTGGTGACAGGGTCGCGGAAGATGAAGTCGCCAAATCCCAAGTGCTCAGCCAACAACTTGCGCAGGTCGATGTTCATCTTCTTCGAGTTCTTGTCCACATAATGGAAGCCCTCAGCCAGCGCCTTTGCCTCGTTCTCCGCCTCCGCACTTTGCATGATGAGCGGCACGAACTCATCGCGGCGCCGAATCTCACGCAAGAGTTTGAAACCTGCCTCGGGGTCCTTCACGCCATCCTTGGGGAACCGCACGTCGCTGATGATGCCCTGTGTGTTGTCGGCATATTTCTCATAGAAGGCCATGGCCTCCTCGTAGGTACGTGCCAGCACTACTTTCGGACGGCCACGCTTGCGCTGGGCTGCTGCGTGGGGGTTGAGCGCCTCGGTGGAGAACCGCTGACTCTGCAAAAGGATGTAGCTGTAGAGATTGGGCAGCACCGAGGAATAGAACCGGATGCCATCCTCGACGAGCAGAATCATCTGGACACCCGCCTCCTTGATGTCGTGCTCGATGTTCATCTTGTCCTCCAGCAACTTGATGATGGAGAGAATGAGGTTGGTGTCGCCCAACCAACAGAAGACATAGTCGAAAATCGACATGTCCTCATCCTGGATGCGGCGTGTGATGCCATGGGAGAAGGGGGTGAGCACCACACAAGGCAGTTGGGGAAACTCCGCCTTGATGTCGCGCGCCACGCTGAACGCGTCGTTGTCGGCATTGCCGGGCATGCAGATGACCAGGTCGATGGCGGTGGTGCTGAGCACGTGGCGTGCCTCCTCTGTGGTGCACACCTGAGTGAATGTGGGCGGATAGCGCATGCCCAACTGCATGTACTCGTCGAAAATCTTCTCATCGACACGGCCGTCGTCCTCGAGCATGAACGCATCGTAGGGGTTGGCGACAATGAGCACATTGAAGATGCGGTGCGTCATGAGGTTGACAAACGACACGTCTTTCAGATAAAACTGCGTGAACTCCTGTGGTATGTGATTCTCCATAATTATGCTGGTTTCAATATGCAAAATTACGATTAAACGAATGAAAAGCAAAGCAAAAAGCCAAAAAAACACCGACTTTGAAAAAACCTCACTTATTATTTGGCAGATTAATTTTTATTCAATAAATTTGCGACACCTTTAATCAAATCAATTGCAACACAAGACAACCTAAAGCGTATTACTATGGAAGTTGAAAAAATCATGCGTGCCTTGGAGCAAAAGCATCCGGGCGAGTCAGAGTACCTGCAGGCAGTAAGAGAAGTACTGCTCTCTGTAGAAGAAGTCTACAACAAGCACCCTGAGTTTGAGAAAGCCAAAATTATCGAGCGCCTTGTGGAACCAGAGCGTATCCTCACTTTCCGCGTGCCTTGGGTAGATGACAAAGGAGAGGTGCAGGTAAATCTTGGCTACCGCGTACAATACAACAGCGCCATCGGCCCCTACAAGGGCGGACTGCGCTTCCACCCCTCTGTCAATCTTTCCATCCTGAAGTTCCTCGGATTTGAGCAAACGTTCAAGAACGCCCTCACCACACTGCCCATGGGCGGCGGCAAGGGTGGTTCCGACTTCTCCATCCGCGGGAAGAGCGATGCTGAAGTGATGCGTTTCTGCCAGGCCTTCATGCTCGAACTGCACAAGGTGATTGGTCCCGACATGGACGTGCCGGCAGGCGACATCGGCGTAGGCGGACGTGAGATAGGCTACCTATTCGGCATGTATAAGAAACTGACCCACCAATATCAGGGTGTGCTCACCGGAAAGGGCCTGGAATGGGGCGGCTCCATTCTCCGTCCGGAGGCCACTGGCTTCGGCGCCCTCTATTTCGTGCATCAGATGCTCGAGACACACGGCATCGACATCAAGGGCAAGACTGTAGCCATAAGTGGATTCGGCAACGTGGCATGGGGTGCCGCCAAGAAAGCCACCGAACTGGGTGCCAAGGTGGTGACCATCTCTGGCCCCGACGGCTATATCTATGACCCTGCCGGACTCGACGACGAGAAGATTGCCTATCTGCTGGAGCTCCGCGCCAGTGGCAACGACGTATGCGAGCCCTATGCCGAGGAGTTTGAAGGCTCCACCTTCTACGAGGGCCGCAAACCTTGGGAGGTAAAGGTGGACATCGCACTGCCCTGCGCCACCCAGAACGAGCTCAACGGCGACGATGCCGATATGCTGCTTGCCAACAAGACACTCTGTGTGGCAGAGGTGTCGAACATGGGATGCACCGCAGAGGCCGTCGACAAGTTTATTGAAGCAGGACAGCTCTTCGCCCCGGGCAAGGCCGTCAACGCCGGCGGCGTGGCCACATCAGGCCTGGAGATGACGCAGAACTCCATGCGTCTCTCCTGGAGTGGCGCCGAGGTGGACCAGAAACTCCACACCATCATGTCGAACATCCATGAGCAATGTGTGAAGTACGGTAAGGAGCCCAATGGCTACATCAACTATGTGAAGGGCGCCAACATCGCCGGATTCATGAAGGTGGCACACGCCATGATGGCTCAAGGCATCGTATAGCCAATTTTTAAGTCGGACAACAAAAAATCAGCCAGCGGTTTCGCTGGCTGATTTTTTGTAACGGTAACTCTGACGGGATGCCGCAGAACAATGCAATGGTTACCTGACCGTGTTGATGGTAAACTCCGTGACATCTGACATCGTACGGCCGCCTTGCAGCACAGAGAGGCAGAAGGTGGCTGTACCGTCCTTCATCTTTGCCGACTTCACCATCGCCGTGTAGCGGATGGCCTTGCCTGGAGCGAGCTTCTCCACATGCACCGTGGGCGAGATGAAGATGTTGCGCCTGCCTGTGGCCTCCACTACTGTGGGCTGGAGGTCATAGAGTGTACGGTTGGAGGCATTGTAGACCTCAAAAATGACCTTCGACACCTCATTGGAGTTGATTTGTCCATCGCGGTTGCCGTCGACGAAACGCGGGTTGCGGATGACAAGGTCGGTATTGACAGAATAGCCCGAGCTGATCTCCTCAATGCTGGAAGTAGAAGGCGACATGCTGCGCGGACTCGACGCACTGTAGTTGTCGGTATAGTCGGAGCTCTGGAAATCATAGAGACGGTCGTCACCGCTATTGGTTGGGTCATAATAGTTGCCATTGTCGTAGCCAGTGCCCTCATTGTAGTTTCCACGACGGTCGTTCTGGCGCTGCTCTGCTGCCTTGCGGCGCTGGATGGCCTCATAATGCTCATGGCGGTCGCGGCGGGCATTATCGTCGGCAGCACTGCCGATGGCAGCACCAATGACTGCTCCGCCTGCCATGCCGATGATTGTACCCACATCATGGCCCCGAGGACCATCAGTAATGCCACCAATAGCCGAACCGAGAATCGAACCGAAGTGGGCACCGGTGAAGGCGCCAGATCCTGCATAAGTGCCACAGCCGCTCAGAAGCACGGCAGCACAAACTGATAAAATGAACACTTTCCTCATATCCGTAGATTTTTATTGTTGCAAATATAGTGATAATTTCTCTAACTTCGTTGCAAAATTATTACTAAAAAATTTACAACGCAATGGGAAACCCCCAAATTCAGATAGGGAAACCCCTAATTGTAGACGGTGCTCACCTTATTGGACTCCTCGGCCGGCATGAGGGCAACAAAAAAAGTCCAGCCTGGGCTGGACTTTTTATCATTGAGATGCTGTACTTACTCTGCTGTTTCCTCTGCAACGGGAGCCTCTGCCACCTCTGCTGCGGGAGCCTCTGCCTTTGAGGAACGACGGCTGCGGCGGGTCTTCTTGCCAGTCTTGGCAGTCTTGGCCATGTTGTCGTCGAAGTCGACCAGTTCGATGAAGCAAGTGGGGGAAGCATCGCCCAGACGGTGACCCAGCTTGATGATGCGGGTGTAGCCACCGGGACGGTCGCCCACCTTCTCGGCTACCGGACCGAAGAGTTCCTTGAGGGCTTCCTTGTTCTGCAGGTAGCTGAACACCACGCGGCGGGAATGAGTGGAGTCATCCTTGCAGTGGTTGATCAGCGGCTCAGCATATTTTCTGAGAGCCTTTGCCTTGGCCAGGGTCGTAGTGATTCGCTTGTGCATAATCAGCGAAATCGTCATGTTGGCAAGCATCGCGTGACGATGGTCAGCGGTACGGCTCAGATGGTTGAATTTCTTATTGTGTCTCATTGTTCGTTTTTATTTGTCAAGTTGATACTTTGAAATATCGGTTCCAAACGAAAGGTTCAGGCTCTCAAGCAGGTCGTCAAGCTCAGAGAGCGACTTCTTGCCGAAGTTGCGGAACTTCAGCAGGTCGGTCTTGTTGTACTGAACAAGGTCGCCGAGCGTCTCCACGTCAGCCGCCTTCAGGCAGTTGAGCGCACGCACACTCAGGTTCATGTCAGTCAGCTTGGTCTTGAGAAGCTGGCGCATGTGGAGCACCTCCTCATCAAACTCCTGGTTGGTGACATTGTCGGGATTCTCCAGGGTGATCTTCTCGTCGGAGAAGAGCATGAAGTGGTGGATGAGGATTTTGGCTGCCTCCTTGAGCGCATCCTTCGGGTGGATGGAACCATCCGTAGTCACTTCGATGACGAGTTTGTCGTAGTCGGTTTTCTGCTCGACACGGAACGGCTCGACAGCGTATTTGACATTGCGGATTGGAGTGTAGATAGAATCGATTGGAATTACGTTGACGTCGGTGCAATAATCACGGTTCTCATCGGCGGGCACATAGCCACGTCCTTTGTTGATCGTGATGTCCAACTGCATGGACGCTTTGACATCTAAATGACAAATCACCAAATCTGGGTTTAACACTTCAAATCCAGTCAGATACTTAGTGATATCACCTGCCTTGAATTCTGTGGAATTCTCCACGGTGATACTAACCTTCTCGTTCTCGAATTCTTCTACTACTTGCTTGAACCTCACTTGCTTGAGATTCAAGATAATGTTGGTGACGTCCTCCTTGACTCCGGGCACCGAAGAGAACTCATGCTCGACACCAGCAATCTTGATGGTGTTGATGGCAAAGCCCTCCAGCGACGAGAGGAGAATACGCCTCAGGGCGTTTCCGATCGTGACGCCAAAGCCAGGCTCGAGCGGACGGAATTCGAACTTGCCGAACTTGTCGTTCGCCTCCAACATAATGACTTTGTCGGGTTTTTGAAATGCTAATATCGCCATTAATTTAATGATTATTTAGAGTACAACTCAACGATTAACTGCTCCTTGATATTCTCAGGAATGGCTTCACGCTCAGGCTTGTGAAGGAATTTGCCGCTCTTTGAGGACTCATCCCACTCAATCCAGGCATATTTGCTGTGGTTGAAGCCAGCGAGTGAAGCCTCAATCACCTCAAGTGACTTTGACTTCTCGCGGACGCCCACCACCTGGCCGGGCTTGACCGAGTATGAAGGAATATTCACCACCTGTCCATCAACCACGATGTGCTTGTGGCCGACGAGCTGGCGTGCTGCAGCGCGTGTCGGAGCGATACCCATGCGGAACACCACATTGTCGAGGCGGCTCTCAAGGTTCTGAAGCAGCACCTCACCGGTGATGCCCTCTGACTTGGCTGCTTTCTCAAACATATTACGGAATTGGCGCTCAAGGACACCATAGGTGTACTTGGCCTTCTGCTTCTCTGCCAGCATGACTGCATACTCCGACTGCTTGCGGCGACGGTTGTTGCCATGCTGTCCAGGAGGGAAGTTTCTCCTGGACAAAACTTTGTCTGCGCCGAAGATGGGTTCTCCAAAACGGCGTGCGATTTTTGATTTCGGTCCTATATATCTTGCCATAATAAAATAAATAATACTTTTTCTTGTTTTGTCCGCTCACCCATGCCACACGGCACAGGCTGGCGGGATAATTGCTTTAGACGCGACGGCGCTTCGGAGGACGGCAACCGTTGTGTGGAAGCGGAGTGACATCGACAATCTCGATAACCTCGATACCGGCACCATGGATGGCGCGGATGGCGGACTCACGTCCGTTGCCCGGACCTTTCACATAGGCCTTCACCTTGCGCAGACCAAGGTCGTAAGCCACCTTGGCGCAGTCCTCTGCTGCCATCTGTGCAGCATACGGTGTGTTCTTCTTTGAACCGCGGAAGCCCATCTTACCGGCCGAAGACCATGAGATGACCTGACCCTCGCTGTTGGCCAGAGACACGATGATGTTGTTGAATGAGCTGTGGACATGAAGCTGTCCGAGTGCGTCAACCTTGACGTTTCTTTTCTTCGAAGTGACTGTTTTCTTTGCCATAAACTAAATCCTCCTTGATTACTTAGTAGCCTTTTTCTTGTTAGCGACAGTCTTCTTCTTTCCTTTGCGGGTGCGGGCATTGTTCTTTGTGCTCTGTCCGCGTACTGGAAGACCGTTACGGTGTCTGACACCCCTGTAGCAGCCAATGTCCATCAAACGCTTGATGTTCATCTGGATTTCCGACCTGAGGTCACCTTCAACTTTGTACTCAGCGCCGATAATCTCACGGATTTTGGCTGCCTGATCGTCAGACCACTCGTTGACTTTCAGGTCGCGGCTCACGCCTGCCTTGTCCAATATCTTTGCTGAACTACTTCGACCTATTCCGTAGATATAGGTCAATGCGATTTCGCCACGCTTGTTCTGGGGCAAATCTACTCCAACAATTCTTATTGCCATTTTTACTTGTAAAAAAATTAAAATTGAAAATTTTCAAATGAGGGCTGTCAACAGCCCGTCGCACCCTTTTAACCCTGACGAAGCTTATACTTCGGGTTCTTCTTGTTGATTACAAAAAGACGACCCTTGCGACGTACGATCTTGCATTCGGGAGTGCGTTTCTTCAATGATGCTCTAGTCTTCATATCTCACAAAAATTATTTGTATCTAAATACGATCCTGCCTTTGGTCAGGTCATAGGGACTCATCTCCACCTTCACCTTGTCGCCAGGTAAGATTTTGATGTAGTGCATTCTCATCTTGCCCGAAATGTGGGCAGTGATGGGGCATCCATTCTCCAGTTCCACGCGGAACATGGCGTTGGAAAGAGCCTCCACAATGGTTCCGTCTTGTTCGATTGCGGCTTGTTTTGCCATAAACTCTAACTGATTTTTCCTACTATTGATTCTAATTCGTCAAATGAAGATAAGATTTCTGCCTCTCCGCGCCTAATGGCAATCGTGTGCTCGTAGTGAGCAGCCGGTTTGCCATCTCGGGTGCGGACGGTCCAACGGTCGGGCATCAAATAGATATTTCTATCGCCCATAGTGATCATCGGCTCAATGGCAATACACATGCCTGCCTTCAGCATCACCCCGTTGCCCCGGCGTCCGTAGTTGGGCACCATGGGATCTTCGTGCATCTTTTGGCCGATGCCATGCCCGGTAAGTTCCCTCACCACTCCATAACCCTCTGTCTCGCAGTAGTCCTGAACCGTGTAGCCGATGTCGCCCACATGATTGCCTGGCGTAGCCACCGCAATGGCTTTGTAGAGCGAGTCGTATGTGGTTTTCAGCAACTTCCTGACCTCCTCGCCAACCTCTCCCACGCAGAACGTGTAGCATGAGTCGCCATTGAAGCCCTCAAGCAGTGTTCCGCAATCGATGGAGATGATGTCTCCGTCACGTAGGACAGTCTTGTCGTCGGGCACACCATGCACCACCACGTCATTGACAGAGGTGCAGATGCTTGCAGGAAAAGGAGCTCCGTAAGGATTGGGAAAGTTTTTGAACGTGGGTATTGCGCCATGGTCGTGTATAAACTCTTCGGCAATCCTGTCAAGCTGGAGCGTGGTCACTCCGGGCTTGATATGTTTCGCCAATTCGGCGAGCGTCCGGCCTACCAGCCGGTTTGCCCGCCTCATCAGCTCAATCTCATCTTCTGTCTTCAGATAAACCTTCATCTGCAGACGACCATCAATAGGCAGCTACACCGTTTCCACGTGTATGGCCGGAGTTCAGCAGACCGTCGTAGTGACGCATCATCAGATGGCTCTGTATCTGCTGCAGCGTGTCGATAACCACACCCACGAGAATCAGCAGCGAGGTACCGCCGAAGAACTGTGCAAAGCCCTGCTGCACGTTGAGCAGACCTGCGAGGGCCGGCATGACAGCGATGAAAGCGATGAACAGTGAGCCGGGGAAAGTGATGCGCGACATAATGGTGTCGATGTAATCGGCAGTTGGCTTGCCAGGCTTAACACCAGGGATAAAGCCGTTGTTGCGCTTCATGTCCTCAGCCATCTGGGTGGGATTCAGCGTGATGGCCGTGTAGAAATAGGTAAATGCGATAATCAGGATTGCGAACACGATGTTGTAGAGCCAGCTCGTATGGTCGAGCAGCGACCTCATCACAAATCCTGCCTCATTGGTAGAATACTGCACGATAGCCAGCGGGATGAACATCAGCGCCTGGGCGAAGATGATAGGCATCACATTGGCGGCGAACAGCTTGAGGGGGATATACTGACGGGCCACAGAACGTGTGCGGTTGCCCTGCACACGACGGGCATACTCCACAGGCACCTTGCGCACAGCCTGAGTGAGGAGAATGGCGGCACACACCACGGCGAAGAGTATCAGAATCTCGATGATGAACATCACGATACCACCGCCTCCGGCGAAGGTCACCCTCGAAGTCACCTCCTGCATGAAGGCGTTCGGCAGGCGGGCGATGATACCAATCATAATGATCAGTGAGATGCCGTTGCCCACGCCCTTGTCGGTGATACGCTCACCGAGCCAGAGGATGAACATACTACCTGCTGCGAGGATGATCAGGCCTGTCCACATAAACCAGTTCCAGGAAATGGAGGGGTTGAGAGCACCGGCCGACTGCATCTTGAGGTTGATCAGATAAGAGGGAGCCTGGAAGAGAAGGATGGCCACCGTGAGCACACGTGTGTACCACATAATCTTCTTACGGCCGCTCTCACCCTCGCGCTGCATCTTCTGGAAGTAAGGCACAGCCACGGCAAGCAGCTGCATCACGATGGATGCAGAGATGTATGGCATGATGCCCAGCGCGAAAATCGATGCATTGGAGAAAGCACCACCGGAGAACATGTCAAGCAATGACATAAGTCCGCCCTCCGTCTGCTGCTGCAGCTTATCCAAATTCTCCGGGTTGATGCCCGGCAGCACGACAAACGAACCGAAGCGGTAGATTGCCGTGAACAGGAGGGTGATGAGGATTCGCTGGCGCAAGTCCTCCACCTTCCAGATGTTCTTCAGTGTCTCAATAAACTTTTTCATTTACTTAATTATAGTTGCGTTACCACCAACTGCCTTGATTGCCTCTTCAGCAGTCTTTGAGAAAGCATGTGCCTCAACATCGACCTTGACGGTCAGCTCACCGTTGCCAAGCACCTTGACAAGTTCCTTGCCGTTGGTGAGGCCTGCGGCCTTGAGTTCCTCGACACCAATCTTGGTGAGATTCTTCTCCTCAACGAGGCGCTGGAGCGTCGACAGGTTGACGGCGAAATACTCCTTATGGTTGATGTTCTTGAAACCAGCCTTCGGGACACGGCGCTGGAGTGGCATCTGGCCACCCTCGAAGCCAATCTTTCTCTTGTAGCCCGAACGAGATTTTGCACCTTTGTGGCCACGGGTAGACGTACCACCAAGCCCAGAACCGGTACCGCGACCGATACGGCGGCGTGAGTGTGTGGAGCCCGCTGCGGGTTTTAATGTATGCAATTTCATAAGTCTTTGCTTTTTAAAAATGACGGAATGTTTATTCAACTATGGTCACCAGGTGATGCACCTTGCGGATCATGCCGCGTATGGCGGGGGTGTCCTCTTTCTCGACCACTTGAGAGATTTTGTGGAGGCCGAGAGCTTTAAGGGTGCGTTTTTGGTCAACGGGGTAACCGATCTTACTCTTGATCTGCTTGATTTTAATTGTAGCCATGTCTTTACCTCCTTATCCTCTAAATACTTTCTGCATAGAAATGCCACGGTCGCCTGCCACTGTGTAGGCATCGCGCATCTCGCAAAGGGCCTTGATGGTAGCCTTCACCAGATTGTGGGGGTTGGAAGACCCCTTCGACTTGGCCAGCACATCGTTGATGCCTACGCTCTCGAGCACGGCGCGCATAGCACCACCAGCCACCATTCCGGTACCGGGAGCTGCGGGCTTCAGGAAAACCTTTGCGCCACCATAGGCAACCTCCATCTCATGAGGGATTGTGCCTTTGAGCACGGGCACCTTCACCAGGTTCTTCTTTGCAGCCTCAACGCCCTTGGCGATAGCTGCTGTGACCTCTCCAGCCTTGCCCAGGCCCCAGCCGATGACACCGTTGCCGTCACCAACCACGACGATGGCAGCGAATGTGAACGTACGGCCACCCTTTGTCACTTTTGTGACACGGTTGATTGCCACCAGGCGGTCCTTTAACTCTGCGTCACTATTTACTTTTACTCTATTTGCCATAATCGCTTAAAAATTAAGTCCACCTTTACGGGCTGCGTCAGCCAGTTGCTTCACTCTGCCATGATAGAGATATCCGTTGCGGTCGAAGACCACTGCGGTGATGCCTGCGGCCTTGGCCTTCTCGGCAATCATCTCTCCCACTTTCTCGGCCTGTGCCGACTTGCTCATCTTCTCAAGACCTGCTGAGGAAGCAGATACAAGTGTGCGGCCCTGGGGATAATAGTCAACCTCCACCTTGCGGCGCGGGTGCTTCTTGACCACCAATGCCTTGAAAGGCTTCTCGGTATTTGACCATGTGTCGTCGATAATCTGCACATAGATGCCCTTGTTGCTGCGGAAAACAGACATACGGGGACGCTCAGCTGTGCCGTTGACCTTCTTGCGAATTCTATATTTGATTTTGATTCGTCTTTCTTCTTTCTTTGTTGTCATAATCGTAATGGTTTAAAGTTACTTGGCCGATGCTGACTTACCAGACTTCCTGCGGATGACCTCACCCTTGAACAGGATACCCTTGCCCTTGTAAGGCTCAGGCTTGCGGAAAGAGCGAATTTTGGCACAGATGAGGCCGAGCAACTGTTTGTCGCACGACTCCAGCATGATGACAGGATTCTGATTCCTCTCTGACTTTGTCTCCACTTTCACCTCGCTCGGAAGCTGAAGGAAAATCGAGTGGCTGTATCCGAGAGAGAACTCAAGTAGGTTGCCCTGGTTGGACACACGGTAGCCCACACCCACGAGTTCCAGAGTCTTTTGGAAACCGGTGCTCACGCCGACAACCATGTTGTTGACCAGCGAGCGGTAGAGGCCGTGGAAAGCCTGCTTCTGCTTAAGGTTCACGGGGCTGTTCTCATCAATGGAGAAGACCATCTCTCCATTCTCAATCTCAATTTTGATCGACGGGTCGACTTTCTGGGACATCGTTCCCTTCGGACCCTTCACAGTGATCAGGTTGTTCTCGTTCTTGATCTCCACGCCGGCGGGGATGACGATTGGCAATTTACCTATTCTAGACATAATGCTTCTCCTCCCTCAATTAATAGACGTAGCAGAGCACCTCGCCGCCGATTTTCAGCTCAGAGGCCTCTTTGTCTGTCATTACACCTTTGGAAGTGGACAAGATGGCGATGCCCAATCCGTTGATCACTCTCGGCATTTCTTTGTAACCCGTATACTTGCGGAGGCCCGGCTTGGACACTCTCTTGAGTTTGCGGATTGCATTCGTCTTGGTTGCCGGGTCATACTTCAAGGCAACCTTGATAGTACCCTGAGGGCCATCCTCGATGAACTTGTAGTTGAGGATGTATCCCTTCTCGAAGAGGATCTTTGTGATTTCCTTCTTCAAGTTTGAGGCCGGTACCTCCACAACACGGTGATGAGCCATGATTGCGTTTCTGAGCCTCGTCAGATAATCTGCTATTGGATCTGTCATAAAATATAAAATGTTTAATTAATCGGGACTCCCCCGACAATATTAAAAACTATCTCTTCTTACCAGCTTGCCTTCTTGACGCCTGGGATCAAACCGGCTGATGCCATCTCGCGG
>JAGCXX010000229.1 GCA_017961115.1 Prevotella sp. | reverse complement strand
CCAGCACTTTCTCTTCCCACTTTGCAACACCCTCGAGGGCGCCAAGAGCGGAACCACGGATGATGGGAGTGTCGTCCTCAAACTCATACTGAGCGAGAATCTCCTGGACTTCCATCTCAACGAGCTCCAGCATCTCCTCATCCTCGACCATGTCGCACTTGTTCAGGAACACGACCAGACGGGGAACGTTCACCTGACGGGCGAGCAGCACGTGCTCACGGGTCTGGGGCATAGGACCGTCGGTAGCGGCAACCACGAGGATTGCACCATCCATCTGAGCGGCACCAGTAACCATGTTCTTCACATAGTCAGCGTGTCCCGGGCAGTCCACGTGTGCATAGTGACGCTTCTCGGTCTCATACTCCACGTGTGCAGTGTTGATAGTAATACCACGCTCTTTCTCCTCAGGAGCGTTGTCAATCTGGTCGAAGGACTTCACTTTGTCCTTGTTGGCCTCGATCTTCTCAGCAAGCACCTTGGTGATAGCTGCGGTCAAGGTTGTCTTACCATGGTCAACGTGACCAATAGTGCCAATGTTAACGTGCGGTTTGGTACGCACAAAACTTTCTTTAGCCATTGCTTGAATTTAATTATTTATCAGTTGAATAATCGTGATTTCTGCTTCTCAACAACATGGAGCTGTTACCGAGAGTTGAACTCGGGACCTCTTCCTTACCAAGGAAGCGCTCTACCACTGAGCTATAACAGCAACACTAGAGCGGAAAACGGGACTCAAACCCGCGACCCCCAGCTTGGAAGGCTAGTGCTCTATCAACTGAGCTATTTCCGCAATTCTCGTGGGTGCTGATGGATTCGAACCACCGAAGTCGAAAGACAGCAGATTTACAGTCTGCCCCATTTGGCCACTCTGGAAAACACCCTTTTTACCACACTCCTCGAGCCTCTTGTCGGATTCGAACCAACGACCCCGAGATTACAAATCACGTGCTCTGGCCAACTGAGCTAAAGAGGCAAATCTTTGCAGCCGTTGCCGAACGTGCTGGGACGTGTCGTAAAGCGGCTGCAAAGATAGGCATATTTTTTCATCCGCCAAAACTTTTTGGCGTTTTTTTTATCTGTTGCGCAGTTTTTCCTTGAATTTCGTCAGCTGCACCTTCATCGAGTCTACGCATTGGTCGACCCCCTCCTCAAAGGAATCGCAGGTCTTCTCCACGTAGAGTGTCTGCCCCGGAACAGAGACCGTGATGCTGCTCTGCTTGTTCATGGCAGTGGCGGGCTTGACTACTTTGAGTTGCACCTCTACTTTCTGTATGTCCTCAAATGATTTCTGCAATTTCTCAGCCTTCTTCTGGATGAAAGCCTCGAGTTTCTCAGTCGCGTCGAAATGGATCGCTTGAATTTTGATTTCCATAGTTACCTCCTGTTTTTAAAGGTTAGGCCCTTGGGTGGGCATTGTTATAAACTCGCTTCAACTGCTCGAAGGTTGCATGGGTGTAGACCTCAGTTGTCGAGAGGCTCACATGGCCGAGCAGTTTTTTCACACTTTCCAAACCCGCCTCGTGGTTGAGCATCGCAGTGGCGAACGTGTGTCGCAGCACGTGCGGAGTGCGCTTCCTAAGGGTGGTCACGCGTGCGAGCGCCTTCGACACCTCGTACCTCACTTGGTTGCGGTTCATCCGCTCCCCTTTGTCGGTCACAAAAAGCGCGTCAGTGGCGCGCTTGGTATCGGCATCTCGCCGCGCGATATATTCCTGGAGCGTGGTGCGCAGTTCCTCCCCAAAAGGTATGATGCGCTGCTTGTCTCTCTTTCCCGTCACCCTGACCTCGCATGTGTTGAAGTCCACCATGCTGTCATCCAGGTTGATGAGTTCGGAGAGTCGCATGCCGGTGGAGTAAAACACTAATAATAATGTACGTGCGCGTACATCTTTATAATTGTCTCCCCAAATCTCAGGCTCAAGCAGTTCATCCATCTCGCGTTCCTTGACGAACTGCGGCAGCGGTTTCTGCTTCTTCGGCCCTTCGATGGCGTGGGCAGGATTGGTTTCAGCGAGTCCTCTCGCCATGGCATATCGATAGAAGGTTCTCACTGCGCTCAGTCTCCTGTTCACGGAGGTGGCGGTGTTGCCCTTGTCCATCATGTGCTCCATCCATCCCCTGACCACATCGGCATCCAGTGTTGTCCATGTAAGTCCCTCGTCAAGGTCCTCGAAGTAGGCCTGCAGGTCTGCCAGGTCCTTTCCGTAGTTTTCCACTGTAAGCGCTGAATAGTTGCGCTCGTATCTCAGGTAGTCGAGAAACTCGTCAATCATGGGCACGTTGCTCTCAGGATTATTTCGGCAACGAATTTACGGAATAATATTCAAACTTCCAAATTTTCCACAGAGTTTTTTATTCCTCTGCCTGCCTCAGTTTTTGTACATAGATGGCTTTCTCCATCTTGAGGCGCTTCAGCACGGAGGGTTTGGTGAACTGCTGGCGGGCACGGAGTTCTTTCACGATGCCTGTCTTCTCAAATTTCCTCTTGAACTTCTTCAGTGCTCTCTCGATGTTCTCGCCATCTTTGACTGGTACAATAATCATGCTTTTTTCTTTAAATTTTAAATGTTAAACTTGTATGATTCTTTCGTCTTTCAAAAGACGTGGGTGCAAAATTACTGCTTATTCTGCTAATTTCCAAATATTTGCCTTTTTTTTCGATGGAAAAACGGTAAAAAACAATTGATTTACACATTTTCCCACGTTTGTTTTGCTGCTTCATGGGAAAAATCGTATATTTGCTTTCGACATGAACATCTTTAATCAAAAACAAAGACATCAACATGAGACATTTCTCCATCAGACAGATTTCAATATTCCTGCTGTTGCTCTTTGCAACACTTTTCCTCGTGCCAAGTTCGGCAGAAGCCCAAAACAGAACAGGGGCCAAACGCACTAAAACCACAGTTCGCAAGCCTGCGAGGACAGCCCAAGCACCCAGTCTCCGTGCACCCTCATCCCCCACTCCCATCGATGTGAAGGAGCGCACCATTAAGGACCTGCTGTACTTCCCCTTCGGCTGTCTGCCCCACGAAGTCAGCACTCCAGAAGAAACCCAGGAACAACTTGTAGAGACATTCGGCTCCTATGAGAAGGTTAACGGCTATGAAGGTCTTCACATCAACGATACCTACAACTTCACCTATTGCGGCGTACCTATTGGCCTATGCTATGCCGACAGGTTTGAAGACAACAGGCAATGGTATCTCTTTTACTTCGATACCAAGGCTGATGCCGACCGTTTCTACGCCCACATCATCAGCGACATCAAGGATGCGGGCATCCCGCTTACCAAGGACAAAATCTACGGCGGCATGTCCAACCGCACCCGCCCCATCTCCATCTTCAAATGGGTGTCCGTGACACCTCCGGAGAAGGTGAAAGAGGCTGATGGGTCCAACATCAACCGTACTGATGATGTCGGTAAGTATGTGGTGGAACTTGGAGTATACAAAAAAGTGAAACGCTGATTATCTCATATCTCCCTTGTCGCCTTCCTGAGCCACTGCAGTTCCTCTCCTTCGAGATGGGGTGAGAGGCGTTCGGCCACCATCCGGTGGTAGTTGTTGAGCCAGGTGCGCTCTTCATCGGATAGGAGTTCACGGATGATGGGCGTGGTGTCGATGGGACATAGCGTGAGCGGTTCAAACTGCAGGAAAGAGCCGAACGCCGTCGTGCGGTAGGGCGTGATGAGCAAGGTGTTCTCTATCCTCACACCAAATTCCCCCTCTACGTATATGCCCGGTTCGTCGGTGACGGTCATCCCAGCATGCAGCGGGGCAGGCTTCCACTCCATACGTATCTGATGGGGTCCCTCATGCACATTGAGAAAACTCCCCACCCCATGGCCTGTGCCGTGGAGGAAGTTGAGTCCTTCCTCCCACAGCGGACTGCGTGCAATGGCATCGAGTTGTGAACCACACGCCCCGTCTGGAAACTTCAGCATCTGCAAGCGTATATGTCCCTTGAGTACAAGAGTGTAAACCTTTTGTTGACACTCGTTCACTGGTCCAAGGGCGATTGTGCGTGTGATGTCAGTCGTACCATCGACGTACTGGGCACCAGAATCAAGCAACAGCAGCCCGTCCGGTAGTAAGGGGGCATCACTCTCCTCCGTCGCCTCATAATGTACGATGGCACCATGGGCGGCATAGCCCGCGATGGTATCGAACGACAGTCCGCGGTAACCTTCCTGCTCTGCCCGCAGCGCCGTCAACTTACGGTCGATGGAAACCTCGCTCTCCCCTCCCCTTTTTATGGCTTTCTCCAACCAACAGAGGAACTTCACCATGGCAACGCCATCGCGCTCCATGGCATGACGATATCCATTCATCTCTGTTTCATTCTTCACTGCCTTCATTGTCGGGATAGGTGAAGACGCGGTCACCACCTCACAACCAGCAGCACCAAACAACCGATGGTTGACCACCATGGGGTCGAGCAGGATACTCCCCTTGCGCAAGGAAGCGAGAGCATTGACGACCTGGTCGTAACCAGCGGTGGCTACACCCACCTCACGCAGGTAACCACTCACCTCGGCAGTGACCTTAGCCGCATCGGTAAAGAGCACGGCATCATCTTGTGTGACAAGCAGATATGCCACAAACACAGGATTGCAATGTACATCCGTTCCACGCAGGTTGAGCGTCCATGCGATGTCGTCAAGAGCAGTGACCAGCACGGCATCGGCATGAAGGGCAAGGGCAGACTCGCGCACACGCGAAAGTTTCGAAGAGGCACTCTCCCCAGCAAACTCCATCGGATGCACCACAATGGGGTGTTGTGGAATGGCAGGACGGTCGGTCCAGATATCATCAAGCGGGTCGAAGTCTGTCACGAGAGAGAAATCACCCAATGGCCGGAGTTCCTGCCGCAGGCCCTCCACTGAGGCAGCTGCCCACACCATGCCATCGAGTCCCACACAATGTGAACCCGTCCCAAGAACATCGGTGAGCCACTGTGCCACGGAGGGCGTCCCAGCAATACGCTCGCGCATGAGAACAAAAGGAGTACCACGCAACTGTTCCTCAGCAGCGATGAAATAGCGTGAGTCGGTCCACAGGGCTGCTTTCTCAGCCGTCACTACGGCTGTGCCTGCCGAACCGTCAAAGCCCGAAATCCACTCACGACCTTTCCAGTGGTCAGGCACATACTCACCGTTGTGCGGGTCGGTACTTGGAAAGATGAAGGCATCGATGCCTTTCTCACGCATCCACAGACGCAGTGCCGCCACGCGGCAGTTCACATCGTTTCTCATGATATGGATTCTATGCTGGGTATGTAACTTTTCTGTATCGCCAATGCTATGGATGTTGCCACCTCTATATCACTGAGACCGACTCCCTTTCCAAAGTCATAAAGCAGGTCCACCTCCTCCTTGGTGATGATTTTGTCAGACATGACTATCCGAATCATATAATCGAGCATATCCTCCCTCATACCAGGATTGATGCGGAGCATGTTCTCCACCGAATCATTGAAGGTCTTCACCACATCACCGTCAAGCACCCGGTCGATGTATTCCCTTGGGAAAATCTTCAGGTCGGAGAGCGATTCCACGATGCGGTCATACTCCTCTTTGTTGACTGCTCCATCAACATTTGCCACAATGATGCCCGCCGAGACGATGAACAGGGCGGTGTACTCATCCAGTTCGCTGTCTCCCACCTTGAGGAGGATGGAAATCAGTTCATCCATCCCTTTGTTGAGTTCTTTCTGTGTCTTGCAGGTGGCAAAGAGATTGAGTGCCTGCACCCTGATGGGATTGACGGGATGTGTTGAACGGCTGAACCCCTTGTCCTTGAGGAAGTACTCCAGTCGGCGACTGTTGTCTGCGATGAGCGCATCGATGCTCACGTTCATCTTGCCTAGGTCGAGTCCGGATGCCAGTTTGAAGAATGCGGTCACGCACACGCCAAGGTTGTTGGTCGCCATCAGGCCGTAGCGGTCTGCCACCAATTCAGCCAACTGATTGTGGAGGCGTATCTTATATTGCAGGGAGACAGGAATGGCTGTCTCGGGTGGGAAGACGAAATGAATGAGGCGTGTCAGCCGCGTGTCCTTGTTGATGAGATGGCCCAGTTCGTGACCGATGACGAAACGCAATTCATCCTCGCTCATCAGTGAGAAAAGGGCGGAGTTGACATTCACGATGTTGGGTTCTCCCTCATCTTCTGCCGCCACGGAGAAGGCATTCACCGACGAGTCACCAGTGATGTAGAAGTCCACCGGCTCTTCGAAGTGCAGTTTTTTCTTCACCTCCTGACAGAGAGCGTAGAAGTCAGGCAGCAGGTCTTTTTGCACCTTCAGACTGTGCCCCTCCATGCTGCTGCGCCAATAGGCATCACTGCTTGAAGTCTTGATTTTGCGCAACACGGCCTCCACAATAGAACCTTGCAGAGCTTCATAAATCTGTTTGCTAAGATGCTTCTCCAGTTTGATAGACGGATTGAGCCTTATCTTTGCTTTTGGCTTTCCATTGCCATTTGTCTTGTTCACCATAGTATGTTTTGTTTGAATAACTGTGTTTTTTATTTAGAAAATACTGAGGTTTGTTCTGCAAAAATACAAATAAATGCCAACAAGCAAAGCTCTTTTGGGGAAAAAGTTTGGATACCTCTGCCACTGGACATCAAAAATATATATTATTGCCGCCTATTTCACCATTGTTCTGTACGTCCCATGAAAGGTATCGCTGCATTTGGAACTGCGACTGACACTTTTTTCCCATTGATGATGTAGATACCAGGTGCGGTTATGCGCCCAATGCGCTGTCCTTGAAGGGTATAGATGCCCTGAGGAGCCCGACGGGAGACCACCGCCATCTCTTGGATATCCACAGTAGAACCGTCTTCCACATGCGCACCCAGATAGGTGAGGCGGAAGTGGTCGGCCTTGTACCATGAACCTTCCTTCACGCCGACAGTGAGTTCACCCATCCCGTCAGTCCCAGCCTCCACTTTCACGCGGTCCACCACAGCCTCGGTGAAATAATGTTTTCCAAAACTGCTTGCTCTCACCGTTACGGTGGAGTCACCGGCGAAGGCTGTCATCTCATTGTCCTCATCCGAAGCCAGCAATACAGAAAGTCTGTAGTATCCTGGCAACAATCCCGTCACCTGCTGTGATATACCCACACCGAGCACCTGCCTCTCCCCTGTGCTGGTAGCATACTGGTAACTATTGTTGAGTATGTAACTGCCGTCAGCATCGACTGTGAAATAGTTGTAATTGGAATTTTGGAACACCCTTGCTACCGATGAGGCAGAGAGATTGGGAGTAAGGGGAATCGTGAAGGTCCAACCCACTGTAGACTTCAGTTCAAACGAAGGGTTGCGCAGTTTGGAGGTCATGTCCACCTCTATCGGCGTGTTATTACCCGCTTGCAAGAGGTATTCGTCCCCCAAAGCCCGCAGTTGCGCAACATAATCTCTGATACCCGCAACTGTGGTGAGTGTGGCAGAAGGACGGTGTGTGAACTCACTCTCCGCCTTGCGGATAGCATCAAGATAGGCTTCGCGAGCATCCTCGTCGGCCACATCCGCATATCGGTCCAACAAGTTATATGCCTCCTCGATGCCCTGAGCCAGTTCAAGATATGCGACATCGAGCGGTTCATAACCAATTCTCAACCTGTTGTGCAGGTCTCCCGCCTCAAAATATCCACGGAGCGCCTCTACCTGTGCACCCTCTTCTGCGAAGGTGAAACTCTCTCCGTCGGTCAGAAGCATCGACCGCTCTGGCGCAGCCATACCGATGAACGTACCCACCAGCGAAGGGTCAGCATTGACTACGGGTGCGGGCACCACCGTCGTCTGCTCCCCCCTCAGGGTGGTGTTCTCCCTATGCGATGCCATCAGTAGGTAGGTCCTGCCTGGTTCGAGATGCGTGACATGCTCTGATTGTGTGATGCCTGTGTTGTCGTGATTGCTGATGGAGCGCGCATACACCCCATCGGGCACATCGACGGCAAATGGCGGTGTGAGCACATACCATCGCGCTGCCTCGTTGCCGAAAGTGATGCGGGTGCTTGCGGCAAACAAATCCTTGTTGTCCAACGTCATGAAATCATGGCCGGGCATGAGCACCATGGAAAGGCACTGTCCCTGACTCACCACATTGTCGCCTTCTGCCTCAGCAGCCTCGTCACTCACCTTGTAGAGAGCGTTGGGATGGTGCTCAGTCGGAGCAATATGGGCGACGCCAATGACATCGGTAAGGTCATAGATACGTGCATCTTTATAAGTGGCGCGTTTGATGATGTTGTCAAACACGGTGGGGTCCCAATGTTCGCTGAATGCCACCACGCCGTTTTCAAAGGAGGTCACTTTAAGGTCCGACGACTTCACCACGAAATATGCCACGGTATCGGCATTCTCATCGATGAGCAGCGAATCGGCGGTATCAGGAATGGAAGGAACGAGAGCCACGCGGTAGAGCATGCCCTCTTTCACAGGTGTGGCCGCCGTGTTGGTGATGCCGAAAATCACACGCTGACTGCCATGGGCGGGCACCGACAGTTTGCCTATCTTTCTTCCCAGGTAATTCCATGTCGCCCCCTCGTCATCCGAACTGCTGAGGTTGACGTACAACGACCCCTCGTAACCGGCACCACCATCGTTGCGCACTTCTGCCGAGGCAGCACCTCGGGAGTTGTACACCACCGTGAAGCCAATGCCTCCGTGCTGCTCCTCCTCTGCATTGCCGTCAATGCGGAGGCTTCCTGCATTCAGGCGTGTCCTCATGGACTGCGGCTCAACCGTCTCATGTCCTAATACATTGAGGTCGCCGTCAGTGACAAACAGATGCCACGTGGACTCCGAGGTGGGAACAAACTGGCTGAAATGCATCGACACCGTCTGGTTGGGCGCAATCTCCGTCTCTTCGTCAGAGGCAAAGGCAGAGGAAAGTGTAGTGGGGTTCTTCCCCGAGGTATTGGTGAAGAGGTAAATGCCCGACCGCGACACCGACGAGTGGTTGGTCACCTTCACCCCCACATCGTTCACCCCGCTGGCATACACTGCCACAGGCAGCACGATGTCAGCCTCGAGGTTATACCTGATGGGGTGGATATTGTGCATCACAGTAGGCTGGACTGAGTAATAGATGTTGTTGTCACCACTTTCCATCACGGTGTAGTAGCCGTCGCTCTGTCCACCCCATCCATAGTTGAAATGGAAGAGGTCGCCGTTGGCACGGTAACCATCGATGACAATGGCGTGTCCCTCCCAGTTCTCATCATATCCGGAATAGATTACGGGGTAGCCTTTTTTCAGGTCGCTGTAGATGAGCGCCGACCAGGTATCATCTGTAAAGCCGTTCACCTTGTCTGCCTGTGTTGCGGTCAAGTTGTACTCCCCGAACGGCAACTGCCAAATATATCCGCCCGTTGAGGCACCATAGGTGAGGTAGGTCTGCATGCCTATAGCTGCATTGAGCACCGCCACGGCATCTTTGTATTCGGCTGGTTGCGAACCATATGAGTCGCACATCAGTTCCCATTTAAGCGGAGTCCCTCTTTTCAGTTGATACTCCTCGGTGGCTGGAGCGTCACCATAGTCGTAAGTGGGTGTGGTGGAGGGCAGTGTGATGGGCATGTCACGCCTCCAGAAATAGAACACTTGAGCACCCGCTGTGGCGACACATCCCGTAAGGGCGCGCTCACCGTTTTTCATCTTTGGCACACGGTCATTATACGGTGACGACTGATGCCAGTGTGTGGTGAGCATAGGCGATATGTTCGCCCGAGCCTTGGCGGGACCTGCAGCCACCTGTCGGTAGGGGTGGTTGAGTCCCTTCTCCTGCAGCAGCTCCACAATGTCAGCATAGTGGTTGAGCAGGGCGAGCAACTGTGGAGCCTCACGGCTCTCGTCAAAATCACCGCTCTCGGTATATCCGATGATGGCGGGTATACAATCATCACCTGCCACGAAAACACACCCTTGTCCCTCGCCACGGCTGAACACATAATAGGGGGCCGTCTGCGTTGTCGGCCGGCGCACCGGTGACTTGTGGCGCAGTTCCGCTTTTTGTCCTGGTGCCACATATTCACTTGCCATGCGCAAGGCCTGCTGCGGAGTGATGGGATTGCCCATCGCGGAGACACACCCCAAAAGGGTCAGAATGGCTGTAAACAGATTGATTTTTCTTTTATCCATGCTTGTTTATGTTTTCGTTGGTTTTTCATGCGAAGATAATCAAAAATCCCCAAATAAATGCCACAAAGCCGCAAAAAAAGTGAGGACTCAAAAAAAAGCCACAAAAATAACCGTTTTTCATCTTTTCTTGCTATTTTTGCAAAAAATACGGTTACTATGATTTACATTCTCATCATTGCAGTAGCGTTGCTGCCCGTTGCGGTGCTGCTTTGGTACATCTACAAACACGACCCCGTTCCAGAGCCCATCCCCATGCTGAAGAAGGCATTCCTTTATGGCATGATGATGTGCATCCCCATCTCTGTGGCAGAGATGATTATGCAGTTTGGCATCTTTGGCAATAGCGAACCGATGCCCACCTCTTTTATTGGTGCTGCAGTCGACTCATTCTTCGTGGCAGGTCTGGTGGAGGAGAGTTTCAAACTGCTCGCCCTATGGCTGGTTATTCGTCACAACAGATTTTTCGACGAACATTTCGACGGCATCGTCTATGCCGTGTATGTGAGCCTTGGCTTCGCTGCCATCGAGAATGTGATGTATCTCTTCTCCAACAGCAGTGACTGGTTCTCCGTAGGCATTGCTCGCGCCCTGCTCGCCGTTCCCGGCCACTATGCCTTCGGTGTTCTCATGGGATACTACTATTCAATGTATTATTTCGTAAAGCGCAGCACATACAACCGCGTCATGATTCTTGCCGCCCCCATCGTCGCCCATGGCATCTACGACACCATTGCCTTCTCCATGGGACTGAGCGAGGGTCTTGCGTCTGTCCTAATGGTGGGGCTCTGCGTCTTCTGTTATTACCTGCACAAGAACGCACAAAAAAAACTCATCAGCCACATCAACCGTGACACCAATCCATTCGATCATTATCAGGGATGAAAAGATAGAAGATTGAAAATAGACAATTAAAAAAGGGAGAAACATTTTGTCGGCATTCCATTTTTCATTATCTTTGCTTCGCAAAGCGGTGGTGGACTTGTCCATCTTTGCATAAATACACAGAAACAATTCATTTAATACTCTTATTATCAAAAAATTATGGCATTTTTAACTAACGACAAACTGACCATCGTCGGCGCAGCTGGCATGATTGGTTCCAACATGGTTCAGACGGCTCTTATGATGGGCCTTACCAACGACATCTGTCTCTATGACGTGTTCTCACCCGAGGGTGTGGCAGAGGAAATGCGCCAGAGTGGTTTCGGCAGCGTGAAAATCACCGCCACCACCGACCCCGTAGAAGCATTCACCAACGCCAAGTACATCATCTCCAGTGGAGGTGCTCCCCGCAAGGAAGGCATGACCCGTGAGGACCTGCTTGCCGGCAACTGCAAGATTGCCGAGGAGTTGGGTGGCAACATCAAGAAATACTGCCCTGATGTGCGCCATGTGGTGATTATTTTCAACCCCGCCGACCTCACCGGTCTGGTAACCCTTCTCTACTCTGGTCTGAAACCTGGTCAGGTGACTACTCTCGCAGGCCTCGACACCACTCGTCTGATGTCGGCCCTCGCCAAGAAGTTCAACGTGATGCAGGACGAAATCACCGGATGCGCCACCTACGGCGGACATGGTGAGCAGATGGCCGTCTTCGGCAGCCATGTGGAGATTGCCGGCCGCAAACTGACCGACATCATCGGTACCGATGAATTCCCGGTAGAGGAATGGGAGCAGATGAAGAAAGACGTCACCCAGGGTGGTGCTGCCATCATCAAGTTGCGTGGCCGTTCCTCATTCCAGAGCCCGTCCTATCTTTCTGTTGAGATGATTCGCGCCGCCATGGGCGGTGAGCCATTCCGCTTCCCCGTCGGCACATACGTGAAGACCGACAAGTACGACCACATCATGATGGCTATGAAGACGACCCTCACTCCCGAGGGAGCCACCTATGAGGTACCTCAGGGCACAGCCGAGGAGAATGCCAAGCTTGACGCCAGCTATGAGCACCTTTGCAAGATGCGCGACGAGCTTGTCACCCTCAACATCGTGCCGCCCATCGCCGAGTGGAACAAGATTAATCCGAATCTGTAAAAAGCAACGCACAAAAAAAGGAAGGACCTCAAAATCCTTCCTTTTTTTATTGTTTTTCTATTTCCTTCCGAAGTCGGCAGGTATCTCTCCCCACTTGGTGGTTTCCCATTTGATGATAGGTGTTGTCACGGCATGAGCGCGCAGCCATGCCTCCGCTCTTGCTATGATGGCAAAGAGGCGCTCAGTCTGCGGGGTGCGCTCCAAGGTGGTCTTGCATTTTTTCTTCGACACCCATAGGATGGCGTTGTAACTATCAGAATATATGGTTTTTTGGATACCGCGCTGCTCCATGAGTGCCAGGGCATGAACGATGGCCAGAAACTCCCCGATGTTGTTGGTGCCATGCACCGGACCGAAATGGAACACCTGTGCGCCTGTTGCCAGGTCAATACCCTGATATTCCATCTGGCCTGGATTGCCCGAGCATGCGGCATCCACCGCCCATGCATCGGCAGTCACCTCCATCGGCAGCGGCAGCACCGTGTCGTGGCGGTAGTCGGGAGGGTTGGTGAGGTCTGAGTTCATCTTTATGGGGTGAAGAGTAAGAAACGAGGATTACATTCTCTCAGGCACTTCGATACCGAGCAGGCGCATACCCTGACGGATGACCTTGGCGACGTTGGCTGCCAGTACCAGGCGCACCATCTTCTCCTCTTCCGTGTCGGCATTGAGGATGCTGAAGTCGTGGTAGAACTGATTGAACTGCTTGGTCAGTTCATAGCAGTAGTTGGCGATGCCACTGGGTGAGTAGTCCTTGCCAGCCTGTTCCACTGCAGCACCATACTCATTGAGTTTCTGGATGAGGTCCACCTCTTTTTGGTTGACCGGCATGCTGCCGTCCAGCACGTCTGGCACATGGATGCCCACTGCCTCAGCCTTGCGCAGGATGCTGCGGATGCGGGCGTGGGTATATTGGATAAACGGGCCTGTGTTGCCGTTGAAGTCGATACTCTCCTCGGGATTGAAGAGCATGTTCTTGCGAGCGTCCACCTTGAGAATGAAATATTTCAAGGCACCCATACCCACGATGCGTGCTATCTGGTCTTTTTCCTCCTCGCTGATGTCAAGTTTGTTGACCTTGTCCTCGCTCATCTGCCGTGCGTCAGCTATCATGGTGGCGATGAGGTCATCAGCATCCACCACAGTGCCCTCACGGCTCTTCATCTTGCCGTTGGGCAGTTCCACCATACCATATGAGAAATGCACCAATTCCTTGCCCCATTTGAATCCGAGGCGGTCGAGCAGGATGGAGAGCACCTGGAAGTGGTAGTTCTGCTCATTACCCACCACATATATCATCTTGTCGATGGGATAGTCGCGGAAACGCATGTCGGCAGTGCCGATGTCCTGTGTCATATAGACGGAGGTGCCATCAGAGCGCAGCAGCAGTTTCTGGTCAAGGCCATCGCTGGTGAGGTCAGCCCATACACTGCCATCCTCCTTGCGGAAGAAGAGTCCGCGTTCCAATCCTTCCTCCACCTTTGCCTTTCCCTCAAGGTAAGTCTCTGACTCATAGTATATTTTATCGAATGCCACACCGAGTGCACGGTAGGTCTCATCGAAACCCGCATAGACCCATGAGTTCATCATCTGCCAAAGGTCGCGCACCTCCTTGTCGCCCTGTTCCCAGCGCACGAGCATATCGTGGGCCTCACGGATGAGGGGAGCCTCCTCCTTGGCACGTTTCTCTGCTGTCTCTGGGTCAACGCCCTCAGCCATCAGCTGTTCGGTCAAGGTGCGCACCTCCTCACGGTAGTGCTTGTCGAATGCCACATAGTAGTCGCCGATGAGGTGGTCGCCTTTCTTT
>JAGCXX010000030.1 GCA_017961115.1 Prevotella sp. | reverse complement strand
CCCATTAAGGGGAGGGGTAGGGGGTGGGGTATTAGGGGGTGGGGTGTGTCATTTTATATATGTGTTGTAGCCTATCTTTTCATATCCTTCCACCACGAATACCATTTCCTGCGGGTGAGGTAGGTGAGGTCGCGCTCATAGCGGTAGGCCTCGCGCTCAAAGGAGATACGGTAGTAGGCGTTGCCCGGCTGTGTGAGCCTCACCAACCATTCGACGACATACCACACATAGAAGAAGATGATGCCCATCTCCAGCATCTGCGCCGTATGGATGCGCTCATGGTTGAGCAGCCTCGGCGTGACCCGTGTGTTGGGGCGCACGAAGAGGATGCCCAGGATGTTGATGGCGGAGAATCCCCTGAAGGGGATGAGTTTGTTGCGGATGATGAGCATTGTAGGTTTTTCTAAAGTCCTCTTGCCTTGAGCAATGAGGAGGGGTCGGGCTGCTTCATGCCGGTAAAGTCGGTGAACATCTCCATGAGGTCCTTGGTGTTGCCGCGGCTCAGGATTTTGTCGCGCATAGCTTGTCCTACCTCAGGTTTCAGCGGACCGCGAGTCTTGAAGCAGTCGGCGATGTTGTCGGCCAGCACCTCTGTCCAGAGATAGCTGTAGTAGCCTGCAGCATATCCGCCGCCCCACACATGGTTGAAATATGAGGTGGAGTAGCGTGGTGGTATCTGACTGTCGAGCAGGCCTATTTCTCTCAGCGCCTTGGTCTCAAAGGCTGGAGCGTCGGCAGCCGTGGGAATCTCCTCTGCCGTCAGCATGTGCCATGCCATGTCGAGGCAGGTGGCGGCCAGGTTCTCTCCCAGTGCATAGGCCGAATGGAAATTGATCGAGTTGAGCATCTTCTCCTTTAGGGCAGCAGGCATGGGCTTGCCAGTGACGGTATGTTTGGCATAGTGGTCGAAAACCTCAGGCACAGAGGCGAAGAATTCGTTGAATTGCGACGGCATCTCCACGAAGTCACGAGCCACGGCGGTTCCGCTCAGTGAGTTGTACTGGCAGTTGGACAAGATGCCGTGGAGGGCGTGCCCAAACTCATGGAAGAGGGTGGTTGTCTCGTCCCAGGTGAGGAGCGAGGGCTGTCCCTCCGGTGCCTTGGCGTTGTTGCACACATTGTAAATCAATGGAATCTGCTCGCGTAGGCGGCTCTGTTTGGCAAATGAACTCATCCATGCGCCTCCCCGTTTGGTGGGACGGCGGAAATAGTCGTTGTAGAACAAGGCTATAGTTTTGCCGTCGCGGTCGGTCACCTCATACACCTTCATATCGGGGTGATAGGTGGGGATGTCCTTCCGTTCCTTGAAATTCAGTCCGTAAACGCGGTTGGCGGCATAGAACACGCCATTGATCAGGACGCTGTCGATGTTGAAATAAGGCTTCACCTCATCGTCGGAGATGTTGAATGCCTCCTTTTTCATCTTGGCAGAGTAGTAGAAGCGGTCGTAGGGCTGCAGTTGGAAATCAGGCCCCTCCTTCTGTCGTGCGTATGCCTCGATGGCTCTTGACTCAGCGTCAGCCTTGGGCTTGTATTCCTGAATCAGTTGCTTGAGGAAGGCATAAACCTGTTCCGGGGTCTTTGCCATGGTTTTCTCCAGTGACAGCGAGGCATAGTTGTTATATCCCATCAGTTGAGCCTTTTCCGTCCTGAGTTTGGCAATTTCCACCACGATGGGGAAGGTGTTGAACGACCGTGTGCCGTCGGCGCGGTGGATGGATGCCTCATAGACGCGCTTGCGCAGTTGGCGGTTGTCGAGACTCGTGAGAATAGGCTGCTGAGTGGTGTTGATGATGACGATGCAGTAGGGTGTCTTTCCACCTCTGTTCTCGGCGTCTTTCTTACATTGTTCGATATCTGCCTGTGAGAGTCCTGCGAGTTCCTCCTCGCTGTTCACCCACACCACAGAGTTGTTGGTGGCTGATGGCAGCAGGTCGCCCCACTGCTGCTGCAGGTCGGCGATGCGCAGGTTGATTTCCTTCATCCGCTCCATCTTGTCGTCGGGCAGCAGGGCACCTGAGCGGACGAAAGCCTTGTAGGTCTCCTCAGTGAGTTTCTTGTCCTCTCCCTTCAGCGACTTCAACTGTTTGTCGTAAACAAACTTGATGCGTTGGAAGAGTTCTTTGTTGAACGTGATTTCATTCTGCAGTTCGGTGAGCAGGGGCATCACCTTCTTTTCGGTCTCTGCGATTTCCGGTGTCTTGTCGGCGCTGACGAGTCCATAGAAGATGCTTGTCACGCGGTCGAGCAACAAGCCGCTCTTTTCATAGGCAAGGATGGTGTTCTCAAATGTGGGTTTTTTCTTGTTGCTTACGATGGCTTTGATTTCCTCGCGCTGCTGGCGTATGCCCTCTTCGATGGCAGGCAGGTAGTCGCTGTTCTTGATTTTGCTGAAGTCGGGCGCACCATACGACAGTGTGCTTGGCTGCAGCAGCGGGTTGTTGTCGTTGTTGCTCATGGTGGTTGTTGCTTTGGCTGGCATGAGCATAGTCAATACCAGTCCGATGGTCAGTAATGTTCTCATAATGTGTATGGTTTTCTTGATGTTTCAATATGGATGAGTGCAATGGGAAGGTGCTGTGTTGAAGCGTCTTTCCATATCTTCTTTTACAATGATGTTGCAAAAATATAAAAAATATGGTATTCAACCAAAAAATAAAATAACTTCCGCAAAATGAAAGTAGAAATAAAAACATGAATTACCATGAATCGCTCACGAATTATATCATCAATTTTTTCCCGAATTATCGAATTGAAGAATTCAGATAATGATTAATTCTCTCATTCGAAAATTCGTGACCCATTACATGGTAATTATATGTTTTTTTCACACGAATGCCCATGAATTGCTCATCAATTTTTTCCCGAATTAGCGAATTGAAGAATTTAGATAAAAAATGAATTCTCTAATTCTCTAATTCGGGATAATG
>JAGCXX010000228.1 GCA_017961115.1 Prevotella sp. | reverse complement strand
TGACGCTACCAACGCCGCCATCGCCAACCTTGGTCCGACCCTCGGCGGTAACGGAAATCCCGAGCAGTGGAACCCGTTCAAGAACTACACTTGGGCAACCCTGATTGACCCTGTCACAGGCAAGGTGAAGGCTGATGCCGTTTCTGCATGGGGTGACAAATGGTATGATGAAATCTACAACAAGGGCGCTCTCCGTCATGAGCACACCCTGTCGGTCAACGGCGGTACCGACCGCACCAGCTACCTCATCTCTATTGGTTACCTCAGTGAGGAAGGTATCTTGAAGAACACCGACTTCCAGCGCTACAGCGCTCGTACCAACCTCGAATCACAGGTTACCGACTGGTTCAAGGCAGGTCTCAACATGAACATGGCTTACAACAAGTCGACCTACAACCCCTTCGATGGTTCATCTACCTCCAACCCCTGGTACACCTCACAGTTCATGGGTCCGATTTATCCCGTTTACCTGAAGGATGCCAACGGTAACAATGTATATGATGCCGACGGAAACATCCAGTACGACTACGGTGAGGGCGGACGTCCTGTTGCCAACGACTTCAACGCACTTGGCGACCTGATGCTCGACCGCAACTTCTATGACACCGACAATGCCAGTGCACGTACTTACATGACCTTCGGTTCCGACAACGACAACGCCGGATGGGCAAAGGGCATCAAGCTCAACCTCGTCTTCGGTATGGACTACCAGTCGCTCACCGAGACCAACATCTACAACAAGTACCACGGCAATGGCAAGAATGCCAACGGACGTGTCTATAAGACTGCTACCCGCAACCAAACTTATACCTTCGGTCAGCAGCTCATGTGGAACCGCAAGTTCGGCGACCACACCTTCGGCCTCCTTGCAGGTCATGAGTTCTACCAGTATGTCTACAAATACCTCTACGCCGGCAAGTCCAACATCGTCGACGGTATCGACGAACTCCGTCCTGCTGCCACCATCACCGACGCCGACTCCTACTCACAGGAGCACGACATCGAGTCATGGCTCGGACGTATCAACTACAACTTTGCCGACAAGTATTACTTAGACGCTTCTATCCGTCGCGACGGTTCCTCACGTTTCTACAAGGACAACCGCTGGGGTACATTCTGGTCAGTGGGTGCCAACTGGCGTATCACTGCTGAGGAGTTCATGAAGGACCTCACATGGCTTAACAACCTCTCTCTTAAGGCTTCTTACGGTGAGAGCGGTAATGAGAGCATCGGTTCCTACTATGTATGGCAGAACCTCTACGACCTCGAGTTTGCCAACGGCAGCCGTATCGGTGGCTTCGTGTCAACATTGGAGAACAAAGAACTCTCTTGGGAGAAGAACGGTATGCTCAACATCGGCCTTGAGGGCGCAATGTTCAAGAGCCGCCTCCGCTTTGGTGTTGAGTTCTTCAGCAAGAAGACCAAGGACATGCTCCTCAACTACCCGATGGCGCTTTCAACCGGATTCGACGGATATGCTGCCAACGTGGGTAACATGAAGAATACGGGTATTGAGGCTATGATTTCCGCTTCATTGGTGAAGACCAAGGACATCATCTGGAACCTTACCCTCATGGGCACACACCAGAAAAACAAGGTGGAGAAACTCACCGCTGAGTCTCCCGAAATCAGAAACGGTTACCAGATCATCAAGGAGGGCTATGACCTCACTACCTTCTATCTGCCCAAGTCTGCAGGTGTAGACCCAGCAACCGGTAAACAGCTCTATTACATTTATGAGTCTATGGACGACGATGGTAATGTGACCAATGAGAGCATCACCGACGACTACTCCGCCGCTTCCGCTCACCGCTACTTCTGTGGCAAGCGTACGCCCGACATCTATGGCAGTATCTCTACCGACCTGCAACTCTTCAACTGCATCGACTTCAGTGTGCTCTCCACCTACTCACTCGGTGGTAAGGTGTTTGACTCACGCTACTATTCTTCGATGCTCAACCTCTACTACGGCAACACTTGGAACAAGAATGCACTTCGCCGTTGGCAGCATCCGGGCGATGTCACCGACATCCCACGCATCCAGGTGGGTGGCAGCGAGATTCAGACCAGCAGCTATCTTATCAACGCCTCCTACTTTGCCATCAAGAACATCACCCTCGGATACACCCTGCCTGCTAAGTGGCTCAACAAGATTCAGCTCACCAAGGTGCGTATCTATGGCTCTGTCGACAATCTGGTCACATTTACTCACTTGAAGGGTATGGACCCGCAGTACAACCTCTCAGGTAACGGTAATGATTATTCTTATGTTCCCAACAAGAACTTCACCATCGGTCTTGACATTAATTTCTAAACGAGCATGAAGATGAAAAAGATATTCAATTATTTGATTGCTGGCGCAGCTGTTCTCACACTTGCTACTGCTTGCTGCGAGGACTCGCTTGAGACATCACCTACCACTGCTGTGTCGGGTACCACAATGACCCAGAGCAGTGATGCTGCCATGATCGCGCTCAACGGTATTTACCGCTCCATGTACACTTCCGGATGGTCTACCACAGGAAACACCCACCAGTGCTTCGGTATCTCGGCATACACCCTCTGTGCTGATGTGATGGGCGACGACCACATCATGGCTGCCCAGGGCAACGGATGGTTCTGGTTTGACGCCAGATACAATGTGAAGGCACGCTACACCTCTGGTGCTTGGCGCTCCTATGACCTCTGGTATGCTTTCTATCAGTGGATTTCCAATGCCAACTACCTTATCGCCATGGATGAGGAAGGCCTTTCGGATGTTGACAAGATGTACGTTCTCGGACAGGCATACGCTGTCAGGGCTTACAGCTACTATATGCTCTCGCAGTATTTCGCACGTACCTACAAAGGACATGAGGGCGAACCTTGTGTGCCTATCTACACCGAGCCGTCAAAGGCTGGAACACAGGGCCATCCACGTGCCACTGTGGCTGAGGTTTACGAGCAGGCTAAAAACGACATCGTCAAGGCAGTTGACTATCTCAACAAGAGTGTGAACAATTCTCTCGACGAGGATAAGAGCTACATCACCTATCCTGTGGCACTGGGCATCCAAGCCCGTATCGCCCTCACTATGGAGGACTGGGGCACCGCTGCACGCGCTGCTGAGGCTGTCATCAACCTCAACAAGTACACCATCCAGCCAGTTGCTGCTGCTGCTTTCAAGAAGAACACCTCCAACTTCATCAACAATGTTGGTGCAGGCAATGTGATGTGGGGTGCTGGTATCATCGCCGACCAGTCGGGTATCTATGCCAGCCTCTATTCACACATGGACCATGACGCCGACATGTATGGTGGCTACGATGCTGCTCCCAAGCGCATCAACGTCGATACCTACAACCTCATGGGGGCAGCTGATACACGTCGCTGCTGGTGGGATCCCAATAATGAGACTGTTCCTTATGTGCAGGAGAAGATGCACTTCAGCGACATCAACACCTATCTCGGCGACTATGTATGGATGCGTATCGAGGAAATGTACCTCACCGCTGCCGAGGCTGAGTGTATGCAGGGCAATGAGGATGCAGCACGCAACTACCTCAACACCCTCGTCAAGACCCGCGACGCCAACTACAACTGCACCGCTACTGGTACAGCAATGGGCAAGCTCACCTCCGACCGCACTGGCTCACTCCGCGAGGCCATCATCGACCAGCGCCGCATCGAGCTGTGGGGTGAGTTTGGACGCCTCTATGACATCAAGCGCCTGAAGCAGGGCTTCCTCCGCACAGTTGCTCAAGGCTGGCCCAACGACCCCAACATCCTTCTTACGAACCGTCCTTCCGACGATCCTGAGAACTATATGTGGGTGCTCACTATCCCGCAGGCTGAGTTTGACGGAAATGCCAGCCTGGATCCGACAAAAGACCAGAACCCAACAGGTGATAAATAAGAATAGGTCTCTTTAAATCAATCACGTAACACTAATAAGAATATGAAGTTGAATAAATATTTATTGGGACTTGCCGTCGTTGCCATGGGTGGACTCACCGCCTGCAACACCGACGTAGAGGGTGAGTACTATCCATACTCTACCGACTATGCTCAGTTTGATGCAGCCGGTACGTCTGTGACGGTGGATAAAGATACTGATCATGCAACTATCCCTGTATCTTTGACACGAAGCAATACCAGTGAGGCTCTAACTGTAAACTTCACCACGGCAGCTTCTCATGAGGGAATCTTCTCCAATACAGCCAATGGCACAGTGACTTTTGCCCCTGGACAGGGTACTGCAACATTTGAAGTCAATGCCAACAACCTGGAAAATGAGGTGCCTTACAAATATGTGCTTACCCTTGCTGGTGACCCTGTGGGCGTGCTCAGCATGGTGCAGGGTGGCGATACGATAGAGTATAAGCCAGGTCAACGTCTGAGCACTGTTGTCAGTGTTCAGAGAGATGGTTACTGGACACCATGGGCTGCTTTCAACTCAGAAGGAACAGGTTCCTATTTCTACTCACATGATATCGATGGAGACTTTTCACAACTCGTAGGAGAGGATCCTGGTCTTCCCTTCACTATTAGTCAAAGCCAGAACAACCCGGATTTGTATAAGCTGAGAATCGAGCACTGGGCCTTCAATCAGACGATGATTCTTGACTATGACAAGAAAACTGGCCATGTGACATGTCCGCAAACCTTTACTGGTGGAACCTACGGAAATTATGGAAATGTTTATGTTGCAGATGCTGCTACTTATATGGTTATGAACGACGTAGAGCCTGTAGAGAGTGACTATGGCTCATTCGATGAAGAGACAGGTACCATCACCTTACCTTTGTACTATTTTGTAGATGCTGGATATTTCGGCGTTTATGAAGAGTACTTCCTTCTCGATGGTTTCGTGCGCACTGACTACAGCATGGAACTGACATATGAGGGTTATCTCACTGATAAGGACGGCAATGTTTTTGCACAGGGCAACCTTACTCTCAGCGATGACATTGAAAAAGCAATTGCTATCGTGGCTCCAAAGGATGCAGATGCTGAGGCTGTGGCCGATGGTATCGCTGCTGGCGACTATGAAGGTGTTGAAGTGGAGTCTGGCATGATCAGAGTGCCCATTGGTGAGGACCTCACTGGTGAACTCCAACTCATCGTGGCAATCATCGAAGAAGGTGAAGTGAAGAATGTGGAGTCTGTCAACTTTGAGTACTATGGGGCAGGCGATGCCAATCCATGGAAGAAACTGGGTATAGGCTACTATACTGACGACTTCGTGGTTCCGATGTTTACCGATCAGAACAGGAACCCATACCCACCAGAGACTGTGGAGGTGGAGATTGAGGAGAATAGCGCTACTCCCGGATTGTATCGTGTGAAGAAGGCTTATGCAGAGATTGCTGCTTCATTCGGTGCAGAAGGTGGCGAGGAAGACCTCATCATCCATGCCGAGAATCCCAATGCTGTCTATTTCCTTACCTCACCGCTTGGCTTCGATGTCGGATATGGACCCTTTGCCATCATCAGTTATGGTGGTGACGACATTGAGTATTTCAACTCAAAGGGATATTCTAATGAAGTCATCATCGAGAATTTCCCCGAGGACTTTGGAAAATTGGAGAATGGTGTGATTACACTTCCTCTTATTCAGGCCCAGAACCAAGATGGTTCTCCCAAAACCTACGATGATGGTTCACCTTACCTCTTCTCAGGTTATACCTACATGGGGCAAAGTCCTTATTATGCAGGCAGGAATGGTGCCTTCAAATTGGTGCTCCCCTCTGCTGCTGCTTCTGTGAAAGCAAAGGCTAAGTCACAGGCTGCCAAATGTGCCAAGAATCATTTCAAGGCTACTTTGGCCAAGAAAAATACGGCTAAGACCAATATGACTCGCAAGCAGATGCGTCAGATGAGGTTCTCGCAGAAGACCATGCCCAAAACCTTGAAGGTCTTCAAAAGATAATTGACATCTAAATGATAAAAAAGGCGTGGCTGCACACGATTGTGGACACGCCTTTTTTTTGCTATAATCAAGTTTTGAAAATGAGAAAGATTACATTACTGTTTTTTGCTGCATTCTTGGGCATTTCGACCGCCTTGGCCGTCCCTGCAAAGAAGGTGAAAAAACAAATGCTTCGGGCTGACGGTACCTCAGTTGAGGTTACCCTTTGCGGCGACGAGCATTTCTCCTTCTACAAGGATGAAGCTGGCTTGCCCTATACGCTCAATGGCGTGGGGCGGCTTCAACCCACAACCGACCAGTTGGTGGCAGAAACATGGGAAAACATGAGAGTGTCACGCCTCCAGAGGGCTGGCATCTCACATTCACCTGCCAAGTCACCGCGCAAGGTGGGCGAACCTCATACTACAGTAGGAAAGGTGCGCGGACTGGTTCTCCTCGTGCAGTTCCCTGATGTGCCCTTCGTCACCGAAAACCCGAAGGCGGTGTTCAATCGTTTCTTCAATGAGAAGAATTACAATGAGTACGGCATGTCTCACTCTGTGACCGACTACTTCAGCATGCAAAGCTATGGCAAGTTGGAGATAGACTTCGATGTCGTAGGGCCTTTCACCACCAAACATGAGATGGCATATTATGGAGCCCCGTCGGGCAGTGCTAATGATGTCAATCCCGCAGGCATGGTGTCTGAGGCTATCGATGCTGCTGCTCCAGAGGTGGATTTTACTCCTTATGACTGGGATGAAGACGGTGAGGTGGACCAGGTGTTTGTCATCTATGCTGGATACAACCAAGCGCAAGGTGCAGAAAGTAACACCATTTGGCCGCATGAATGGAACCTCGATGCTGCAGGTCTTCGCAAAAACTACAACGACAAAATCATCCGTACCTACGGATGCACTTCAGAGTTAAGAGGCGACGGCAAACGCAATACGGGTATACTTGATGGCATCGGAACGGCCTGCCATGAGTTCAGCCACTGTCTCGGACTGCCTGATATGTACGATACGGGCAATGCCGGAAACTTCGGCATGAATACATGGGACATCATGGACTATGGAAGCTACAACGGCGACAATTGTGTCCCTGCAGGTTATACGGCTTACGAGCGTATGTTCTCTGGATGGCTCACTCCGGTTGAGCTCAACACGATGACAACTATCACCGACATGAAGCCGCTCGCCACAACCCCAGAGGCATATATCCTATACAATGAGGCTAATAAGGATGAGTATTACCTGCTCGAGAACCGCCAACCCGTGGACTTCGACAAAGGTCTCTATGGGCATGGACTGCTCATCGTGCATGTGGACTATAATAGTGCGTCATGGTCAAGCAATTCTGTCAATGTCAGTGCCGACCGCCAGCGCATGACCATCATTCCCGCCGACAACAAGAAGACGATGGAATTACGTGGACTCGCTGGTGACCCGTGGCCGGGTTCTACAGGCAACACGGCACTCTCCGACTACACCACACCCGCAGCTGAACTCAACACGCCCAACAGCAATGGAACCTATCTGATGGGCAAGGCTATTGACAATATCAAAGAGAATGTGTCGGCTATGACGGTGTCATTCGTGGCATGCCGTCCGCCGCTTGATATTCCTACTCCAGATGATGGTAAGCAGGTGGGTGAGAATGCGGCTTTCACCGTCACATGGCCTGCTGTCAAGAATGCTGTGAAATATGAACTCGAACTGACGGAAATCGGAACGGCTTCCACCGACCCGAAGGAGTCGTTGGTGAGGGATTTCAACTTTGATGAATTCTATAGCAAGTCGGTGGGGATGACCGATGTTTCATCTAAACTCGGCAGTTATGGACTTGGTGGATGGACAGGTAGCAAACTGTTTACCTCTCCCAATAAAGTGCGCTTCGGTACGTCGTCAACACCTGGTTCACTGCAGTCACCATTCTGGTACGTACCGCAGTCCACGGAGTTCACCATCGTCATGAGTGTGGATATTGTCAAGGCATCTCCGGTGAACGGTACGCTGACGATAGAATATGCCAACAGTGGTGATAGCTATAGCCAGATAGAGACCATCATATCCAATTTCTCCATCGAGGGAAAGCAGATGCTGGTTTTCAACTACACCGTCAGGAAGGAACTCTTCCGCCTCACCATCTCACCGATGGCGCAGATGTCTCTCGACTACCTTGCCATCTATGACGGCACATGGTCGGCAGAGCAACTGGGACTCTCAGGTGCCAACAGTAGTGGAATGGCTCAGGTCGCTGCCATCAAGGGTGCAGGCGCAAAGACATTCTCCACAACCGAGAACAGCTTTACATTCGCAGACCTCAACCTGAAGAGCCGCTACTACTACCGCGTGCGCGCCATCGGTGAGGCTGGCGATGTGTCGGGCTGGAGCGATGAGAAAATGTTTGTCTTCTCATCAGATGATATCGTTTCCATCCCTGCTACTCCTACACGTGGCAAGACTATGGTCTATGATTCGATGGGACGACTCATATACACCGCCCCCAGCAATACCTTCCGCATTAGCGACATACCTACTTCCGGACTCCTCATTATCCGTGATGATAAAGGCGCCAGGAAGGTCATGAGATAGTAGTCAGACCTGTCGGACTCGTCAGACCTGTCGGACTCGTCGGACCTGTCGGACTCGTCAGACTTTAATAAAAAATCCCTCACCATTAAGTGGGGGATTTTTTATTTTCTCTTCTCTGCGAAAAAGTCGAGCATCAGTTGGCGGCACTCCTCGCAGAGCACACCGGAGGTGACTTGCGCCTTGGGATGCAGAGCAGCAGGGGCATAGGCACGATAGCCACGCTTCTCATCGGGGGCGCCATACACTATCCGCTTCACCTGTGCCCATCCAAGGGCTCCTGCGCACATCACACAAGGCTCCACCGTTACATATAGGGTGCAGTCGGTCAGGTATTTGCCACCCAATTCATTGGCTGCGGATGTGATGGCCTGCATCTCGGCATGCGCTGTCACGTCGTGCAAAGTCTCGGTCAGGTTGTGGGCTCGGGCGATGATGCGCCCACGGCATGTCACCACGGCGCCGATGGGTATCTCGCCGCGTTCGCGAGCCTTCTCCGCCTCCGCCAATGCCTTGCGCATCATCTGCTCATCTATTTTCTCTTGCTCTTCTGTCATGATAACACGATGTTTCAATGTCCGGTCTGATTATTCGTTCGGTCAGTCTATGTCCGGTCGTCCTTCGTTCGGTCGGATTTGCAACTTTGTTCGGTCGGATTTGCAATCCGACCGCCTTGTCATATTAGGATTTGCAATCCGCAATATCCTTCGTTCGGTAGGATTTGCAATCCGACCGCCTTATATTATTAGGATTTGCAATCCGCAATATGCAAAAATACAAAAAAAAAAACTATCGCAGAAAACAAAATCCTCTTTTCATTTTGTCCACCCCCCGATTTTCATTAATTTTGCATAATAGTCGGTCCGACGAGTCCGACAAGTCCGACAGGTCCGACGAGTCCGACAAGTCCGACGAGTCCGACAAGTCCGACAGGTCCGACAAGTCCGACTGGTCCGACCTCAACCTCAAACCTCAACCTCAAACCTCAAATCTCCAACCTCCATCATGGCTTCCCACAATGATTACGGAAGGTGGGGCGAGCAGAAAGCCGCCGAATACCTTGAGCGAAAAGGCTACCGTATCCTGCACCGCAATTGGCGTACAGGCCGGCGCGACCTCGACATCACAGCTGTCACGGAGGATGGAGAGACACTTGTCATTATAGAGGTGAAGTCCCGTCACAGTACGGAGATGACCAAACCAGAAGAGGCAGTGGACTGGCGAAAGATGCGCAACCTTGTCTTTGCTGCCAACACCTATGTGCAGCGGATGGGTATCTCCCTCGGCGTGAGGTTCGACATCATCACTGTGGTGGGGGAGGGTGACAATGTTCAGATCGACCATATCGAGAATGCCTTTGTGCCTCCTATGAACATGAGATGACATCCCCATATCATAATATGAAAGCCTATTTTATTAGATGCTGAAAAACGAAACCATGACCCGCCGCATCATCCATATAGCACAAACTGATTCCACCAACCGCTATCTTCACGACATCAAGTGTGAGGGGGAGGACATGACTGTCGTGGTGGCGGACTATCAGACAGCGGGTAGAGGACAGGGGAGCAACTCATGGGAGAGTGAACCAGAAAAAAACCTGCTAATGAGTATACGGGTATGTCCAACGATGGTGCCGCCGAGGAGACAGTTCATCCTTTCTGAGGCAGGTGCGCTGGCGGTGGGCAAAACTTTGGCTGACTATACCGATGGCATCTCGCTCAAATGGCCCAACGACATCTATTGGAATGACTGTAAAATCAGTGGGACGTTGATTGAGACTACGGTCAGTGGCATGGCATTGGCTACCTGCACTTTCGGCATCGGCATCAATGTCAACCAGCACGTGTTCCGTAGTGATGCACCCAATCCGGTCTCGTTATACCAAATCCTTGGCCATGAGGTGCCTGTTGAGGAGGTGATGCATCGCGTGCTCGATGCACTGGAGCAACAGCTTGAGTCGGTATGGAAGGGCGATTTCACGGCCGTCAGCCGGCGCTATCATCAGCACCTCTACCGCCAGCAGGGTTTCCATCCCTACAGCGATGCCCATGGGCCGTTTATGGCAGAACTCCTCCATGTCGAGGACGACGGGCACCTTGTCCTCCGCGACACCACCGGCCTCATCCGCCAATACGCATTCAAAGAAGTGGCATATATGATCAACCAATTATAAATGTTTATGGCAGCAATGATTAGGCGAAATGACTTTTCAACGCGGCATTTGAATCGTCCCCCAGTATGCCCATGCTCAGTCTGTAGAGACGCAATATATTGCGTCTTAGAGTCAAGCTTGCCTTCGTTTACCATCCTGTGCTCAGTCTGTAGAGACGCAATATATTGCGTCTCAGAGTCAAGCTTGCCTTCGTTTACCATCCCATGCTCAGTCTGTAGAGACGCAATATATTGCGTCTCAGAGTCAAGCTTGTTCTGCCACTCCTGTCTTCGAGACGCAATATATTGCGTCTCTACTACGTTGCACCTCCATTTTTTATCATTTTGTTAGACATTTTGATGGAAGAATTATATCAAAATAAATATAGGATTAGGACATCTAGAGCTACTTGGTGGAGTTATCAGGATGGTGCATATTTCATCACGATATGCACAAAGGACAAACATCCATTTTTCGGAAATATTGCTGATGATAAAATGTCGTTCTCTTTCATTGGAAATATAGCCAATCATGCTATTAATGAGATAGAGAGTCATTTTGATAAAAGAGTAAATGTTCCATATTATGTAGTGATGCCTAATCACATTCATCTTTTGTTGTTTATACAGGCAAATGATAAAAAACAGGTTTTATTGAAGACAGTCATTGCGACTTTTAAAGCAGCAGTAACAAGAAAAGCAAAAATGATAAAGAATGATTTTGCATGGCAGCCAAGGTATCACGATCATATAGTTCGAAATAATGATGAAATGAAGCGAATTATCGATTATATACAAAATAATGTATTCAAATGGAGTGAGGACAAGTATTATGAATAAAAATCCATTCACTATCCCATGCTCAGTCTGTAGAGACGCAATATATTGCGTCTTAGAGTCAAGATTGTTCAGCCACTCCTGTCTTCGAGACGCAATATATTGCGTCTCTACAACGTTGTAATACTACGTTGCATTAGGCAAATTAGTCAGTTTTTTTCTTATCAAATGAATTATTAAATTGTTGAACTTATAATATTTTCAATTATGGCAAAATTCAATCGTATTCTATTGAAACTCAGCGGCGAAAGCCTCATGGGAAAACAGGGCTACGGCATCGACCCCGATCGTTTGGCTGAATATGCCCAGCAAATCAAGGAAATCCACTCCATGGGTGTACAAATCGGTATCGTTATAGGTGGTGGCAATATCTTCCGCGGACTGAAAGGAACGACCAAGGGCTTCGACCGCGTGAAAGGCGACCAGATGGGCATGCTCGCCACCGTCATCAACTCCCTGGCACTCAGCAGTGCGCTCACCACTGTCGAAGTGCCCAACAAAGTGCTCACCGCCATCCGCATGGAACCCATCGGGGAGTTCTATTCTAAATGGCGCGCCATTGAGGAAATGGAGGCTGGTAAGGTATGCATCTTCTCTGCAGGTACGGGTTCTCCGTATTTCACCACCGACACGGGCTCTTCACTGCGCGGCGTGGAAATTGAAGCTGATGTGATGCTGAAAGGCACACGCGTCGATGGCATCTACACGGCTGACCCGGAGAAAGATCCTTCTGCGGTGAAGTTTGATGATATCTCTTACGATGAGATTCTCGACCGTGGTCTCAAGGTGATGGACCTCTCTGCTGTGGTCATGTGCCGTGACAACAACCTTCCCATCTACGTCTTCAACATGGATGTGGTGGGCAACCTCAAAAAGGTCATGGACGGAGAAGATATCGGCACCTTCGTCCACCCATAGCCACAGATTTTCACGATTCTTTTAATGATTATGATGTCTAAGTTACTATGTCAGCATCAGCTTACATAGTAACTTAGATCATTTGTCCCAAATTCTCGAATTGGAGAATTGTTCAATCAATATGACCATACGTGTTTGTAAAACATCCGTAAAGCATAATTCTTTAATTCTCAAATTCGTGAGATAGTTTTTTGTCCCGAATTATCGAATTGGAGAATTGCTTA
>JAGCXX010000227.1 GCA_017961115.1 Prevotella sp. | reverse complement strand
GGTTCCTTCCTCGGAACGGGCAAGCACCAGGTGGATGTCGGAGTCACCATTGGTGATGAAGCGCTTCACGCCGTTCAGACGCCAGCAACCAGCCTCCTCGTCATAGGTGGCTTTGAGCATCACGCGCTGCAGGTCGCTGCCTGCATCAGGCTCGGTGAGGTCCATCGACATGGTCTCGCCGGCGCAGACACGGGGGATGTATTTCTGACGTTGCTCCTCGGAGCCAAACTCATAGAGCGTGTCGATGCACGACTGCAGGCTCCAGATGTTCTGGAAACCGGCGTCGGCTGCCGAGATGACCTCGCTGAGCATCGAGAATGTCACGTTGGGGAGGTTGAGACCGCCGTAGCGACGGGGCATGGAGACACCATGCAGGCCTGCCTTGCGGGTGGCTTCGATGTTCTCGAAGGTCTTCGAGGCATAAATCATTCTGCCGTTCTCGAGGTGCGGTCCCTCGAGGTCAACACTCTCTGAGTTGGGCTCCAGGATGTTGGCAGCCACGTCGCCGGTGATGTCGAGGATGCGCTTGTAGTTCTCGATGGCGTCCTCATAGTCGATGGGAGCATCGGGATATTGTGCTGCGTCGGCATAGCCGCGCTCTTTCAGGTCAACGATGCGTTTCATCAGGGGATGGTCCAGGTGGAACGCGATTTCTGGGTGGTCGCTATAATAGTTTGCCATAATTCTTATTCTTTATTGATGAAGTCTTTTAAGGTATCGTAAAAACGTATTGCAAAGAAGATTGCAAATACCTCATCCAAAACTCTGTGCCACAATGGATGGTCTGTTCTCAATGAAAAAAACATCAAGACCAAAACGCATGCAGCATAGAAAATCAGGTATAAGACTTCTTTTTTCATTTATTTCGAATTCTGCTTGTAGTATTTAATCAATTTCGGAACCACTTCTTCCACGGTGCCGTTGATGACATAGTCGGCGATGCTGTTGATGGGGGCATCAGGGTCGCTGTTCACAGAGATGATGATGCCGGAGTCCTGCATGCCGGCAATGTGCTGAATCTGACCGGAGATACCGCAGGCGATATACACCTTCGGATGAACGGTGACGCCTGTCTGACCTATCTGGCGGTCATGGTCGCAGAAACCGGCGTCGACGGCGGCACGTGAGGCACCTACCTCGGCGTGGAGCACCTTGGCGAGGTCGAACAGCATGTCGAAACCTTCCTTCGAACCCATGCCGTAACCGCCGGCCACGACAATCTGAGCACCCTTGAGGTTGTGCTTGGCTGCCTCCACATGGTGGTCGAGCACCTTCACCACGAAGGCCTCTGCCGACACATATTTCGACACCTCGGGGAAGACCACTTCCTTGCGGCATTCACCCTCATAGATGGCTTTCTGCATCACGCCGGAGCGCACTGTGGCCATCTGTGGACGGTGGTCGGGGTTGACGATGGTGGCTACGATGTTGCCGCCAAAGGCGGGACGGATTTGGTAGAGCAGGTTCTTGTAGGTCTTTCCGCTCTTCTTGTCCTCGTAGTCGCCAATCTCCAGTTCGGTGCAGTCGGCTGTCAGTCCGCTGGTAAGCGATGACGACACGCGCGGACCCAGGTCACGGCCGATGACGGTGGCGCCCATCAGGCAAATCTGCGGCTGCTCCTCCTTGAAGAGGTTGACCATGATGTCGGTGTGGGGTGCAGAGGTGTAGGGGAACAGTCCCTCGCCGTCGAAGACAAACAGTTTGTCCACTCCATAGGGCAGGATTTGGTCTTCCACCTTACCCTTGATGTCGGTACCGATGACCACGGCGTGAAGTTCCACATTCAGTTCATTGGCCAGTTTGCGGCCTTTGGTCAGCAATTCCTGCGATACTTCTTGTATCTTGGTGCCTTCTATCTCGCAATATACAAATACGTTGTTCATAACCGTCAACTATCCAATGATTTTCTCGTTCAACAATTCCTGTATCAGTCCCTCTACATCGGCATCGCTGCTGGAGAGAGTCTTGCTTTCCTTGGCTTGGAACACGATGTTCTGCACGGCCTTCACCTTGGTGGGTGAACCGGCGAGTCCGCACTGCTGCACATCGCCGTCGACGTCAGCCACCGACCACTGGTTGAGGGTCAGGTAGTCGCGCTCAGCATAGAGGCGTGCCATACGCTCGTCGAGATCGGCGGGGCGCTCCATCGGACAGGTGGCATATTTGTATTTCATCACCAGTTTGGCGTTGCACGGACGGCAGGGGGCTGCACTCCCGTTCACGGTGATGACAACGGGCAGCGGGGCTTCCACGGTCTCCACACCACCATCGATATGGCGGCGGATGGTCACCTTCCCGTCTTTGATGCCGAGAATCTCCTCTGCATAGGTCACTTGGTTAAGTCCTAGTTTCTGGGCCACCTGCGGACCCACCTGGGCGGTGTCGCCATCAATGGCCTGGCGTCCTCCTATGACGATGTCCACATCACCAATTTTGCGGATGGCGGTGGCGAGGGCGTAGGAGGTGGCGAGGGTGTCGGCACCAGCAAAGAGTCGGTCGGTGAGCAGCCATCCGGTGTCGGCTCCACGGAATAGTCCCTGGCGGATAATCTCACCGGCACGGGGAGGACCCATTGTAAGCAGTCCAACGGTTGAGCCTGGATGCTGTTCCTTCAGGCGGAGTGCCTGTTCGAGTGCGTTAAGGTCTTCTGGATTGAAGATGGCGGGCAGCGCAGCGCGGTTGACAGTGCCTTCGGCAGTCATGGCGTCCTTGCCCACGTTTCTTGTGTCGGGTACTTGTTTGGCAAGCACTACAATTTTCAAACTCATAAAAAGTAATTTGTTAAAAAGGTGGAGCATGGTGTCTCCACCGCGGAATAAAGTTCTTTTGAGCGGCAAAATTACTCATTTTTTGTTGCGTGGCAAAGAAAATAAGTGTAAAATGCACAATATGTGGGTCGGATGTGCACAAAACCCCATTTTTGTGCAATGAAAACTACCTTGAAACCATTGTTAAACAGTCAGAATTATATGATTGTCGGCTTAAATCTCAATTTTTCAATTTATTTTGCATCAGTCTGATTTCTGCGTAGGTGACATCTTCGGGGCATAGGGCCTTGATGGCGTTGATGTTGTCGGTGGGAGCTACCATGCGGATGATGCGCAGGATAGCCTTCTGGTGCTCGGGGGTGACTAATGCATTGAGGCTGACTTCCCCAGTGGGGACGTATTGGGCGAGGTGACTGAAGATGGTGCCGGCGGTCAGTCCTCTCTCTCTGGCAATCTGCTTGGGCGTGAGTCCCTGGCGGAAGAGGCTGAGCGTCACCTCCTGTGTCTTGGGTTTGGGTTCCTTCGGTTTCTTGGGCTGTTTCTGACGAGTGGTGCGTTTCTTGCCGTCATCCATAGCGTCGAGCAGTGAGAGCTGTTTCTCCTTCAGGTAATGGGTGATGGTGAATCCTCCCTCTGCGATGCTGGTGAGCAACTGTTTGCGTGCCTGCCAAGTCTGTTTGATTTCCGGCAACAGGTTGTCGAGCCTTGCCCGCAACTGTTTGTTGCCGGTCTGCACGTCAGCCGTCAGTCGGATGGGCTGTGTCATCAGTTCTATCAGTTTTTGGGCGAAATAGTCGGCGCTGTGCTTGACGCGCTCCAGCATCGCCTCCGAGTGGAGTTGGTCGGTGGGTGTCTGTCTGATGATGGCTGTCCATTTGTTGGCGACATCGGTCACTTGTGTTTTAAACCCCTCCAAGGTGCGTTTGTGCAACTGCTCCAGTTGGGGATGGCTCCGCGAGAAGTGTTCGATGAACAGCCTCACCATTTGTTCCTGCAGGTGGAGGAGGGCACTGAAATCGAAGAGTTCGGTGAGCAGGTAACAGAAATATTCCTCTTTGAGCTGGGGCAGTTGTGAGATGCTTTGCTGGGCACGCTCTTCTTGGGTGGCGATGTATTCGTCCACTCTCCCGTCGCAGATGATGGCGTATGGGGCAATGGGAGAGGAGAGCACCATACCCTCCAGGGTGCGGCATCTGCTCAGTGCCACATACACCTGTCCTGGGGCAAACGACTTGTTGGCGTCGATGATGGCGTGGTCGAAGGTGAGCCCTTGGCTCTTGTGGATGGTGATGGCCCATGCCAACCGCAGTGGGTATTGGCTAAAGGTGCCCTGTATCTTTGTCTCTATCTCATTCGTCTCGGGATTGAGGGTATACTGGGCATTCTCCCATGTGAGCGGCTCCACCTTGATGTCGCTGTAATCACCTGGGCAGCGCACCTGGATGGTTCGGTCGTCAAGATAAGTCACGTGACCGATGCGGCCGTTGTAGTAGAGGTGGTCGCCCGACGGGTCGTTCTTGACAAACATCACCTGTGTGCCCACCTTGAGTTCAAGGGTTTCGTTGGTGGGGTAGGAGTATTCGGGGAAAGTGCCCTCGATGGAAGCGGTGTAGAGGTGCTTAGGTGTGGTGAGCCGCTCCAGTTCTGTCTCGTTGTAATGGTCGGCGAAGCGGTTGTGTGTGGTCAGGCGGATGTATTCTTGATCGGGTCGTGGGACAAATCCCGGTCTGCTGCGTGAGTTGAGCAGGTTGATGTCCTCCTGTGTGGGTTCGCCGATTCGGATATGGTTGAGCAGACGGATGAAGGTGTCGTCTTGTTGGCGGTACACCTTGTCGAGTTGGATGGTGACGTATTCGGTTTGGGCGAGGGCTTTCGACCCGAAGAAATAGGGAGTGTCGTAGTGGGAGTTGAGCAATGCCTCATCCTCGGGAGTCACCACAGGAGTGAGTTGCTGCAGGTCGCCAATCATGAGCAATTGCACGCCGCCAAAGGGTAGGTATCGGTTGCGGAACCTGCGCAGCACGGCGTCGATGGCGTCGAGCAGGTCGCTCCGCACCATGGAAATCTCGTCGATGATGAGCAGGTCGAGCGATGCGATGATGCGCCGTTTGTCACGGCTGAAGTCGAACTTGCTCTTGATATGGGTGTTGGGCACGAAGGGACTGAAAGGCAGTTGAAAGAAGGAGTGGATGGTGACACCGCCAGCGTTGATGGCGGCGACACCTGTCGGTGCAACGACGACCGACCGCTTGCGCGACCGTTCCACCACAGTCTTCAGAAAAGTGGTCTTTCCCGTTCCGGCTTTTCCTGTGAGAAAAATGCTCCTGCCCGTGTTTTCCACAAAATCCCATGCAGTGCGCAATTGTGTGTTTTGCTCCATGTCTCTTTCTTTAATCAGATTCCCTAAACTCCCAAATGGATGAAAGATGAAAGATGAAGGATGAAGGATTGATAGTCCGCTTCCTCAGGATGGATGTTAGTAATCATATGTCTAGACTCCTAAACTCCCAGACTCCTAAACTCCTCAAAAAGAATCATATGTCTAAACTCCTAAACTCCTAAACTCCCAAATAATCCTTCATCCTTCATCTTTCTTTCATCTTTCCTCCTTCATCTTATAAATCGTAAGATTGATATCCGCAAGAGGGGTTTTGAAGAGGAAACTGGCGAGATAACCCACCACAAGTACGATGAGGTGACTGTATACTCCCAACATATATTTATGCTGTTTGAAGTTCCAGTCGCCAAGGTCCAACAAGGTGTTTTTGGTGCCGTCGCCATCGAGGTCCACCTTGGTGGAGGTAAGCACCGCATACGCTGTGAAGACCACCGCCACGGCTATACCGATATACAGTCCTTGCTTGTTGGCCCTTCTGCTGAACAGTCCGAGCAGGAAGATACCCACGATACCCGCCGAGAAAATGGCATAGAGCGAGAACAATGCGCCAAGCACTCCCTCTCCACCCCATGAGACATAGAGGCACGCCACTCCCACGGCTGCTATTCCAGCCACAACAACCATCCACTTTCCAAATCTCAGTTTTTCCTTGTCAGTGCTGTGGGGGCGGAACCGCGCGTAGTAGTCCTGTACCGCAATGGCCGACAGGCAGTTGAGGTCTGCGTCGAGACTTGATATGGCTGCCGCAGCAAGCGCCGCGATAATCAGTCCCCTAACTCCCACCGGCAGTTGGTTGCCGATAAAATAGGGAAACACCTCGTCGGCCTTGATGTCGGCAGGCAACAAGGGAGCACCGGCAGAATGGTAGTAGGCGAAGAGCAACGTTCCGATGAACATGAACATCGCCCAGATGGGCACGCTCATGAGCACACCGATGAAGGCAGCCTTTTTCGCCTCCTTGTCACTGCGTGCCGTGAGATACCGCTGCACAATGGTTTGGTCGGTGCCATATTTCTGAAGAGCATAGAAGATACCGTTGAGCACCATCACCACAAAGGTACACTCCGTGAAATCCCATGTATAGGGACCGAAGTCTATCTTGTTGTATTCCCCTGCGATGCGCATCGCCTCTGCCGGTCCGCCCTCAGGCAGGAAGAGCAGCAGCACTACGCAGATGATGCCGCCTCCTATGAGCAGAGCACCCTGCACGACATCCATCCACACTATCGCTTCCATGCCACCCAACAGGGTGAGGACGATGATGGTGATGCCCAATACTATGACCACAGTATAGATGTTGATTTGCAGGAAGGTGGCGAGTGCCATAGATACAAGGAAGAACACCGTTCCTGCCTTGGAGAAGTGCCCCAAGGTGAATGCCAACGAACTGTAAAGTCTGGCGAAAAGACCGAAGCGCCTTTCGAAATACTCGTAGGTGGAGAGCTTGATGACCCTTCTGAACAGCGGCACGATGACTCCGATAAGCGCCACCAGTACAATAGGCACCATGAGACCCTGCACAAGCAGAATCCAGTTGCCCTCGTAGGCTGCTCCTGGGTATGCCAAGAAGGTGACGCTCGAGATGAGCGTGGCGAAGATGGAGATGCCCACCGCCCATGCGGGGATTTTCCCTCCTCCTGCGAAATAGGTATCTGTGTCTTTCTGTCGGTGGGCGAACCACATTCCCATGCCTATGGCGAGGAGCACCGACACGATAACGATGATATAGTCAATCCAATGCATCTATTGAGGTTTGAAGTTTTAATTTTGTGATTTGAGGTTTAAGCTTCCGTCTGCTTTCAGTTTGCACGACAACTGTGGTTTAAGCTTCGCTTGCTTGCATGGCTATCTAATTGGCATTGAGCAACTTTGCTTTTTGTGCTATCACTTCCTCTTCCTCTTTGGAGAGACGGCTGAGCGGCAGGAGCATCCACGGCTCACAGAGGTCAAGGGTTTTCATCATCACCTTGAGGGCTGCCAGACTCTCACCCAGCGTATGGTCCTTCTGATAGACAGAGCAGATGTCGGCTGTCAATTGTTGGAGTTGCTCGGCCTTTTCCTTTTCCCCACTAATACCTGCCTCATAGAGTTGCTCATAGAGATGGGGCACGAAATTGCCCCCTGACGGTACGATGCCATCGGCACCCAAGGCGAGCGTCTCTGCCGACAAGGCGGCACATCCACAGAAGAACGAGAAGTCCTCACGGTCTTTGGCAAACTCGATGAGTTCCTTCATCCTCGGCAGGTTGCGCTCCGAGTCCTTGAGTCC
>JAGCXX010000226.1 GCA_017961115.1 Prevotella sp. | reverse complement strand
TGCCACCCCCATCCCTCGCACCCTCGCCATGACCCTCTATGGCGACCTCGACGTCAGTGTCATCGACGAACTGCCCCCAGGACGCAAGCCCGTCTATACCCAGCACAAATACGACGTTCAACTGACCAGTCTCTATCAAGGCATCCGGCGGCAAATCAACGCCGGACGGCAGGTGTATATCGTCTATCCTCTCATCAAGGAAAGTGAGAAGATGGACCTGCGCAACTTGGAGGAGGGGTTTGAAACCATGAAGGAGGTATTCGCCGAATTCCGCCTGAGTAAGGTACACGGACAGATGAAGCCCAAGGAGAAAGAAGAGGAGATGGAGCGTTTCGTGAGGGGCGAGACACAGATTCTTGTCGCCACGACGGTTATTGAGGTGGGAGTCAATGTACCCAATGCATCAGTAATGGTGATTCTCGATGCCCAACGGTTTGGGCTCTCCCAACTGCATCAATTGCGTGGGCGGGTCGGACGTGGTGCCGAACAGTCGTTCTGCATCCTCGTCACTACACGCAAACTGACCAAGGTGACCGCACGCCGCATCGACATCATGTGCTCCACCAACGACGGATTTGAAATTGCGGAGGCCGACCTCAAACTGCGTGGCCCCGGCGACCTGGAGGGAACCCAACAAAGCGGCATGGCCTTCGACCTGAAGATTGCTGACATCGCACGCGACGGACAAATAGTGCAGATGGCACGCGACGAGGCACAGCGCATCATTGATGCAGACCCTGCCTGTGAGCATCCCGAGAATGCCCTTCTATGGCAACGGCTCGCCTCACTGCGGCGCACCAACATCAACTGGGGAGTGATTTCATGAGAGTAATTATTTGGTCGAACATTTCGGACCTGTCGGCCTCGTCAGACGAATCATTTTTCTCAAAACAATAAGTGTTAAATATGCACTAATTATTGTTAATGGTGCTATTTTCCCTTTTTTTATTCTTACCTTTGCAACGCAATGAAATAATTCGGTGTGGTTTTATTGCGCCAATTATTTCAAAAACAAACTGAAAGGAAGACAGTATTACTACAACGTAATCAGTGCTTTTTGAATCAAAACGGAGGATTATGACTTTTAAAAGAACATTGAAAACGCTTGCAATATCTGCAATATTAACCGTCGCCTCACTGCCCGTGACAGGACAGGATATGATGGCCCGCTACGTGCCAGTCGACAAAAAAATCAAACAACTTGACACCCTCGCCCTACAAGCTACCATTGAGCGCGAGAATATGGAATCACCCTCATCCCAACTCTATCTGGATTGGGACAACCAAAATACCCACTACAAGGCATCCGCTTTGCCTGAGAGCTACCGCATCAACTTGAAGGGATTTCGCATGCCCACCCCGAGCCGCGTGATAACCTCACAGTTTGGTCCCCGTTGGGGCCGTCAGCATCGTGGTCTCGACATCAAAGTATATATTGGCGACACCATCCGCGCCGCATGGTCAGGAAAGGTTCGCGTTGTGAAATTTGAAGCCAAGGGATACGGCAACTATGTCGTCATCCGCCACAGCAACGGTCTGGAGACCTATTATGCCCATATGTCGAAACACTTGGTCAGGGAAAACCAGATGGTGCGTGCCGGCCAACCCATCGGTCTGGGCGGCAACACTGGCCGAAGCACGGGTTCACACCTGCATTTTGAGACACGCCTCTGCGGTGTAGCCCTCAATCCCGCCCTCTTCTTCGACTTCCGCAACCAAGACATCACTGGTGACAGCTATCTGTTCCGCCGCAGCACCATGCAGCAGGAAGACCTCAAGGCCACCGCTGCTCGCGGCCGCAAACAAAATGGCTATACCAAGGAGGAGGTTTATGGCGGTCACCGTCCCACACCCACCAGCACCGTGGCAAGTTCCACACCCATCAAGGTGAATGAGGCTGATGCCATTCCCGAACCGGCTACCACACCACAGGAGCGGAAACCGCGCAGCAGCCGCGAACTGAATACCCACACCGTGCAACCCGGAGAAACCATATACACCATCGCCAAGAAATACAACATGACGGTGGAGGACTTCCAAAGGATGAACTGTTTGGGCAACAGCACCAAGGTTCGGGTAGGACAGGTGATGATTCATTCATAAGGACACAAACGTGCGCTTTGAATCTTGGATGAAAGATGAAATTTGGATGAAGGATGAGGGATGAAAGATGAAGGTTTGATACCTTTATAAATAACTAATCAGGTGGATTGCAAATGCTAATCCACCTGTTTTTTTATCTTTAATCTAAAAGACTATCGCCTCATAGACATAAAGTTCGGCATCACGCCATCCATCCCAGCCGATGCCAGCCTTGTCTTGAGCGCAGTGACCGAAAAACTCCTCTTTTGTCCAGTTTACCTCGTCAGCTACCTGTGGCAGGAACGTACCGCTGCGGTTGCCCTTACGGATGAGCAGGCCATGACGGTGGAGTTGGAACTCATCGATGCTCTGGATGCGGCGGCGTGGAGTCAGCACCGATATCTCCACATCGATGTCGCGCAGTTCCTCTCTTCGGAGCGGAGAGAAACGATAATCCTCAAAGGCTGCCGAACGTGCCATCTCTGCCACCAGAAGATGTACAGGAGTATCCTCTCCCATATATCCGATGCATCCACGCAACTGTCCGTTTTTCTTCAAAGTGACAAAAACACCACAGGGAGTTTTCAAATTCTCTCCCACTTCCTCATTGGGCAACGGCTTCCCCTCAAAAGCGGTTTTGATACTCTTCCAGGCGATTTCGTGGAGCGTGTCCTTCTCCTCATCGGAGAGAGAGAAGCCCCCTCGGCGCATCACGGCGAAAGAATGGTAGCCCACCACACGGTCTCGTCTGTCTGCATCGATATCGCCGGAGTTTTGATACAGGATATGCCGCACGTCATGTTGCTTGTCGAGCATCATGAGCAAGGTAATGATGGCAAACTCGCCACAGGCGGACGTCTCGAGACCCGGAATGCCACGGCGAGCATTCTCCTCTATCACATCGATGAAATGGTCGGCATTGCCTGTGAGCAGAGCATCACCTGTCAGTTTGTCTGCCCGACAGGCTCCCTCATAAGTGGGATAATGTGAGAAGTCGCTGCTGATGACAAATAGATTGTCGGGAGTGAGATAGGGTTTGAGCGCAGCCGCTATCCTTTGCAGATGCGCGTATTTATTGGTACTGATGATGATGGGCACGATGGGTGGCATCTCGTTAAGTCGTGTCTGCAGGAAAGGCAATTGCACCTCAAGGCAGTGCTCGCGGTCATGAGCCTTGGCATTATAGTGGAACACACTGTCCGAGGATATCAACGCACCAGCGGTGGCATGGTCTACGGGCACCGTCCCCAATGGTGTTGAGTAGAAGTCGTCCGCCACATTGACAGAGGCTCCGTTGAGCCATTCATAATGGCTGGGACCCAACAGGAAAATGCGTTGGTAGTGATGCTCTGGATTGAGCATGGCAAAAGCCGAAGCTGCCACATTGGCAGAAAAATAATAACCGGCATGCGGCACAATGAGTGCGGCAATGTCGTCGCTGACAACGGTGTCGGCATGCCTGCCAAAACATTCGTCTATTTCCTTCATCAGGTCGTTGGGGTCTGCCTCATAAAAGCGTCCTGCCTGTGTGGCGGGCCGCACGCGGTTGACCGCCATCGATTCATCATTTGTCGTATTGGGTAGCATCGCAAACAAGATTGTTAATAGGGGTATTTGCCAGTATTCACTCATCATCGCCAGTTTTTGGTGTTAGCCAGAGTGCTTTGAAGAAGACATTTTTCGCCATCCTGCACGGATAAAGAACCATGCGTGCATGACTAATGTGGTGAGAAGACCATAATGGTGCCGCATCACGGCAAACCGCTCCTTCAGCGACTCTTTGTGATGCTGTGTTGTCATACCTTCCTTGAGATAGAGCGCCACCACGCCAGAAACCCTGCTGAGCGGTACTTTCTGCTGCTCTGCCAGACGCATGACCCGGATGCACCAGTCCACATCTGCTGAATAGCGGTATCGGATATCGTACTCCACCTGTTTGGCGAGGTCGGTTCGTGCATAAAAGGCCTGATGGCACACCAGCATTCCCTTCCTGAACGACCGCCATGTGAGTTTGTCGGGAACGATATGTCGGCGGTGACCGATGAACCTGCCCTCCGCGTCGATGAGGTCGGTGTCGCCATAGACTACTCCTGGCTTGTTGCCATCACCCCCCATCTCAGCAGTCTCCACTATCCGAGAGAGCGTGTCGGCATCTGGAAGTCGGTCGCCAGCGTTTAGAAAACAAACATATTCTCCGGTGACGAGCCGTAATCCCTTGTTCATCGCATCATAGAGGCCCTTGTCGGGTTCTGAGACAACAATCACCTCATGACCATTGTCTGCCTTTTCCATGAGGTCAGCATAGTGTCGTGCGAGGTCCGCAGTGCCGTCGGAAGAAGCACCATCGACAACAATATGCTCCACATCATCGTGATGCTGCATCGCCACACTGTCGAGAGTAGGCGGCAGGGTGTTGGCGGCATTGAAGGTGATGGTGACGAGGGAGACTCTCATAGTCCGTAGTGTTTGAAAGCCATGGCGTGGTTGTAAACCTCTATGTAGCGCAGTGCGATGATATTCTGGGCATATTGCGTGGTCACCTTCCTCACCGCCTGCCGACTCAGTTCGTCGTAGTCTGCCTCTGTCAGTATCCAATGGATACCCCTCATCAGGTCGGCGGCATCCCTGTATGCTGCCACATAACCGGTTTTCTGATGATCAATCTCCTCGGGTATTCCCCCCACCTTGAAACCCACACAAGGAATGCCGCACGCCATCGCCTCCATGATGGTGTTGGGCAGGTTTTCCGACAGTGAGGGCAGCACGAAAAGGTCGGCGGCATTATATACATCCACTATCCTGTGCTCGTCGGACACATAACCGAGAGGGAAGGTCGGCAGCGACAACTTGTCCTGTATGTCCTCTGCGTGGCCTCCCAAAATGACGAGGGCTGCCTGCTCCTTCATCTCCGGATGCTCCTCGACGAGGAGGCGGCAGGCTTCAGCCAAGTAATCCATACCCTTGTTGGGATTGGTGACCCGTTGCGAGACGAACAAGATGAGTCGTTTGTCCTGTGGAAGTCCCAGCGCTTCCCTTGCCTTCATTTTGTCTGTGCGCCGGAATAATCTGGTGTCGATAGTATTGGGGATGCTAGTGATATGCTGTCCGGTGAGCAGAGCGCTCTGTTTCGCCTCACGCTCCAACCACTTGCTGCATGCCACGAAATATATGTTGCTGCCGTCGAGCAAAGCCTTCTTTCGTGCCCACACACGAGCAGAAAGGTCGTTTTCGCCTCCTCCGCCCGGAAGGTACCAACAATGGTGGCAACGCGTCTTATATCGCTTGCACTCCATCGTAAGGTGGCAGATGGCCGTAGAGGGCCATGCATCATGCATGGTCCACACCATGGGTTTCCCACTGTCCAAAATCCGTTTGATGCCGGAAAGAGACAACATTCCCTGGTTTATCCAATGAAGGTGGATGATATCCGCCTCCTGAAACTCCCTCATCCGAGTGATGTCGAAACCCGCATTGGCAATGTCGATGTCGAACAGATGCTTTTTAGAGAAATGCAGACTTGTATAGACAGCAAGCCGTTCCCTAAGGAAATGCCGCTGTGCCATCATACCTCCGCCCATATCTGCCACGGAGATGTTGTCGCTCTCCTTGTCGCGCACCAACATCTTGGCTTTCACACCATTGTTGTTGAGTGCGTCCAGCAGACGGTTTGCTGCCACGGCAGCTCCGCCCGCTCTCTCACTTGTGTTGACAATCAGTACTCTCATATCTGAGGGTCAAAGATAATCAAAGGTGAAGACAAAACAAAAAGAATTTATTCTTTTTTGTTATTTGCTGAATCATTTTTCAACATCGTGTCAAACAAAATCAAAATACACTTTACAGAAATCTTTTTTGACTTAGCATCAATCCAGCTGCCACCTCATGGGTTTCCACGAAATGGTATCAAGACACTCACTGACATCATGCTATCTCCTCCATTTTCCCCAATATTGCAAAAAAATGCATTGTTATCGCACACAACAGTTGATATACATCAAGAAAAGGGTATTTTTATAGAAAAACGAGATGGAAAATATTGCAGAAAACCGTTTTTCGTATTACCTTTGCATTGTCAAAATGATTGAGATAGTTCAATCATCATGGTTAATAGATTGTTTAGGTTAGTAGTAATAGATTTAGGTTTTTAGTTATTAGGTTTAAGGTATTTAAGTAGATTGTTTAATTGGACAACAAAGGTCGCCGTGAGGCTCCCTTTGATTTCGAAAAGGATTTTTAGTTAAACATAGGCTTGTGCGCTGCGGCTCGTTGATGAGTTGCAGCGCACTTTTTTTGATTTCACTTTACAGGACAATGGAGCGGACGTGACACATCACATCCCTACTACTTCACGTTTGGACAGTGAGTGCGGATGTAGTCATAAACAAAATCAAAATCCTCATCCATAACATAGACCTGGTTTTTCTCCAGCAATTCATTGACCTTGATGAGGTTTCTCCTTCGGTAAGCCTTTACACTCTTGACATGGTCAAACGAGGAATAACTGGATGTCTTTGTCGCGCTGTTGAGACCGACACCCACGGTGGTGATGTTGCCTGCCCTCACTCCGGCAAGGACGGTGAGCCATCCCATCACTTGTGCCTTCTTCACCTGCGACTTGATTTGTCGGTGAAGCACGCCCTTCTCATCCATCTCGAAGAGTACGATGTACTTTCCCCCATAACTGGCTGCGACCAACAAGTAGGCCAGCATAGTGAGCACAAAGAATACAGCACAGACGATGAGCATCATTTTGGTGTTGTTCCAAAACATATCCCATCCCTCACCACGAAATAGGTCGGCTATAGTCATGATTGCCCAGCCTATCAAGAGAATATACCCGAAGATTTTGAACACGACGAAGATAATGGATGGGTTCTTATACATGTTGAGTTCATAAATCCAACGATACTTTCCATCCTGACAAAGTTGAACTCGGCTGGTTTGCGCCTCATCCCACTCATTCTTTTGGGTGACTGTCTTTTCCATAACCATTATCTTCAGGTCAAAAAAAGGGACATACATGAAGTAAGTCCCTACAATTAAATAACTATGAATTATGAACTATCAACACCGTGGCATA
>JAGCXX010000225.1 GCA_017961115.1 Prevotella sp. | reverse complement strand
CCTTACAAAAAAAATCATATGTCTAAACCCCTGAGACGGATGAAGGATGAAAGATGAAGGATGAAGGATTGATAGTCCGCTTCCTAAAGATGGACCACATTAGTTATCATATGTCTAAACTCCTATACTCCCAGACTCCTAAACTCCGAAAACGGATGAAGGATGAAAGATGAAGGATGAAGGTTTGATACCACATTAGTAATCATATGTCTAAACTCCCAAACTCCTAGACTCCTAAACTCCTCAATAAATCTCCTAAACTCCGAAAAAATCTCCCAAAATACGACAACTATAGAGGACTTGACGTTGATATGTCGCAGATGAGGTGGTGTGTCGCACACTGTGTGGGAAAAATAAACGAAAAATCATTGTAGGTCTTCAAAACCACCCTACATTTGCATCAGAAACAACAAAAATAACAAAAAAAGATACGATTATGAAGACAATGGAATTAACCCAGACAACAGTTGCCAAGTTCGACAGCATGACAATGGCGACACGAGTGAACAACTTCAAAAAGACTGCAAAGAAAATCCTCAAGGCCACTTGGAGATTTCTCATAGTAATCAGTCCGGCTTACCCGCAGTACGTTGAGAGCCAGAAAAGAATGGCATAGGTTTTTAGTAAAACATAAGTTAACAATATCCTTATTTATTTGATTCAGTAATTCCAGCGCTCCCCCTCTGAGACCAAGGTCTTGGAGGGGGAGATTGGTTATTGGCGTTTCAAGCCGGCAAATGAATCATATAGCGGCAGAAATACTGGGCTTTTTTCATTAAAATACAGGCTTTTTTTTGATAGAAACGACGATTTCAGCAACTCAATAAGATACTTGCTAGTGATAACTCAATATTATTCTTGCTAGTGATGCCCAATAAAGAACAACAAGCAGTAAAAAAATATAACTTACAACAAATATGGCAGCAAAGGATTTCATAGTAGCAATTGAACTGGGCTCTTCGAAAATCACCGGCATCGCCGGTAGGAAGGGCACGGACGGGAGCATCCATATACTCGCCGTCGCAAGAGAGGACGCCACAACTTGCATCCGCAAAGGGGTGGTTTACAACATCGACAAGACCAGCGCTTGTCTGACCAACATCATCCAGAAACTGAGGAAAAGCCTCAAGTCGGAAATCTCACAGGTGTTTGTAGGCGTGGGAGGACTGTCCATCCGCAGCATCCGCAACAGCAGCGTAAAGACACTCCCCGATGATACCATCATCTCGCATGAGATAGTCAATGAACTGATGGACAACAACCGCAGCACCCAATATCCCGACCTTGAGATACTGGATGCAGCCACACAGGAATTCAAGATAGGGACACTGTATCAGACCGACCCCGTGGGTATCCAGAGCGACAAAATCGAAGGCAACTTCCTCAATATCGTCTGCCGCAAGGCTTTCTTCCGCAATCTGAACAAGTGTTTTGAGAAAGCCGGAATCTCCATCGCCGAAATGTATCTCGCCCCCATCGCCCTGGCACAAAGTACCCTCACCGAAGCAGAGATGCGCAACGGCTGCCTCCTCGTCGACCTCGGCGCCGACACCACCACCGTCTCAGTCTATTTCAAGAATATACTACGACACCTGGTTGTCATTCCCCTTGGCGGCAACAACATCACCAAGGACATTGCCTCGCTTCAGATGGAGGAAAACGAGGCAGAAGAGATGAAAATCAAGTATGCCAAAGCCTTCATAGAGACCTCAGAAATCGACACCGATGAGAGACTGCCCATCGATGCCGAACGCTCGGTGCCTGCAAAGACATTCAACGAACTGGTGGAAGCACGTGTCTATGAAATCATCCATAATGTATGGTATGGTCAGGTGCCACCTGAATACTGCGACAAACTCATGGGCGGCATCATCCTCACCGGAGGCGGTTCGAAGATGAAGGAAATAAAGAAAGCATTCACTACCATCACCGGCATCCAGAAAATCCGCATCGCAAGCACTGTGCAACAGAAGGTTTCCTCCGCCGTTAAGGAGGTCAACTTCCACGACGGCATGATGAACACCGTGCTGGGCCTGCTCGCCAAAGGTGACATGAACTGTGCCGGGGCGGTGGTCAAACCAACTGCCGACCTCTTTGACACCGACAAACGCACAAGCAGCGAGCCAACAGACCCGCCAAAGTCCCAAACGGACAAGACCGACAAGCCAGGCCGGGTGGAGTCGCCCGAAGAAAAACATAACCGCGAAAGGAGACACCAAGATGAACATGTCGTCCAGACTCAACCAAGTGAACCTCGCAAAGGCGGATGGCTCTCCCGAGGATACCAATTCTTGGTGGAACTTGGCAAAAACATTATCGCCGAAGAGAACGAGAATACCGTCAACCGTTAATCCAACCCCCATCCATATCACATCAAACAAAAACCAATATGCAAAACGACAATTATCCCAACAAGAGAGAAGCCCTCGATTTTGACGAACTTCCAAATGAGAATTGCATCATCAAGGTTATCGGCGTAGGTGGCGGTGGTGGCAATGCCGTCAACCACATGTATCGTACGAACATCGACGATGTGTCATTCGTTCTCTGCAACACCGACCGCCAAGCCCTCAACGCCTCTCCCGTACCCGTCCACATCCAGTTGGGCAAAGAAGGCCTTGGAGCAGGCAACATACCGGAAGTGGCACGCGTCGCAGCAGAAGAGAGTGAGGATGACATCCGACGAATGTTCAACGACGGCACAAAGATGTCGTTCATCACCGCAGGAATGGGCGGCGGCACAGGAACCGGCGCTGCTCCTGTCATTGCACGCATTTCCAAAGAAATCGGCATCCTCACCGTGGGCATCGTCACCATCCCCTTCCAGTTTGAGGGTCCCCACAAGATTGACCAGGCTCTCGATGGTGTCGAGGAGATGGCCAAGCATGTCGATGCGTTGCTTGTCATCAACAATGAGCGTCTCCGTCAAATCTACACCGACGTTTCCGTACTCAACGCATTTGCCAAGGCAGACGACACCTTGAATATTGCTGTACGCAGCATCACCGAAATCATCACCATCCATGGACTCATCAACCTCGATTTCAATGATGTGCGCACCGTACTGAAAGACGGCGGCGTCGCCATCATGAGCACTGGTTACGGCGAAGGCGAAGGACGTGTGAAAAAAGCCATCGAAGACGCGCTCCACTCTCCCCTGCTCAACGACAACGATGTGTTCAACTCCAAGAAAATCCTGCTGAACATCTCTTTTGCCGAGGACAAGGAAAACGAAGGACTGATGATGGAGGAGATGAACGACGTCAATGACTTCATGGCGAAATTCGGCAGTGACTACAAAATCAAATGGGGACTCGCGGTCAATCCCGAACTGGGCAAGAAAGTGAAGGTGACCATCCTTGCCACTGGCTTCGGCATTGAGCATGTTGACGGTATGGACGTACGTCAGAACCAACTCACACAATCCGACTCCGTCCTCATGGCCGAAGAGGAGGATGCCCGCCAGCATCTCATCAAGCGCCGTGGGGATTACTATGGAGAAAGCGTTTCTTCTCCCAACAAGCGTCGCCCGAACATTTTCATATTCAAGCAAGAAGACCTCGACAACGAGGACATCATCCTGGCTGTGGAGAGCAGTCCAACAGCCAACCGCTCACGCAAATCCCTCAAAAATATATGCCTCATTTCCAATGGGGGTGAAACAGACACCACGCCAACAGATGTGGCTGTCAACAACGGGAGCGGCAACAGAATCGTATTCTAAGCGGCAGGCGTAATGATAAAAGTTGGTAAAAATACAAGAAAATTTGCCTAAATGATAGTTATTTCTCAAAAAAGATGTATTTTTGCAACCGAATTTGAGATTTCAACAACAAAAATATCATTTTATGAAGAAAATCAGAGCCGCCGTTGTGGGCTACGGCAACATCGGCAAATACACAATCGAAGCACTGGAGGCATCAGATGACTTCGAGATTGCGGGCATCGTGCGCCGCAAGGGAGCGGAGAACTGTCCCCCGGAACTCGCTGCATACGAGGTGGTGAAGGACATCACCGAACTGCGCGACGTGGATGTCGCCATCCTTTGCACCCCCACACGCAGTTGTGAGGAATATGCAAAGAAAATCCTCCCGCTGGGCATCAACACCGTCGACAGCTTCGACATCCACACCAGCATCCTCGACTACCGCGCCTCACTCATGCCGGTATGCAAGGCTTCGGGCACCGTGGCCATCATCTCAGCAGGATGGGACCCGGGCAGCGACAGCATCGTGCGCACCCTGATGGAGAGTCTGGCACCGAAGGGACTGTCGTACACCAACTTTGGTCCGGGTATGTCGATGGGCCACTCCGTATGCGTGCGCTCCAAGGCCGGCGTGAAGAACGCGCTGTCGATGACCATCCCAAAAGGTGAGGGCATCCACCGCCGCATGGTGTATGTGGAGCTGGAGGAAGGAGCCACCCTCGAGGAGGTGACCGCCGCCATCAAAGCCGACCCGTATTTTGCCAGTGACGAGACTCATGTGTTTGCCGTGCCGTCGGTGGATGCCGTCCGCGACATGGGACATGGTGTCAACTTGGTGCGCAAGGGTGTGAGCGGAAAGACTCAGAACCAGCGCTTCGAGTTCAACATGAGCATCAACAACCCAGCCCTCACCGCACAGGTGCTGGTGAATGTGGCTCGCGCCTCACTGAAACAGCAGCCTGGATGCTACACGATGATAGAGGTGCCGGTGATTGATATGTTGCCCGGCGACCGCGAGAGCATCATCGCCCATTTGGTGTAAGGAGGCTCAACGCAAAGAGGAGGCCAGAATTTTTTGTTCTGGTCTCCTCTTTGTTTTTTGGAGTTTTTAGAATTTGTCTGACGAGTCCGACAAGTCCGACGAGTCTGACAAGTCCGACGAGTCCGACAGGTCTGACAGGTCCGACAGGTCTGACAAGGATGGCGGGGCGTCTTACAACTCCGCCATGTATGCCAGGGCCTCGCCAAGGCTCATGGTGGGGAGGTCGCAGAAGGTGGAGACCAACTGCCAGAGTTTCAGTTCGGCGTCATCGATGTCGCCATCGATAGCCATCAGCGTACCGATGAAGGCACCCACATAGCGCTTCCGCTCCTCATCAAAGCTGGATATGACGGAGAGGGCATTGACGAAATCGAGTTCCTCAGACTGCTCATATAAGGTGCGGAATTCCGCCTCCGCAATGCCGAAGCGCTCCATCTCCAATGTCCATGACGACATCTCATTCTCTTCCACCTTACCGTCGGCGGCTATCATCGCATTGGCGATCTTGGCAATTGCCATCAATTCATCCCTATTGAAATCCATAGTCTATATTTTTGGGAGTTTTGGGGGTTAGGGGTTTAGTAATAGGCTGTACTTGGATGGTGTCCTGATTTCAATCTTTTACCAGTGGTACCT
>JAGCXX010000224.1 GCA_017961115.1 Prevotella sp. | reverse complement strand
GCTGTCTCTACTTGGTCGGCAGTAGTGGCTGCGTTGGCAGCGGCATCGGCATCAGCGGTGTTCACATCGCTGCTGACAGCAAGGACGTTGGTCTTCACCGTGTTGTAGCGTGAGAAGGCAGCAACCATTTTCTTTGCGGTTTCAGTTGCCTCTATAATGGCGTTAGTCGCAGCAGTGTAATCTTCTACAGTAGTGTAGGTCTTGTTGTTCTCAGTGATGACATTTTGCAGCGCGTTATAGGCAGCGGTGGGGAGTGTGCTCGACTCAATGGCCTGGGCTGCAGAAACAGCATTTGCCAAAGCTGCGGCGAATTCACTCAAATCAAGACCATAGAAGTAAAGGCGGAACTCATCATAGACACACCAGTCCCCACTTATGTTGGTCTCGCGCTTGATGCCCACGGTAAGATTTCCATCACCAACGGTGAATGTGCCAGTGCTGTTGTCAGCAAATTCGCCATTTTGAATGGCTTTCCATTTGGCCACCTTATCTGTTCCAAAGGATGTGGTGTTGTCAGTTTGAAGAGCTTTGGAAGTGTTATTGCCATAAATATAGGTCGTTCCATTGGTTCCAAATCCGGAGCATTTCAATTCGTAAGTTCCAGCTGGCAGATTGACGATGTCTTGATGAACATCAAAGGTGTTGTTCCAAGCCTCATTGCCGTAATAACGGTTTTCGGCTCCGACAACCCAATCCCAGTTGCCGCCCTGATGGCTTTTGGTCCAGATGTTGTTGCGTGCATCATTGCGTGCGAAACTGCGACCCTGAATAAATACGGAAACATCCATTGGGTCAGAAGTAGAATAGACCTTGTTCTGCATGGCGGTCTTGAAGTCTTCAAGAGAAACGAGCATCCATTGGTTGTTGGCCTCTTTGGTTGACTTGTCGCCATAAACTACGTCATCTAAAGCGTCATTCGCAACCAAATACTTACCATCATAGGAAATCTCATAGATAGTAGAGCCTTCAGCAATGGGTGTGAAAATCCATGGTGTGGCAGCTCCATCGGTCCAGGTCGAACTATTCAAGTAATGGCTGGTTCCTCCGTTGGAGACATTGGTGTCCAACGTGTAGGCATCATTTGATGCCTCTACCTTAATGTCCATTCCAAAACCTTTCTGCAGATAGGCATTGGTACCCCATTCTTGATTGGGGTCTCCATTGTTCAGGAATTTTTGGGCACCTACGTTGTACAAATAAAATGTACCTTCGGTGACCTCATTCCCCGTCCACGTCTGTGCGCTGGCGCCCAGTCCGAATACGGTTGCAATAGCAACCAAAAATAGTCGTAAATGTTTCATGCTTATTGTTTTTGGTTAGTTGTAGTATTTGCTTATTAGGGTACAAATATAATAAAATAAGGTGAAACGGCATGCGTTTTCCCTCCAAAAAATGATGAAAAAGTTGCTTTTTACTATGACTTGCCAAAGTTCAGGTAAAAAGATAGAATCTATAGCGTATATCACACCGACATACTAAAAACAAATAGTCATATTTCTAAACTCCTTATAATATATAATATGCACCGGCATTCTTGGCTGTGAGACGCCATGTATGGACGTCTCTACTACGCCGCACCGCCATTCTTGTAGGGGTATTGTCTAAACTCCTAAACTCCTAGACTCCTAAACTCCTAAATAAAACGCCCAAACTGCGTCATCTTTTAAGGGTGTGACGGGGATTTGTCGCAAATGTGGCGATGAGTCGCAACGAATGGAAGAGAAAAACAAGAAAAATCGTTCAAGGGTGGGGGAAACGGGTGTATCTTTGCAATGTCAAAAGCAAAAAGATAGTTTCATAGGATTAGATATTTAGGTTGATAAAATGTTAGGTTTTTGGTTATAGGTTTTTAGGTAATGAATAGGTTTGATAGATAGTTAAGTTTTGGTTGAAAAGTAAAGAAAGGAGGATGAATCATAGAGATGATTAGTGAGACATTTTCTCAAAAAGGGGCGGGAACCAGATTCCCTGCCCCTTCTCCTTTTTTATCAAAGTTCAAATCGTTCGTGCCCTTTCGTGCATTTCGTGGTTGAGAAAGTGTTTCGTGGTGGAAAAACTATGAGGGTGAGCCTTGCGGCCCACCCTCATCAGATTAGAATTTCTCGTCTTGTTCATCGACGTCATCCCAGAGGCTCTTTCTCGGAGCACGTACGGGCTGGTCGGTTTCAGGATCGTTCTCGGGGTCGATGTCCTGGTAGCTGTAATCTACGATAGGATTCTCCAGGATATCCCCACTCTCAATTCCCCTCACCGTAGTGGAAGGAGAAATATACATTTTCTTCATAACTATAGTATGGTTTAAATGATGTTACTTGTCTTACTTCCGCACGACCTTCTTGCCGTTGATGATGTACACACCCTTCTGAGTGCGGTTCACCTTCTGGCCGTTGAGGTTGTAGATGCTTCCGTCGGCATTCTGGGCGTTCTCGATGGTGTTGATACCGTCGACAATCTCGCCGTCAATCATGAGGTAGAGGTTCACGTCCATGCCTGTGTTGTTCTTCAGGTAACCACGATAAGCCTTGTGCTCATTGCCACCGGCAGCCTTCTGCAGACCAACCTCGCGGAGGATGTAGTCGCCCTTGACGACAGGAGACTCACCCTTGGCATATGCCTTGTAGGAGCCTACGAAGTCAAACTCGCCACCTGCCACTGTCAGGTCGGTGGGCTCTACCACAGTCTTGTTCTCAAATCCCTTCAACTGCTTGTCGGCAGCAACGAAGACCACATACGGAGTGTTGGCTTGCAGCACGGTCTCCTCGGGCAGTCTCTGGAACTGTACGTGGTTGTCCTGTGTTCCAACATACTTCATCACAACGTCGGCACCGAGTTCGGCGATGGTGTACTCGAACGGTAGCACGATGGTGTTGTAGCCCTTCAGGAACATACGGTTGTAGGTGACGTTAGCGTACTCACCGGCTGCGGGAGCCTCGGTGTCGTCGTCAGTCAGCTCAAGATCCTTAGCAGGTTCCACATAGACCTTCCAAACGATGTTGTCGAAGTAGAAGTTGTTCTCCACTTCCTTGTTCTTGCTCAGGTTGAAGGCGAGGGTCTGCATGCCAACCATGTGAGCATCATATTGAGCCATGGCCTCGGAGATTGTTCCTTCGATGGTCACCTTCTGCCACTCGGTGGAGACCTTCAGCGGTCCGCTGAATCCGTCAATATACCATCCAATGTAGTTGCCAGGAGTGGTGTGAGCCTGAATGTCAACCTCTGCGTCCTTATCAGCCTTCACCCAGAATGAGACTTTGTACTTCTCACCCTCCTTGAATTCATGGCTGGGCTCATAGATGAAGAACTGGCCTGTATAATCATATTTCGAACCAGCAGCAACATGCACCACAGCTCCGGTTGAGCCACCGACACCGGCACCCTCAACGGGATTGAATTTGTGTGCGCCCTGATTTTCGCCTTCGCCGTCCTGAGTCACGAGGCTGGTGCCGTCGGTGCCCTCAACGTTGCCGTTGATGACCAGGCTCTCCCAGTTCTCTTCCTCAACCTCCTTGATAGGATAGAGGGCAGTGAAGATGTCGCTCTCCTCATTAGTCTTGTTGTAGACCAGATAAGCCTTGATTACCAAAGCACCCTCACCCTTGACGGTGACAGTCTCATTAGGCATGGCGGTCATCATGGTCATGGAAGTCTTCGGGTCGCTGCCGTCAGTGGTGTAGTGGAGGTTGTAGTTGGCATCGTCGAAGGTCATGGTGATCTCGTCGTCGACAGCTACCTCAGTGCCGCTGGCAGGATTGAAGGAAAGTGCGAACACGGGTTTGGGCTCCTCTGCGATACCATTGCGGAAGAGTTCCATGTAACCGATACCCATCCAACGGAAGTTGTTGCCCTCAAGAGCCTTCAGACCAATCTTCACCTCACCGGCTTCAGTGGTCTCGAACTGGAAGTTGGCGGGAGCCAGACGGGTGCTGGCGATAACCGGACCCTCAAAGTCGTTGGCATAGAACTTAACGTTGCAGTTGTCTTCGTTGCCACTTGCATTCTGCTGAGCGAATGCGTAGCAGGAAACGTCATATTTGCCTGCGGGCAGTTCCACCTTCTGATAGAGGGTGAATGAACCGTCGTCAGCAGCTGCATCGCTCCAGTACTCGTAGAAAGCGGTCTTGGTGCCATCCTCAGAGGTGGCATCGTTGTTCTGCATCACCTGGCTGTTGCCGGTGGTACGGTCGCTGTACCAGCCATCGCACTTGTTCCATGTGGGAAGTCCCTCAAGGTTGGCGTTG
>JAGCXX010000223.1 GCA_017961115.1 Prevotella sp. | reverse complement strand
GGTCGCTCCAACTCTCATCGGCAGCCGTGAGCACAATCTCGCCACCATCAGCGTCCAATTTGAACGAGGCGTGCAACTGCGACAGGGGTTCCAGTTTGTCGCACCATATCGTCAGGAACCCATGTGCCGGAATAATGGTCGATACGCCATCGGTCTTGCCAATCTCATACTTCTTCGGATTCTCCGGATTATCGCTCAAATACATACCTGCGATGTCGATGTCGGCACTGGTGGTGTTGTAAAGTTCCACCCAGTCGTTGTGTTTGAAGAACTCATTTACAAAGACACCGTTGGCCGCGCTTACCTCATTGATGCATACGGGCGTGTATCCTTCAGCTTTTCGCTCTGCATCGGTCAGCGGTGTGAAGCAGGCCGTCAGCGTGTAGTTGCTGTAATCAGTCAGTTCGATGACGGGTTCTGTCAAGACGTCAACGTCGGTGGAGACACCGAGAGACGTGAGCAGTGCGCCATCCCAATAGAGGTCGCCAGACGTGTAACTGGTGTTGTGCACCTCAACGGCGATGACGTTGCTGCCTTTCTTGAATAGCGACGGACTCAATTCGAGCGTTCCTTCAAAGGGGGTATTTTCAGCGTAGGTAGATGAGAAGGTGGTGTAGTTGACGGTGCCTTGCGGCATATTGTAGCGGCCAGCCTCCTTACCGTTGACCCATACGACGAAACCATCGTCCACCTGATAGTTGAGTTGGAAAAGGTCGCCAGACTTCGGTTCGGCATCGAGGGAGAACGTCTTGCGGAAATAGGTGGTGGGATTCTTACGGTCGGCGTTGTCGCCATAACCGACGGTGGTCTTCACACCGCTTAACTTGTAGCCAAGGGGTGCCGCTCCCGTTTTCCATGACGTCTCGCTAAAACCGCTGTTCTGCCATCCTGCAGCTGCCTCACCGGCATCGTAATATTTCCATGTGGAGCCTTTGCCAAACACGGATTTGAGGTTGCCAGAAGACTTGCTCCATCCCGTGAAGGTGTAGCCTGCTGGCGCCTTGGCTTCCAAAGTGACGGGTGCGAAGAGTTTTCCGTTGAAATCAGCATAAGGCACGTTGATGCCGTTGATGGAGATGTTTGCCCCCTCGGTGTCGGCAGCCACCTGGAGGGTGATTTTCCTCACGTTGCTGAGTTTCATGGGACTGTACTGCTGCAATTGACTCACCATGGTCTCCAAACGACTTGCCAGATTGTTTTTGATATTGTTGGCGGTTCCATCAGGGTTTCTGTTGTCTACCTGCTGCATGGGACGCATGGCATCGGCCAGTTCGTTGACGATGGCCGTGGCGCGTTTCTTCTCAAACACGCTTCCCCCCATGATACAGAACATGTCGATGAACTTCTTGCGGAATCCATCATGCAGGAGCAAGTTTTTGAACAGGCGCACCATGGTCACATTTCCGTAGGAGTCGAGTGAGGAGATGGTGTGCCCCCATGCGTTGAAGGGCTGGTCGAGGTCGAAAATGATGAAGCGGAAACGTCCGTCGTCCCTGCTTCGGTAACCCTTGACGTTGTTGTCGGGCCAGTCGTCGTTGCCCAGGTAAAGCTCGGCAGCCATGTAATTGATGAACTCATCGATGTCGAGCAGAGTCTTCACTTCGTCATAGACCCCAGGAGCATTGATGTTCGCACTGATTTCATAGAGGTGACGATAGACTTCGTTGGTGCCATTTCTGAACGTGCCATTCTCAAACATATCGATTTCCTCGTCATCATAGCCATAGTTGGCATACACATACTTGTCGTTGTTGGGCTCGCGTAGGTTGAGCACCCCTTTGAACTTCCCGTTGATATACTCTGCCACCTGCACCATGCTCTGCACGTCGAGGTCGATGCCCGACCGCTGGATGATGGTGGCCAGCGCCGGGTCCATGAATCGGCTGTAGGAGTCGTTGCCGCCATTGCGCACAAGCACGGTCTTGCTGCGGATATTGGGTTTCTGCGGGAAGAAGGAATAGTCCAGGTGGTTGAGTCCGTCGAACACCTTGTTGGATTTCAGTTTCATCGAACGGGGACTGTTCATCCTCGACCAGCCGCCGGAGACACTGATGTTGACATCCTGGTTGAAGAGCATGCCGTCGGTCGGACTGATGTAACTGAAGTTGACTGGCCGGTCCCATGGCTGGTTCCAGTTGACAGGGTCGTCGCGCCCATTGCCACTGATGCCGTTGGAACCTTTCACATCGATGCCCCACATAGGGTCGCTGAAATAGCGCTCGTCGCCAACAATCGAGACAATCGGGATGGTGTATTCGACATTGGTCTTGATATAACTGCGGGTGACCGGCACGCTGGGCAGGTATCCCTTACGGAAAAGGCGGAACACGTAATTGGTGGTCTGTGTAACGGTGAACTGCCCGTTCTGGCTCTGCCTGCCCGAACCGCTGCCGATGACGGGGATGGTGCCGTCGGTGGTGTACATCAGTATGGCATCCTCAGGGAAGTCGACCTTGACTTTGAGCGTGCCTTTTAGAATCTGACTGCCCTCGTTGACGACCGGTGCAGCGAGACGTTTGCTGGCAAAGACCGAAGTGGCGTTGGTGGCGCCTGGCGTGGCATCGTCGGTCCACCCCCAATTGTCGCCGCCGTCGGTGGTGCGTGCCCATGAGGTGCGGCTCAATGCCTCGGGATACTGCACGCTGGTGACAAGTTCCCCGTAACGGTCGCTCAGAAAGATGGAGCCTCCATCGCAGTCGAGTTTGAAGGGAGCCTGGGTGGTCTTGATGTCATCAGAACCCAACCACACGACGAGGAAGCCTTTGGCGGGAACAGAACCGATATTGGCTGGCATCCTCCATCGCTTCAGGTTGTTGGCATCATCGCTCAGATACATACCAGCAAGACCGACAGCCTCCTCTGTCGGGTTGTAGATTTCTATCCAACTGTCGAAATTGTATGCCGGACTCATCACCGAACCGGCGTTGGATGCCATCAGTTCGTTGATGACAAGTGCTATGCTGAGGAGACCTGACAACATGGTAGATGTTTTTTTATCGGTTAGTTCACTTTGTATTTCTTAACCCTTTCATCAGAGATGACGCCCTTCCAGTTGAGACCGAAGGCGAAGTCGTAGGCATGCCCGTCGACATCAGTGAGGCACCGCATGTCGTGGGGCACGTCTTCCTGCTGTGTCTCCACCGTACTCATGTCGGCCGGCAACTGCATAGGCAGCAGTCCCGAAGGTTCTGCCTTGCCGCTGATGAGGTCGAGCAGCGCCTGATGCTGCACCCCGAATGAGATGAGGATGGCATCCGCCGATGGCTCCAGTTCTGCGAGCACGACGGGTTTGCCCGTCTCCACCACCACAACCACGGGCTTGTCGCCCATCGCCTCTTTGGTGCGGGTCACCATGGTCAGGTCATCGTAGTTGCGGGTGTGCACCGTCTTGCCCTTATAACTGCGGTTGGCCGATTTCTCCAGTGGGTTGCCGCCTGCGATGCTCGTATCCCTCGCTTCTGTGGCGGTGTAGTCGTTGTACTGCAGACTCACGGGGATGTATCCGTTGCCGCCACGGCGCATATCATCGTTGTCATACCCCATGCTGATGGTGGGTTCGGCGATGATGCAGAGGGCGAAGTCAGCCTCCTCGGGCGTCTCAGCCACATCGTAGTATTTCCTCACGAGGTCGAGTGAGATGGGATAGTCGGTTTTCTCCTCCGACATACCGCCCCAGATGCCTGGGACAGCAGGGAAATGGCGCTTGGGCACATACACCTTCAAACGCTTGTCGATGGGCAGCGTAGCGTTGCCGTGGTTTTTCACCATCACCACCGACTTGAGTTGGGCATCATAGCCTTTCTGCATGAACTCCGGTTTACCTACCGTCTTCTCCGTGACAGCCGGGTCGAGATAGGGATTCTCGAATAGTCCCACCCTCAGCATATTCATCAACAACCGCCGGGCTGACTGCTCGAAACGCTCCCTTGCGCTCTGCTCACCCTTTTCTTTTACCCAAATCTGGTAAGCCTCAAGGATTGACGCAATCTCGTTGTTGCCGCCAAACTGGTCGACACCAGCCTGCAGGATGCGGTAATGGCGCTCAGCCACGGTGAGCTGTTCCACGCCCCAGGGCTTGCCGCCACCCGTATAGTCCATGGCGGTGTTGTCGGCGGTGATGCCCCAGTCGGTACACACCACGCCATCGAAACCCAGTTCATCACGCAGTTGCTGCTGGATGAGCCAACGGCTGTAGCTGCCGCCCACGTTCTCTCCCGATGGGTCTTGCTGCCACAGTATGCTGTAGGTGGGCATCACGGCAGAAGCCATCTTCGTGCCGTCATTCAGGCGGAAGGCACCCTCAGCAAACGGTTTTTTGTGCACGGGGAGGTTATTTCCCGGATAGACAGCGTATTCGCCATGGGCGAAGTGTGAGTCGCGTCCGCCCTCCTGTGCGCCATAGCCATACCAATGCTTCGCCATGGCGTTGACACTCAGTGTGCCCCACCCTTTCTCACCACGTGTCCACATCGCTTTAGGAGAGGTTTGGAACCCCTCGCAATAGGCCTGTGCCATGTCGGTGGCAAGCTGCGGGTCCTCGCCGAAGGTACCGCTGAAGCGCCACCAACGGGGTTCGGTGGCGAGGTCGATTTGTGGCGACAGTGCCGTGGCGATGCCCAACGCACGGTATTCCTCTGAGGCGATGTCGGCAAACTGCCTCACCAAGGCGGGGTCGAAGGTGGCAGCCATTCCCAGCGAACTGGGCCAAAGTGAGATTTGTCCGCCGGCTCCTGCGTTGAACTCCGCGTTCGCCCTCGTCTCATGACGCGGGTCGGAACTGGTGTTGGCTGGTATGCCATGGTCGAGTCCCTCAACGAAGGCCTGCATGTTGTTGTTCCATCGGGCGGCATCCGCCGGACTCTCCACCATGGCGATGAGCACGGCGCGCAGATGGTCGTCCTTCAGAAATTTCTTCTGTTCGTCGGTGAGGCTGCTGGGCGGCATCCCGCTCTCCTCATACGACTTGCCGTCGTAATGGGCGGGAGAGAAACTGTTGCCCGTACTCATCGGGATGACCTGATGGGCACTATACAGCATCAGTCCGGCTATCTCCTCCACCGACAGCTGCGCCGCCAGGTTGGCAGCCCGCTCGCTGCATGGCAACCGCCAGTCCTCATAGGCATCGAGCGTGTCGTTGCGGTTGAGGTCCTTGAAGGCATATCCCCCGTCGGTGAGCAGTTTGACGCCCGACTCCGGGGAGTAGCCCAGCGTGGGACCTCCCTTTTGTTCCACGATGACGAAGGAGTCCACCTGCCGCTCCGTCCATTTCTGTCCTCCGCATGAGGCGAGCAACGCCACCAGTACAACGGAGGTGATGTAATTAACTTGGATTATGCTTTTCATTTCTCTATCTGATGAAATTGGTCCTGATTGGCGTTTCCTGTTCGGGATGTCCATCCTCGCCGATATTCAGTTTCTTTATCATCCAGGCCATGTTGCGCCCTAAGGTGCGCATGGTCTGCATCCCCTCCTCATCCAGGGCGGCCTGTCCCGGAGCCTGTCCGTAGACCATGTTCCAATACTGCGAACTGACCACGGGCATGTTCAAGATGGTGAAATACTTGTTCAGACGGTCGAAAGCGGCAGATGCCCCTCCCCTGCGGCAAACCACCACGCTGGCACCGGGCTTGAAGGACAGCTCGCTCCCTAATGAGTAGAACACACGGTCGAGCAAGGCGCAGAGCGAACCATTGGGACCGCCATAGTATACGGGAGAACCTACTACCAGTCCGTCGATACCGTCCTTCACGCAGCGCATCACCTTGAAGTATAGGTCATCATGAAACGTGCAGCGACCGCCGTTGCGTCCGCACATACCACAGGCGATGCATCCCTGCACGGCCTTTTTGCCGATGGAGATGATTTCCGTCTCTATTCCCTCGCTGTTGAGGGTTTTCGCCACCTCGCTCAAAGCGAGGAAAGTGTTGCCGTTCTCCTTTGGACTGCCGTTGATCAACAGCACCTTTCCCTTCTTGCCAGATGCTTGGTCTGTGGAGTTGCTATGGGTAGTATTCATAGGTTGTAGTTTGATAAAATGTAATTTTCCGAATTATCTAGACACTCCCCCTCTAAGACTAGAGGGGGCAGGGGGCGTTGACCATACCTCACCAGATGTGAGCCCTCTTATTCTTCGGGATGAACAGGCGGTTGCCTTTCTTCACTTTGAAGGCGTCATACCACGCATCGATTTGGGGCAGTGCGGCATTGACACGGGCGAAGTTGGGAGAGTGTGGGTCTACGGTGATGAGCATCTCCTGATACTCAGGACGCTGATTGCTTGCCCATACGCGTGCCCATGAGAGGAAGAAACGCTGCTCGGGAGTGAATCCGTCTTTCACTTTGAGCGGCTGCTTGCTCATGGCGTTTTGGAAAGCACGGAAGGCAATGTTCAGTCCACCATTGTCACCGATATTCTCTCCGAGGGTCAGTTTTCCGTTGATGGTCTTGCCAGCCACCACTTCCACGGTGTTGAAGTAGTCTTCCAGCACTTTTGTCCTGGCCTCGTAGTTCTTCTTGTCCTGGTCGGTCCACCAGTTGTTCTGGTTGCCATCCTTGTCAAACTGCGAACCCTGGTCGTCGAAGCCATGGCTCATCTCGTGGCCTATCACACCACCGATGGCACCGTAATTGGCGGCATCATCAGCATTGGGGTCGAAGAATGGAGGCTGGAGGATGGCGGCTGGGAAGCAAATCTCATTGGTCGTGGGGTTGTAATAGGCATTGACGGTCTGCGGGGTCATCAGCCACTCGCTCTTGTCAGTGGGTTTGTTCACCTTGCGTTTCAATTCATCCATCATCAGGAACTCTGCGATATTGCCCAGGTTCTCATACAGCGACAGACGGTCGTCCACCTGCAAACCGCTGTAGTCCTTCCATTTGTCGGGATAACCGATTTTTACGATGAAGTGATTGAGTTTGTCCTTGGCCTGAACTTTCGTCTCGGCACCCATCCATGTTGCCTCGTCGATGCGCTGGGCGAGAGCCACCTGCAGGTTTTTCACCAGTTCCATCATGCGCAGTTTGCTGCTCTCGGGGAAGTGTTTCTCTACATACAGTTTGCCGATGGCCTCTCCCATCGTACCGCTCACGAGCGACACGGCCCTCTTCCATCGCGGACGGTCCTGCTGCACACCGCTCATCACTTTGCTGAAGTTGAACGCTTCCTTGCGGAAGTCGTCGCTCAACTGACTGGCGGCACCACTGATGACCTTGATTTCTGCGTAGGCTTTCAAGTCATCGAGAGAGGTCTCTGCCAGGATTTTCTCCACCTCGTGGATGGGTTCGGGCTGGCCCACGTCAACAAAGTCGAAAGCGGGGAATCCAGTGAGCAGGAAGATATTGCCCCAGTCGATGCCGGGGAAGTCGGTCACCAATTGGTTGTAGGTCATCTTATGGTAGTTGGCGTCGACGTCGCGCAGTTGCACCCTGCTATAACTGGCTGTAGCGATGCGTGTCTCAATTGCCATGACGGCCTGCATCTTGCGCTCTGCTGTCGGCTCATCATTGCCCACCATCATATAGAGATTTTTCAGCATCTTCTTATATGCCTCACGCACGTTCTTGGTCTGCTCGTCGTCATTGAGATAATAGTCGCGTGTGCCGAGGCCAATACCACCCTGTCCGACACCCACGATATTGACAGCGGCATTGCGCTGGTCAGCGCCGACACCGATGCCAAACATCATCGTGTTCTCACCTTTACGGTCCAGTTGGGCGGTCACCAACTGATATTCCTTGCGGCTCTTGATTGAGGCAATCTTGTCGAGTGTGGGTTTGATGGGCTGCCAGCCCTCTTTGTTCAGTCTCACGCTGTCCATCATCAGGTTGTACAGGCTGCCGATTTTCTGACCGAGCGTACCCTGCTGCTGGGGTGAGGAGGCATATTGCAGAATAAGTTCTTGAATATCTTTCTGACTTTTTTCGTAAAGGTCGGTGAATGCACCATTGTCGGTGTGCTCATCGTCGAGCGGGTGGCTCTTGAGCCAGCCTCCTGCGGCATACTGGTAGAAATTGTCTCCCGGTCGGATGCTGGTATCCAGATTGTTGATGTCAATACCAGATGACAGTTCTTGTCCATTGACTGCTGATGATATCAGTACAATGGCTGCTGCTAATACAATTTTTCTCATAATAGTTTGATATTGTTGTAAATGTTAATCACTTGCTGGATTGTGTCATGGCCGTCTGCAGACGACCCGCCATAGTTTTCTGCAAATGTAACCATTTATTTTGATTCCCACCAATTTTTATGATTGCTTTTTGCATGGCAGCAAGAGAAAGGAAGAGGAGAGCCCTCAATTAGAGGGGTTAGGTTCGCCGAGGTTGTGCCTCGGTGGACATCGTGAAAGAAAAGAAGTACGTAATGCGACATATATCGAGCGACCTCAACGATATTGTCGTAGATGGAGCCGTCTGTCACATCTACTTGCTGAGGAAATCGTAAAAAATGATTGCTGGTGGCGGAATTAGCCCTATCTTTGTATCAGAAACAAAAAAGAAATAAACATAATAATATACAACAAAATAAAAACGATTATGAAAGCAATGGAATTAACCCCGACCGTAATGGTTGTGAACGACAAAGTAGCATTCGTAGATAAATGTAAAAAAACTGCCAGCAAGCTCATCCACCATTACATGGACTTCTGCAAGTTCGTTAAACCCATGTAAAGCTTCCAAGAGAAGCGGTTCGTGTCAAAAACAGCAAAAATGGCGAACCCATAAACATACCACAGTACACGTCGGAAGACGAAACAAAAGAAGAGTCTCAATAGCATCGCACACTATTGAGACTTTTTTATGTCCAGACAGCGGTCTGGGGATTGCAGACGCAAGTTTACTTGCAGTATGCCGAGGAGCAGCTTAAATCTCAAATCTTTAACGCATCATATTGACGTTACGGATTTTTTCGAGCATGGTGGAGTTCCATGTGTTGTCACCGGAGAATTGGTAGCGGCAGTTTCCTGTGGCAGATACGGTGAAGATGGTTTTCCCCGTCGAGGTGTAGGACACGGTGCCGCGCTCTGATAACATGAAGAGGCCGTTGCCTTCTATCGCATTGATGGCAGTCAATGGATCCCACATCCTTTGCCCCGCGTCGCACTCGCAAGTCATATAGACCTGTTTGATGGGGTGCTCGTCAGTCCAAGAGATGTCGGCAAGAACCTGCTCCGGGAGATAGTCGATGTTGTCGCCCACCTCTCCTGGAGAGAAGATGATTTCCACGTCCGACGGCCACAGGCGGAAGAAAGTCTGAGAAAAGGATATGCCCTGACCTAAATTATAATCCGGTTCAACGGCTCGGGGGAAACTGCCGCCCATCAGGTACAAACACTTCACCTTACTGCGCACAAGTTCCACGCCTGAGAGATTGGAATAATTGTCGGGACCGGACTCCAACAGTTGTGAAAGGCAGGTGACAAAGCCGACAGAGCAGATGCTCACACTCTTGTCGGGCTGTGCGGCGAGCAGACGGCGGTACAACTGCCAACCGTCGGGCAACGACGAGTAATCGCTGACGCTGCGGTTGAACATGGGGCTTCCATCAGCTTTCTGACAATTGGGAAGGGCCTGGTAGTTGATGAAGACAGTGGGGTTGGGAATACCTTCGCGCACCAGACCGATAGGAAGGTTGCCATAACCAAAGTAGGTGTTCATCACGTCGGCACAAGCAGCACAGTCTTCGCCCTCGCGGTCCACCACGATACCCAATAATTTGCAGCGCCCCTGGTCAGCGTAGCGGTAAAGCATCTCCATACAGAACAGGTCGTCGGTGGAGGAGCCTATGTCCGTATCCAGGATGACCAGTGGCACGCCTTTGTACTCCTTGGAGTTCTCATTATCGTCATCTTCGGTACACGATGTCAGCATCGACGACGCAAAGATGACAATGGTAGCCATGACGGTTATCGGTGTGGCAAAAAGAATTGATGTGAGTTTCTTTTTAGTAGGTGTAATTGTCATTTATAAGCCTGATAATCAATTAAAAACTCAATTTTTAAGAGTCATGTATGAAAGTTGAATCTTCACATACTCCATATCGTCTGATTGGAAATGCAAAAATACGACGAAATTCTGAATCCACAAACAAATACCCTGAAATAACTTTCCACCCAACCACGAATGGCTACGAATAAAATATCAACCACGAAATTGAGAATTAATAAAACCACGGATAACACGGATTGACGCGGATATTATTTAACCACGAAATTTCACGAAAGGACTCGAAAGAAAACAAAACCACGGATCACACGGATGGACGCGGATACTCGTTCACTCGTTCATCGGGATTTGCAATCATGGGTGGTCGAAAGATTTGCAAGCCAAACAAATCGTTAAATAATCATAATGAAAAAAACGACATGGTTCTACTCGCGTTATTTTATCATTCACGAATCCTGACGCTACCATCTGTTCAAGGCCGTCATTTTTCTTCGAGGAACTAATTTGACGGTCTCTGACGGTTTGTTTCCCAGCAAGGACATATAGTTGTACAGCGAGCCCCCCCAAAACGCACATTAAGCTTACGTCCGATTCCGTAAGTTGGGATTTCCGTGTTAAACAAGATTAATGACTATTGCGCGTCCTTCCATCATTGCATATCTTTGCAATTGTTTGGAAACGTAAGGCAAAGAGTTATGCAGTTAGACAAGCTTAAAGTAAGCGCTCCGTCGGTTCTCCGCATGATACCGGACGACTTGCTGGCCAAGATAGCATCCGACACGAAAGTGGACTATTGCGCCAAGGTGCTGAAAGGAGAGCGCCTTTTTTATCTTTTGGTGTATGCATTCCTATGTGCAGACCGCCTTAGCCAGCGGAAGCTTGAGACGGTGTTTTCCAGCCAGCAATTCAAGTCCCTTTTCAACTATTCCGTGGACATGAAGGTCTCCCGCAGTTCCATATCCACCCGTCTGTCGGCCATCAACCTGGATTTCTTCGAGCAGGCATACGAGTTGATATACGGCAAGTTCTCCGCGCTCTATACGGAGAAGGAGGTGCGGAACCTGAACCTCATCCGGGTTGACAGCTCGATGGTTGCCGAAACCTGCAACAAGCTGAAGGAGGGATTCACAGTAGGTCGCAAGGGCGAGGGGAAGGCCGACCGTAAGCAGATCAAATACACAATGGCATACGACGGTTTTGCGGCCAAATTGGCGGAGGTGTTCTCCAAGCCCACCTATCTTAGTGAGGACAAGGCAATGCCGGCTTTGCTGGAAAGGCTCATCAAAAAGGACAAGGCCCACAGGAACCTCTATGTACTCGACCGTGGACTTACGGCCTTGGACAATTACAAGAAGGTAGCCCAAAGCGAGGCCGTATTCATTGGCCGTATCAATACCAACAGGAAAATGAAAGTGGTGAGAAGCCTGATGACCAAGGACACGGACAGGGACCTCGGCAACCTGGAACTCATGGATGATGTCATTGTCCATCTCTACAACAACAAGCATGAGGAGGACATCCAGGAGTTTCGTGTGGTGAAGGCTAAGTTCAAGGTGCCCAAGGACACAACCAGGAAATCCCCAAGCGGCAGCAACCGGAAAAAGGTGGAAGACGAGGTTTTCTTCATCACCAATGTAACCAATGAGCCTGGCCAACTGCAACTAACGCCGCAGGAGATAGCCGAGGCATACAGGAGGAGATGGGATATTGAAGTTTTTTACCGTTTCCTCAAACAGAATCTCTCTTTCTCCCACTTCCTCTCCACAAGCGAGAACGGCATCAAGGTCATACTCTACATGACGCTCATCACAGCCATGCTCATCATGATATACAAGCGACAGAACGGCATCGGATTCGAGGAGGCAAAGTTCTGTTTCAAAATGCAACTGGAGGACTGGATTATCGACTTAAATGTGGCTATCAGGACAGGCGAAACTGACCACAGGAAAGCAATGATGTCTAACCGAATCAGAATCCCCTAAAAATCAAAGATGTAACAGCGTGAGAAAAAACATCTTTCGACCACCCATGATT
>JAGCXX010000222.1 GCA_017961115.1 Prevotella sp. | reverse complement strand
GGAGCGCGGTCTGGGATGGAAATGGATGGGTGTTCTCTTTGCCCTATTCTGCGCCCTCGCCTCCTTCGGCATCGGATGTACGGTGCAGGCCAATGCCATCTCCACGCTGTCGTTTGAGAGTTACCAGATACCCAACTATGTGATGGGAGGCATCATCTGCGTGCTCACCGCCGCCGTCATCATCGGTGGTGTGCGCAGCATCGCAAGAGTGTGCGGTGCCTTGGTTCCCTTCATGGCCGTCTTTTATGTCGTGGGGTGTTTTTACATCCTTTATGTCAACTCATCCTACCTCATCCCGGCACTGAAAATGATTATCGAGTGTGCTTTTAATCCCTCCGCCGCAGGTGGCGGTTTTGTTGGAGGCACCTTCATGATAGCCTGCCGCTATGGTATCTCACGCGGTCTGTTCTCCAATGAGTCGGGTATGGGTTCGGCTCCTATCGTAGCCGCCGCCGCACAGACCCGCAACCCTGTCCGCCAAGCCCTCGTCTCCAGTTCCGGCACGTTCTGGGACACCGTGGTCATCTGCGCCATCACCGGACTGGTGATTGTCAGCAGTGCCCTTGCCCACCCCGACATCAACTTCACCGACGGAGCCATCCTCACCAAATCGGCATTTTCCAAGATTCCACTTGTGGGCGAACCCCTGCTCAACATCGGACAGTTTACCTTCGCATTCAGCACCATCCTCGGATGGAGCTACTACGGAGAGCGTGCCGTGGAGTATCTGGGTGGAAAGAAGCTCAACCTCCCCTACCGCATCCTCTACATCATCGCCGTCTTCGCCGGCAGCGTCATCAGCCTGAATATCGTGTGGAACATGGCCGACTGTTTCAACGCACTGATGGCCATTCCCAACCTTCTCTCACTGCTCTTCCTGAGCAAGGTCATCGTCAGCGAGACCCGAAAATACCTGTGGAAGGGCAACCTTGATGAGGGAATGGAGGAATAGATGAAAGATGAAAGATGAAGGATTAAGATTATAAGATGAAAAATTAAGATTTTAAGATTAAAGATTAAGATTAAGACAAATAACAATGGGAATCCGATTATTACTGGCATGTGGAGTGATGCTTTTAGCATCATGCGGCAACAAGACTCCGAAAGCTACAAACGATAACCTCAATTCTAACGATATGGATACTTTTAAGACAAAAAACGGCAAGACCGTAAAATTCACGCCCATCAAGCATGCGAGCATGGAAATCAACTTCGACGGGCGCATCATTCAGGTGGATCCCGTCATTGATGGAGCACTACCTGTGACCAACTACACGCAATGGCCAAAGGCAGATTACATCCTCGTCACCCATGACCATTACGACCACCTCGACACACAGGCTGTGGCCGACCTCAGCAAAGATTCGACAGTCATTGTGACCAATGCCAGTTCAGCGGAGATGTTAGGAAAGGGCAAGGTGATGGCCAATGGCGACAGCCTTCGTCTCGCCGACGACCTGATGGTGTATGCCGTTCCCGCCTACAACATCACGCCCGGCCATACGCAGTTCCACCCCAAAGACCGTGACAACGGGTTCATCCTCGTAGCCGACGGTCTGCGCATCTACATCGCCGGCGACACAGAGGACATCGAGGAGATGGCCGATGTGAAGGACATCGACGTGGCTTTCATGCCCTGCAACCAACCCTATACGATGACTCCAGCGCAGTTGCGTCGTGCAGCCGACATGGTGAAACCACGCGTGCTCTATCCCTATCACTTCGGCGATACCGACCCCGAAGCGATGAAGGAAGCCCTTGAGGGCTCAGGCATCGAAGTGAGAATCAGGGATTTCCAGTAAAGACGTAGGTTTTTCCTGCCTTGGTGTCAATGTCATATTCATAGACCTTGCGCAAAGGCAGTACAGAGAAGTCCTTCAGTTCGGCTGACTTCAGCGGCGACTTGATTTCAGGAGCTTGCAGCAGAGCATTGCTGCAGGCTCCTTTTGCTTCACGCAGTCCCTTGCCCTTCAGCGGGACGTATGACCGCAGGCGGAGGGTGCCGCCAATGGTGGATTTCACAGTGGCAGTGGTTAAATGGCCATTATTCCAAGCTACCGACACCTCAAAACCGCCACGTGCCCTCAGACCGCTGACGCTGCCCTTCTGCCATGCCGACGGCAAGGCTGGGAGCAGATGCACGGCACCGTCGTGACTCTGCAAGAGCATCTCAGCCACACCAGCGGCGAAACCGAAGTTGCCATCAATCTGGAAAGGTGGGTGTGCGTCAAAGAGGTTGGGATAAGTGCGTCCGTCGGGATACTGGCGTGCCGCCCTGTCGTTAGGCAGGAGATGAAGCATGTTGGAGATGATTTTGAAGGCATGGTCACCATCCAGCATACGTGCCCAGAAATTGATTTTCCATCCGAGGCTCCAGCCCGTCGCCATGTCACCACGCTGGTTGAGCGTGTTGGCAGCTGCCGTGAACAAGTCGGGGTGGCTGTAGGGAGAAATCTGGTTGGAGGGATAGAGTCCGTAGAGATGGGAGATATGCCGGTGCTGGTCGCGTGGGTCATCACCGTCCTGCAACCATTCCTGCAATTGTCCGTGACGGCCTATCTGCATTGGAGGCAGTTGGGCGATGGTTTTCCTCAGTTGGCTCTGGTAAGCGGCATCCTCACCGAGGATGCCTGCGGCCAGCAGCGTGTTGTTGAGTGCGTCGAACACAATCTGGTTGTCCATGGTGCAACCAGCCGTTACCGGGGTGCGCTTGCCCATCGGTCCATGCTCCGGCGACACCGACGGCACCACCACAAGCCAACCATACTGTGGATGCACCTGCATGTAGTCGAGATAGAAATCTGCTGCGCCCTTCATAATGGGATACCACTCGCGGAGGAAAGCCTTGTCGCCTGTGAAGAGATAATGCTGCCAGATGTGCGTCGCCAGCCATGCCCCACCATTGGGGAACATGCCCCATGGTGCGCCATCCACCACTCCTGCGATGCGCCACAGGTCAGTGTTGTGGTGAGCCACCCATCCACGGCAGCCATACATATCCTGAGCGGTCTTCTTTCCTGTCACGCTGAGGTCGCGAATCATGTCGAACAGCGGCATCTGTGTCTCACCGATGTTGCCCACATCAGCAATCCAGTAGTTCATCTCCGCATTGATGTTGATGGTGTATTTGCTGTCCCAAGGCGCATTCGCGCTGTTGTTCCACACACCCTGGAGGTTGGCAGGTTGTCCGCCGGGCTGCGATGAACAGATGAGGAGATAGCGGCCGTATTGGAACATCAGCTTCACAAGATCCATGTCCTGACTTCCGGCGAAAGAGGCGACTCGCTTGTCGGTGTCCGTCATATTTTCCTTATTGCCTTCTCCTAATTCAAGACATACACGGGTGTATTGCTCCTGATATTTGCGGAGGTGATTGGCCAACAGTTTTTTGTATGGGGTGCCCGTCACGCTGGCGAGCGACTGCAAGTTGCGCTCTGTGGCATTGCCTGAGATATCGTGGTAGTTGACATAATTAGTGGCAGCCACAATATAGAGCGTCGCCTCCGTAGCGTCGGACACCTGCACCTGGTCGGCAGCATCGGACACCTGTCCGTCGCTCTTCACCAGGATACGGCACTCCGCTTTCAGTCCGGCCTTGATGCCCTCATGGTCAACACCGTCAATCTCTGCGATAAGGCAATGGTTCTCCACTTGATGTCGGGTCTGGAACTCACACTGATGATTAAGTTTGAACGCCAATGCTCCCTTCTTGCTCGCCGTGATACGCACGATGATGGCATTCTTGTCCATCGAGGCGAACGTCACGTGCGTATATCTCACATCACCTTTGTTATAGGTCGTCGTGGAAACGGCCTTCACAAGACTAAGTCTACGTTTGTAGTCCGTTGGTGCTGACTTTTCATCGAAGTCAATCCTCACATCACCAAGCGTGAGGTATTTCATTCCATGAGGTCCGGGAATGAAATGCTTGTCGATGAGACTTGCTGCTGCCTCCTCCTTTCCTGCAAAGATGGAGTCGCGCACCTGTTTCAGGTAAGCCTTTGCCTCTTTGCTGTCGTTGTTGTGTGGCGAACCCGACCAAAAAGTCTCCTCATTGAGTTGTATGCGCTCAACGTCTGTACCACCATACACCATGGCACCGAGATGTGAATTGCCGATGGGCAGTGCCTCCAACCATTGGGTGGCGGGTTGACTGTAACGAAGAGTCTCATTGATACGGTCCGCAAATTTGAAGCAGAATCCCGTGGCAGGGATGGCCATACAAGCCAAGATGGCAAGGAGTCGCAGTGTTTTCATCATTGAAATTTCTATTGATTTGTGGATAATGGCACAAAATTAATCATTATTTCTTGAAGAGCACCCTAAAAGCAGTGAAAAAACATATACAAACCACTTTTATAGCGTCCGACAAGTCAGACAAGTCAGACAAGTCCGACTGGTCTGACTCGTCCGACTGGTCCGACTAGTCCGACTGGTCCGACAAATATCAATACCTACAAATCTCCTTGCCATTCTTGTCTGTCTCCATGACAGTGAGGCCGACCTTTCCCAAAAAGACGAGGTCGGAGATGGCATGGCGGAGCGGGGCCATATTGAAACGAGCCGCCCTGGAACGCACCTGCTCTGCCTCTTTGCTGCCCTCCGTGACGGTCGGGTTGAGAAAGGCAAGCACCATCTGTTTGTCTTTCTTGACAACGACCGCATGGCGGGGCACTTTATCAAAGAACATCATGAAATAATCACCCATAGCAAGAAGTTCCTGCAAGGCGATGGTGCCTGGCGTGTAATAGAGCCTCGACTCCTGAGTTCCCTTCTGGAAGGAGAGGTATGACTTGCCGTCTTTTCGGCAAAAAGTAAAACTGTGGCTGTTGCGAAAACTCTTGTCGATGAGACACAGTCCGTAACTGGCACGTTTCCTCACCTTCACATCGACATGTCTGAATCCCAGGGAAGCCATCATCGCACGGACAGCAGAAATCCCTGCCTTCTCAGCCTTTTCATAGCAATTGTCATACTCGCACTGTCGGCGCATGAGAGCCTCGGCTCTGTTGCGCAATGTGGTCAGTTCCACCGCCGACCACTCACCCTCCTCGATGGCGGTACGCTTGCTCGCCTCATCAACGGAATGACCCTCCTTGTTGAGAATCTGTACTGGCGGCAGGATGACGGTTGCCGTGTCGCCATGCGTTTGGATGCTGTTGTTGTCACAACGGGTCAGGTCGAAACCGAAATGCAAGGTGGCGGGATAGATGATATAGATGCGCTCCTCCTTGTTGCTGAGCAAGCCCGAGGCATAGCGGTGCTGATGCGCCAATATTTCCTTGTGTATGGTGAGCACCTTCAGTTGCTCCGTCTTGGCGATGTCGAGTACGGTGATGGGACCGACACTGTAGTCTAATGGTTCGGATGGCTTTGTCAGTCTAACAAACAAGAGCACCAATCCCACTATCACGGCAAGGGTGACAGCGGTGAGGAGCAATTTCATCAGTTTGTTCATATTATCCATACCACCCTCCTATTCCTTGACAAAACGGATAAGTTCGCGCTCAGTATAGATGGGACGTGCTTTGAACACTGGCGTATAGCCCATCCCGCGGATGAGGTTGGCCACTATCTGTTCCGCATGTTCCTGTGCCGGCTCGATGAGGTCGAGGTTGCCCATATCCTCCAGTATTTTTATTCTCCCCTTGCGTGTGAGAAACTCCTTCTCACGATTGGAGAACTTGTCACGCAGTCCAGAGACACTCGCCACCACCTTCTCCCACGGGATTTCCGTACTCTCTATCTCTATCACAGGGTCGGGCAACAACACGTACACCATGTTGCCCTTCACCTCAACGTCCTCGATTTTCGACAGGTCGATACCCGCCTTGAGATATGCTTTCACGGGTACGATGATGTCTCGCGAACCAAAAAGCGATTTCCATTCTGCGGTGCCGTTCTGACCATGTCCCTCCACCAACACCTCTACCTCCGCCTCCACGGTATAGAGCATCGGGAGGCGGCTGATCTCGCTCCGCAGCTCCTCCTCATCGGGAGGCGATGATTTGGTGCTGTCTGCACAACCGAAAAGCAGACACACTAAAAGTGTGAGAAGCAGAAACGAGTATTTGGTGCTGTCGGATGTCATTATATCAAATTTGTCCGTTCAAAATCAAATAATTGAAGTATCGGAATTGTTAAGAAGCAAGACTAAGGCATGGCAAAGAGGACTAATGTCTAAACTCCCAATCTCCTAAACTCCCAAACTCCCAACTCCTACTGTTGGATTATTGCTTTCTCAGTGCCAGTTGCGCCATCATGACCGCCGAGAGGGCAGCCGTCTCTGTTCGCAGGCGGCACTCGCCCAGCGACACCGGCACATAGCCGTTGTCCATCGCCAGGCGCACCTCATCGACCGAGAAGTCTCCCTCTGGACCCACGAGGATGGTCACCTGTGGGTTGTCGTCCTCCATCGCCATGAGGATATTGAAGAGGTCGGCGCACTCTATCTCCTCATAACAGTGGGCGATGAACTTCGCACCCTCGCGGGGAGTCCTGACAAATCGTTCAAAGGGCATCATCTCGTTCACCACCGGCATCCATGCCTTGCGGCTCTGCTTGACGGCAGCCACCACGATGCGCTCCACACGGTCGGTCTTCACCACGCGACGCTCCGAGAAGCGGCAATCGAGAAACGAGAGTTCATCAAACCCAATCTCAGTCGCTTTCTCTGCCATCCACTCCACACGGTCCATCATCTTGGTGGGAGCCATCGCCAGATGGATATGTCCACGCCAGACGGGCGTCTGCCGGATGGTCTCCAACACCTGATAGGCACAATGCTTGGAAGAGACGAGCGTCACCTCAGCACGATGGAAATTGCCCACCCCATCGATAAGGAAAATCTCATCGCCCTCACGGAGACGCAACACACGGATGGCATGCGTCGCCTCGTCGCCGGGCAACTGTCCTGCCGTGGGTGCACCAGGCACATAGAAGTAGCGCGCCTCCTTCATGGCTTCAGGTCCTTGCCGCCCCTCCTCAGCAACTCATCGCGTATCTGTGATGCCTTCTCATAGTCTTCCTCTGCCACTGCCTTGTCGAGCGCTTTCTGGAGCATGTCGTTGCTGATGACGTTGACAGGAACGGAGATACCCGTGTCGGAGTCACTATAGGGGATTCCCTGGCGCAGGAGCAGCTGCTCCTCGATATAGATGGGTATGTTGGAGACATAGGCAATGAGCACTCCGTCGCTGGCACGGACAGGAATGGCCTGCAGGATGTCGGGCATGTATAGTAGGGTCTTGTACTGACCATCGTCCAGGTCGTTGATGATGATCTGGAAGCGGGTGTCAAGGTTGCGTGAGATGACCTGCCACAACACCTCGGGTGCCAGTTTTGGCACCACCTCTGCCTGTTTCATGCGCAAGCCGAACTGATAAACAGTGTTGGCATCGCAGATGACGGAGAGCTGGCGTGTCTGCGCCTCATCGCAAAGCGTCAGCAGACCCACGTCATCAGAAGCGACAATCTCTGACACCCCCTTGAAAAACAGTCTGACCAATCCCATCAGTTCTCTTTCTTCTTCGGGTCAAAGACCAAGGCAAATGCCACACCCACCACAAGGGCGAAGATGGCGAAGATGAACCAGCAAGTCTTCCAGTCGCCGAGGAGGAAACTCTGGCTGACGCCATTCACCACCACGTCCTTCCATGAGCAGTAGGAGTTGATGATGGCACCGGCTGCCAGTGTACCGACCGTGGCACCCACACCGTTGGTCATCATCATAAACAATCCCTGTGCCGATGCCTTGATGCTTGGCTCACACTCCTGGTCGACGAATATACCACCCGACACATTGAAGAAGTCGAAAGCGACACCATAGACGATGCAGGAGAGGATGAAGAGCAACACACCCGGCATTGCTGGATTGCCCAATCCGAAGAAACCGAAACGGAACACCCATGCGAACATCGACATGAGCATCACCACCTTGATGCCGTAGCGTTTGAGGAAGAACGGAATCATCAGGATACACAGGGCCTCACTAATCTGGGAGATGGAGGTGAGCAAGGTGGCGTTGTTGGCGGCGAAGGAATTGGCGATGGCGGCATCCACACTGCCCTTGAAACTGGTGATGAACGGACCAGCATAGCCATTGGTCACTTGGAGGCACATGCCCAACAAGGCGGAGAAGATGAAGAACAACGCCATCCTCTTGGTCTTGAACAGTTTGAAGGCGTTCAGACCGAAAGACTCTGCCAGCGATTTCTTTCCCTCGTTCTTGACCAGCGGACAAGCGGGCAAGGTGAAGCAATAGGCGAAAAGCACAAAACTGAGCAAACCGGATACAAAGAACTGCATGTAGGTGTACTGGAACTTATGTGCGTTCTCACCCAAGGTGAACATGAATGAACCGCCGTCCCATACGGCGCAGTTGACAAACCACATGGTAGCGATGAAGCCCACGGTGCCCAGCACACGGATGGGCGGAAAGTCCTTGACGGTGTCCATTCCGTTGCGGGTCAGGATGGAGAATGCCGTCGTATTGGCGAGTGCTATGGTCGGCATGTAGAAGGCGACGCTCAGAGTATAGAGTGTGATAAACGCAGCCTTGTCGGGTGTGGGATTGTTCATGCCCATCCACCAGCAAGCGAGCATGAAGGCGCCAGCCAAGAGGTGGCAGATGCCCAACAAACGCTGAGGCTGGATATATTTGTCAGCGACAATACCCATGAGTGTCGGCATAAAGATTGACACGATGCCCTGGATGGCGTAGAACCATGCGATGTGCTCTCCAAGTCCTGCCTTTCCAAGGTAATTGCCCATACACGTGAGGTATGCACCCCATACGGCGAACTCCAGGAAGTTCATCAATGCTAAACGTACTTTCAGATTCATACTTTTATAGGTTTAAGATTTATCCAATAAAATATGGGCAAAGATAATGAAATTATATGGAAAGCAAAATAAAAATCACAAATTTATTTTTTACAACTTTCGTTAGTAGAAAGTAGTCAAAGAAGTTAAGTAGTCGCTGCCGTCGGCATCCACACGACTTGATGGTGATTTAATGCCGGCATTATCTTATCGTTAATGTAGAGAGTGACTGGGCGGCCAATTGCACCTCGTATTTTTGTTCTCCAAATTGCAGGTTCAAAGTCATGGCATTATCTGTCTGATTGCCTAATACCACCACCACGCTGCCGTCTGCGTTCAGGAATGCCAAGGCATTCTTGCAGTCGCCACCCAACTTCAGGACCTTGGCTCCCGGCAACACATAGTGACTCACGTGCTTCATGACATAATACTCCGGCGTGAACTTGAATGTCTTGTCTGCCTCATTGACTGTCACCAATGAGTTCTGGCGCCATCCCCAATGGCTTAGGCCACCTTCCAGCAGGGAGATGTTCCAATAGAAATAGGCATTGGTGCCATTGCTTAGATAGTGCTTCATCAAATCCCATGAATGTATTACACCGGCAAGGTCGTTCTTGCCATCGCCGCATTCCTGCTCAGTCTGATAAACCATTAGGTCAGGATATTTCTGATGCAGCACGGGAAGAGCATCTTTGCCTGCCCATTGGAAGCCCATGCCTTTGATATACTTGGCTGAAATTTCATTGTCGAGGATGGTCTCCCACAACGACGCGTCAGCACGCTCCATGGTACCCAGATAGACTTCCACATTCCGTTTCTCCATCTCTGGTCCCAGGTATTTCATGAAATTGTTCAGTCCCTGCGGTGTCCATGTGCAAGCAGGAAACAGCTGAGCAGAGTTGGGCTCATTCTGTGGTCTGCGTCTCCACCTCGTCGGTACGATAGCCTCAGCGCACAGGAACGGAAGTTTACCATTTTCCAACAAAATGTGTGAGCATTTTTCTTTGTTTTTGTTTGGCAAGTAAGATGATAATTGTACCTTTGCATTGGTTATAACGGTTAGGGTAATAACCATTTAGTTTTTTAAAACATAATCATTCTATGAGAGAAAAATCTGTCTGCAGGTTGCTCGTTGTGGCTTTGGTGACGTGTCTGGCTTCCTGTTCGGTTGATGATGACAACGAGCCGTCCATATTCGACAATAAGAAGAGCATTGTGATTCTTTATGAAAACGACGTTCATTGCAACATCGACGGCTATACGAAATTCGCGGGACTTCGCGACGCCATCGCACGGACCGACACGTCGTATGTCGGCATGGTGAGCTCCGGCGACTATCTGCAGGGAGCCTTAGCCGGCGCCATCTCACGCGGCCAGTATATCGTAGACATCATGAGAAACGTAGGCTACGACGCCATCACCTTGGGCAATCATGAGTTCGACTACCTGACGCCGCACATGTTGGAGCTGCTGCCTAAGATAGGTGCACCCGTGGTTTGCACCAATTTGTTTGAATACGGCTCATCCACACCCATGTTTCCTGGCTACTTCATCAAACGGTATGGTGGCAAGAAAATCGCCTTTGTGGGCACTTTGACACCGGAGACGAAGCAAAGCGAATCCTACGCCTTCTTTGACAGCGACAAGAACCAGATCTATGATGTGCCCGAAGCCGAGACCTATATCCTGGTGCAGAAGGCTGCAAATGAGGCGCGCAAAGAGGGTGCCGACTATGTGGTGGTGCTGTCGCACTTAGGAGAGACAAACAGCATGACGGGTATTGACTCCCACAAACTGGTGGAAGCCACGAATGGCATCGATGCCGTGCTCGACGGTCATACGCACGCCGTGATTCCCTGTGATTGGGTAGCCAACAAGGACGGCAAGAAGATTCCCATCACCCAGACAGGCACGCAGTTTGCCAATGTGGGCAAACTCTGGATTAGCCCGGACGGCACGTTCCATACCATGCTGGTGCCCACGGCCGACATTCCTTACACCAGCCAGCGCGTCACGGCGACGACCGACAGCATCAAAGTGCTGCTCGACAATGCCACCAACAAACAGTTGGCAACGTTGGATTTCGACCTCCCGGCGAAAGATGCTGATGGCGCATGGATTACACGAAGGGAAGAGGCTGCATTAGGCAACTTGGTGACCGATGCCTTCCGCATCCAACTGGACTCGGATATCGGTATCGTCAACGGTGGCGGAGTGCGCAACGGCATCAATGCGGGCATTGTGAACTACGGGGATGTGGTCTCTGTGCTGCCCAATGATAATTCTGCCGATGTGATTGAGGCTACCGGCACGGAGATTCTGAACATGCTGTCGAAGTGTACGGAGAACTGTCCGGAGCCCGACGGCTCGTTCCCACAGGTATCGGGCATGAAATTCACCATTCATACACTGACACATACGGTGACTGACGTAGAGGTATACGACAAGGAGAGCAACAGCTACAAGCCCATCGAAGCAGAACGGACGTACACCATCGCCATCAACGACTATTACCAAAGCGGCGGCTACTATGACACGTTGGCCAACTGTACAGTCATTAAGAAGGGCCAACTGTTGATACGCGACATTCTGGCTGAGTATCTGGAACAGACACTCAACGGGATAATCCCTGATTCATATCGCACCCCTCAGGGACGTATCACCATTGTGGCGGACTGAATGATTTCAAGATGGGTTCTCACAATTTCACTTCCGGCACCACCTGTCCGTCGAGGAGGTTGATGATGCGCTGGGCATAGCCAGCATCACGCTCGGAGTGGGTCACCATCGCCACGGTGGTGCATTCCACATATCATCCTTTTCGCCCCTGACGGCACAATCCTCGCCAGAAGGCTTCGCGGTGAGGAAATAGAGAAAAAGCTCGAAGAGATTTATGAGTAAGCAAGGGACAATCGAACTTGTCTACGAAAGGACCGCACATCGCCTGCGGATTCTTCGAAAATGTGTTACCTTTACATGAACATATATTGACAGATAAATCGGAATTTAGCAGGCGAAACATAAAATATATTCAACGAATTAAAAAAAAGAAATTTATGAAACAAGTATTACAAGTATTGTTTATAAATATCGTCGCACTCTTTGTTTTTATAGACGCTTGCATCACTTATAATCACAGACAGGCTATTGTAAATACAGAAAGACCAATTGAAAACTTTTCTGTATTAGAAATTAATTGTAATAGAAAGAGTGGTTCAACCCTCTTACTAGAGTTTAATGCAAAAAAATATCATGTAGGAATAAACATAAGACAATGTAAATCATTTACATTGGACAAAGTAAAAATATACTATGACAAAGAAAATGATAAGCTTTTTGAGCGGGATGCTTTTCCAATAAGATATATAGTTGTTTTCTTTATTATGTATTTGTGCTCATTCATTTGGCTATTTACTATAATAAAAAAGAAATATATAGATTAATATCGAAGAATATTGTCAAAAAGGGATGTGTGATGAAAAATGGACATAATGAAGTCGGCACGGGTGAGCGCAAGCTCATTAGGGACGAGGAGAACCGTCTGCTTGCCGTAGATGACAACGGCTTTGTGTCCAACTACTGGTACGATGCCGACGACGAGCGCACGGTCAAGACTTCCGGTGAGAGTGATCAGGTGTATGTCAACGGAGTTTTCTCCCTCGTTTCACACAATGTAAAAGATGTCAAGGGCAACGTGACTACATCAGTTTACGTTTAAACATAAAATATAAATTCCAATTTATATGCTACGACCATTTTTAATAATCCTGTTGTCGCTATTATCCTTTCAGGCGATTTCAGCACAGCAGCCTGAACAACGAATCGGTGAACTCATCAATACCGAAAATTGGTTTGGCCTTGATAAGGAGTACCCAATATTAAAGGATTCGATTCAAACTCCTTTCCTGAAGGTAGTGGCTGACGCTATGATTGCCCGTAACTTCAACCAAAAAGAGCTGGCGCTGGAGTGCATGAATGAATTGTTGTCCAATCACCAGTCTGATCTAGGAGCAGAAGTGTTCAATTTCATCATACTACGGGCCCAACTGCTCGAAGAAATGGGGCGGTATGCCGAAGCAGCAGATTTCATAAAAATCGTTCTTGACCAGTTGAAAGGGCAAGGCGTGACACAAGGGTTGGATGCCATGGAGTATTATTATCTACATGTAAATGCCCTGCGTGATTTCCCTGCGCTGGATCTGTCGCGTCCCAATCATGATGTATTAGTTCCTTTCATCTTGAAGGAATTGAAACCTAAGCGGATTGAATCATGGATGAGAAAGAAAGAAGAAAGAAATCCCGATACCAAGTCGGTATTGATTACCATTCCCGTAACGCTTCATGGCGAAACCATACCTTTTCATTTTGACACAGGTGCAGGAACAACTTTTGTCACCGAGAAGTTCGTCAGAGAGAAGGGACTGCCACTTATTGGCGACACCGTGGTCTATACAGGAAATTCCAAAGGACTACGCACCTTCATCGACAGTCTGCAAATCGGCGAGATAACAGTCCGCAATATCGTAGCAGGTGTGGGGTTGGAGAAGGAGAGCGATCTTCTTGACTTGGTAGGAGTCGGGCCAATATTAGGTCGTGACGTTATCGCAGCTATCGGCGAAACACAGATTTGCATGGACGACAGCACAGTGCTATTCCCCCTTGAAACATCGCCATTGCCAGCATACGGTCGAAACATGCTGTACAACTCACATGTAGAAGCGACCGCAGACGGTGAAAAACTCAGATTACTCTTTGACACCGGCAACGCAAGCAATAATGCTTGCTATCTTTCCGCTGCATATTACAATATTCATCGTGAGGTTGTTGATAAAGTTGCCACAACAGACACTATCTCGGGTGGTGGTTATGGAATTGCAGGCGCAAGAGAAATGAAAGTCATCCGGCCATTCTGTCTTTCTATCGGCAACATGCCTATTCAACTTGTCGAGGCCGTTGTTGACGAAGAAAGCGCGCTGGCTGACGAATACTGTCATGGTAATATCGGTATAGCCGCCGTTCTCCAGCACAGGAAAACCATAATCAACTTCCGCGATATGTTTGTCACGTTTGAAAAGTAAATTCCGATTGATGGCTGCGCTTTTTCTCCGCTGAACCATAATAATTGCATTTGACCTACGTTAATTAGTAGTAGTAATATTATAATTAAAGCCATGATAAGTCAGTTAAAGTATTTAGGATTTATCCTACTATTATTCTCATTGTTCCCCCTCGCATCTTGCAGTAACGAAGACGATGTTGTGAAGCGGTTGACGAGCAAACAAAAGGAGACCTATGCACAGAACATTTCGGGCGAATATCCTGGCCGATATGTCATTATCTACAAAAACAAGGATTGTATCGAAGGAACAGACGAGGCGGGTCGACCTATAACGGTAGCCCATAGTGAAACCTTCGGCGACGTACAAGTTGATGTGTCTAACGATAAGACGATGCATGTTTTCTTTCAAGACTTCCCCATATCGCTGATTTCAAAGGTCGTGGATGCAGACGAAGGACTCAGCCATGCACTTGACGAGACTTCTCAGCAGGCCATCACTGCCCGCTATGGCTTCGACTATGACACAGACTATTCTCACATAAAATGGGCTTTCATCCCCAATGTCATGCTGCTGAATTTAAACTACGGCGATACCGATCACCATATCCGCATAGAGTTTAATAACGACAGCCGGTATTACAAGTTTACGGAGAACGAACTGAAACAGCCGAAAGCATTCGGTTGACTTGCAGAAAATGGCATAGCTCTGCAACTGGAGGCTATCTACGACGGTTCTACTCTCATACAGCGCTTCGGCTATGAGAATGGGAACTATATGCATATTCTCTTCAAAGCGGATTAATAATAATCAGCTAAATCGGGATTTAGCGGAAAATATTAAAAGCATTCCATTAAAACCGATATGTCAGATAAAGTCTACAATAAATAAGTAAAATGAGAAAGGAAGTCTTCATTACCATCCTCCTTGCATTTGTGGCATGTGTTCCCATGTTTTCACAAACCACGTCGTCCCTACCGATATGGGAGCGCAAAAGTGCTCCTGCCGTCATTCTGGGACGGTATGTGGACAGGGAGCCTGGCGACAAGGACAAACACCCTGGTGGTTGGGGCAATAAAGAATCGCTGAAGGGTGGCGGTACCCCTGAAATCACCACTGATTCCGTCGCTGGTACGTTTACCATCACATGGGACATCTGCTATCCACTGAAAAACAATTTTTCTGGATGGTCAGTTATGCTCTTCCCAGGCGATACCGTCAGAGTTGACTTCAACAAAAAGGCTTTCGAAGAATACCAAGCCTATAACAAAGAAACGCCATACGATAGAATCACTACGCCTAAGCTACAAGAACTCTGGAAGAAAGCCATCCACATCGAAGGCGCAACCTTTGAGCTGCCCTTGCCCATTCACATGAATGGTATAGACCTTGGCGTCACTCGCGATTATTCTATAGCCCATGCCCACGACACCTTCGACGAATGGCGCGAAGTATGTTGGAATGAATTTCAAGATGTAGTGAAACAGTTGGACACGCTCGATCTCTCAACGACGAAAAAAGAATACCATAGAATGATGATTGAACAAAATTACTTAAATAAGTTAAGAAAATTCATGTTCGTAAAGAAATCATGGGGAACCATAACGGACGAAGATTCGCTGGCAATGTATGAGAAGCAATTCACCTTCAAAGACCCCCATGCGCCCGAACTGACATATTACCGCAACACGCTCGGCTTCCTTGCCTGTTTAAATAATCAATTTAATGAAGGAAGGCTATACATTCAGGCAAATGGTCTGGAAGATTCGCCTTTAGGACGTTGGTTCAAGGAGTTGGATGAGGCCAAGGCGGTGATGGCTCAGGCGAAAGCCAATCAGCTTGTGGATGAAAGTGAATTGAATGCCCTGTCGCCAGAGTTCCAGACACAGATTCGGGAGGTGCAAGCGCTACTAAAACAGGAATCCTCAGGCACCGAGGGCAAACGTCGTGAGTTGCCCGAAGGTGCTCCACAAGAATGGCTACCCAAGATCGTTGCTGAGCACAAAGGGCATATCGTTTTCATTGATTTTTGGGCCACCTGGTGCGGTCCCTGTCGTATTGGGATGAAGGAAATGGAGACTGTGAAAGAAGATTTGACGGCACGGGGAGTCAATTTCGTCTATATCACCGATACCAGCAGCGATACCAATGATTGGGTGAAAATTGTCGCTCAACACGCTGGCGACCACTATATCGTACCAAAAGATAAGATGCAAGAGATGCAAATACCCGACTATGACAATGCCATTCCACACTATCTCATCTACGACCGCAAGGGCAAGTTCGTCAAGGCTATCAGTGGCTGGCCGGGTAAAGAAAATATGATGTTGGAACTGCAAAATGTACAATGAAGAAAGATAGGAAAATCGGAATTTATGGAAATCAATAATAGACCCAACCCCAATGAGGCTTTTCCGAATCCGAAGATTCCAAGCCTCTGCTTCATCAAGAACGTGGTGAAGAACCCGCGTATCATCATCGGCGACTATACCTACTACGATGAT
>JAGCXX010000221.1 GCA_017961115.1 Prevotella sp. | reverse complement strand
CTTTGGCCATCCCATCGCCGTGACATACAGGAATTTCTTAGTTTGGTTGAAGCGGATGTCGCGATAGTCCATTCCGGAGAACACCCCGTCGTTGAACCCCTGGGCATTGATTTTGATATCCTTTTCCGCCACGGGACCCTCACCAAATCGGACCCAAGGACGGGTACCAAAAATGCTCTCCCCATTGGGCGTCATCCATGCCTCAAGGTCATCCATAATCTTAGCCTCCTTCTCGTCATAGGTGCCATCTGCCCTAAGGGGTATGGAGAGCAGCAGATTGCCATTTTTCGACACAATATCCACCAACTGTTTCACCACCTGAGCCGCACTCTTATATCCGTTGCGCTCATAGATGCTGGTGTTGTAGTGCCATCCGCCGATGCAGTTGCAAGTCTGCCAAGGTTCGGGAATGATTTCGTTGGGGGCACCACGCTCCACATCCCATGTCAAGGCTTTTCGCTGCTCCTCATTGAGTATCTTGCCAAAAACCACCGAGCGAGGGTTCTTGTTGTAGAAATGGGTGGCGATTTTCAGTCCGCAGTCGCTGATGGGATAGAAAGGCAGTACGGTGACATCGAAATAGATGAGGTCGGGCTGGTAGCGGTTGATGGCATCGAGTGTTCGGTCATAGAAGTTGGTAACGAACTCCTGTGACGGCGGACAGGCACCATTTTCCCAACCCCACTGGCTATGGATTTGTGAATTCGACCAAGAACGGTCACTCATGGGGTGGTTCTGACGGTAGAACATCTGTGGGTCATAACCTTCCCACCATTTGCCCTTGCCATCCTCTTTGGTCAGTTTACCATCATAATATACTCCCGCTTTAGGTCCGTTCACATCATAGCGCTGGGCAGGTTCATACCATGTCCACGCATGGTCGGCATGGAAAGAAATGCCGAGTGGCAGTCCTGCTTTCTTAGCCGCCTTTGCCCAACCATCGAGGATATCCTTCTCTGGTCCGATGTTCTTAGAGTTCCATGGCTGATATTGGGAGTCCCAAAGGTCGTAGTTGTCATGGTGATTGCCTAGCACAAAGAAATATTTAGCACCGCACCTCTTGTAGCGCTCGACCAATTTCTCTGGATTCCATTTCTCAGCCTTGAACAAAGGGAGGATGTCCTTGAAACCAAACTCCGACGGATGACCGTAGTGCTCCACATGCCATCTGTAGGCATGGCTACCCTCCATATACATCTCCCGTGCCATCCAGTCGCCAGACCCCTCCACGCACTGAGGTCCCCAGTGCGCCCAGATACCGAATTTTGCGTCGCGGAACCACTCCGGCGTCTGGTGTGTCTCCAGCGATTGCCATGTGGGTTGGAACTTGCCTGTCTGCATTTGCTCGTGGACTTCAGACACAGGCACCTGATATGTTTGTGCTCTTAACATTACCGACACACAGGAGATGACGAAATACAAATAGAGTTTTTTCATAGGAATTAATTTAGGAGTTGTTTTTTAGGAGTTTAGGAGTTTAGGAGTTTAGACATATGATCTATTTTGAGGGAGTTTAGGAGTTTGGGAGTTTGGGAGTTAAGACATATGATTGCTAATGTGGTCCATCCTGAGGAAGCGGACTATCAATCTCTCATCCTTCATCTTTCATCTTTCATCCATTTTCGGAGTTTGCTTAAGGCACAACCTTTGCGTCTGTTTTTTTGATGAACAAGTTATCGTGTGCGGTCATAAGCATATAATAATCCCCATCCTCCTGGAACTTGTCGGCGATGATGGTGCCTTTGCTTACTGAGGTAAAAAAGATGTTCGCAACACCATCCTCCATGCTCTCTACATAGATGGGCGTATTCTCCTTGGCAGCGACGAGACGAGGTTTTCCATTTCCCTCATACCAATTCATCTCGCCCACATACTTTGCATAGGCCCAACCCGTGACCTTTCCCACGCTGACCTTGCACCAGTTGCCGCTCTTGCCACGCAGGACACCATTGCCCAAACCATGGTTGAACATCCAGAGTTTGGACACAACAGGTGCCTTCATCGACGGTTGTTTCCTGACATTGACAAAGCCATCATCGGAGGTGGCATACACGACAGTGAACACACCCTGTGCCCACATGGCACTGCCCATCATCAGAACAGCAAGAAAACCAAAAAATCTTTTCATATTCAATATGTTTAATACTAATTCTATAAATTTTTATTCGATTCTTCAATGGTGTGCGGCGCCATCGATAGCCTCGAAGAGTCGTCCGTACTTGGCTATGTCATCAGCATACTGTTGATAAAAGGAATGGTATTTCGCAGGCAGGGTCTTGCCAGTGTATTCCTGAGAGAAATCCTTTTCTCCCTCTTTGCGGCTCTTCACCAAGACATCAAACAGTTTCCCCTTGTTGAAATAGAAGCGAAACTCATATTCCTTGTTATCATCTACGCTGTAGTCCAGCCCATATATAAAGGTAATATTCCCTTTATTATCGAACAGGAATTCCCGATAATACTTTGTTGCCGCGTAATTATAACTTGATGACACAAACTCCAACCAATGGTCGGGATAAATCTCATCACTACCCTCGACTTCTCCGTAATACAAGGACACATCCTCCTCATGGCGACCGGTTCCAGGAAGATTTTGTATAATCTTCACCTTGTAACATTCGTTGACAGGATACTCCTCACCATCAGCCTCAAGTTGGGCATATAAATCAAGCATTTCCTTGATGGCTGCATAATGGTCACGAATGGCCTTCTTGGCATCCTGCGCTTCAACAGACAAAGCAGAAAGGCAGCATAACAAAAAAACAAAAACAAGCCTTTTTCTCATTATTTAATTTTTTAAGAGTTCGGGAGCAAATATAAAAAGAATCTGTGAAAAACGCAACAGAATGAGAAAAAATAATAGTAACTTTGTCCGATAATTGAAATAAAGCCTAAAAGAACGTAAGAAATCCAATAAAGAAACAAGATGAAAACAGGACTGGTGCTTGAGGGTGGAGCTATGCGTGGATTGTTCACCGCAGGTATTCTCGACGTGCTGCTAGAAGCCGATGTGACCTTCGACGGTGTTGTGGGCGTGTCGGCAGGTGCCGCTTTCGGCATCAATTTCGTCTCCCGACAACTGGGCCGTACGATACGCTACAACAAGCGTTTCGCCCACGACTGGCGATATTGCAGCATACGTTCTTGGTTGACCACCGGCGACCTCTTTGGTGCTGAGTTTGCCTATCATGTGGTGCCCGAACACCTTGACCCTTTCGACTGCGAGACCTTTGAGCAGAGCAAGACCGCATATCATCTGGTTTGCACCGATGTAAGAACCGGCAAGGCCGTTTACCAACAACTGAACAAGGGTGGACATGAGACCTACGACTGGGTGCGTGCCTCCGCCTCAATGCCTATGGTGTCGAAGCCCGTGAGAATCGGTGAGCACCTGCTGCTTGACGGAGGTGTGGCAGACTCCATCCCCCTGGCCTACTTCGAGAACGAAGGGTATGAGCGCAATGTAGTCATACTCACCCAACCAGAGGGGTATATAAAAGGACACAATAAGTTGATGCCGTTCATGCGGATTGCCTTGCACAAATATCCAGCCATGGTGCATGCCCTTGACGAGCGCCACATCATGTACAACAAGCAATTGGAATATATCAGACAGCGAGAACTTGAAGGCAAGGCTTTAGTCATCCGCCCCACAGAGAAAATCAAGATTGGACACGTCAGCCATGACCCCGACGAGATGCAGGCAGTGTATGACATCGGCCGACGGGAAGGACTCAAGCAACTGGAGAGAATCAGAGAGTTTGTAGGTAGCTTTGGATAAGGCACAAAAAAATTGATTGTCTCACGACAACCAATCTTTATTAACCTTAATAATCTAATACCATGAAAAACACGATGCAAAGTTAAGCATTTTGTGGAAAGTTGATACCCTTATGTCCACAAAACACCATAAAATTAACGTTAATTAAATTTTAATCCATTCCACTTAACTTTTCTTTGCAATAATATTGCATTTAGTTCCTCTTGTTCCTTTTTGCTCACCATTGGTGTGGAGAGAGAGAAACAAAGAGTATGATTATCGGGAATGAGCACCGCTTGTACCATCATAGGGTCAATCAGTTTAAGCAGATTGTCAAAACGTTCCACATCCATTGTATCGGGTCTGGCAACGAGTGATGCCGGCTCAGTCTCATCCAAATACAGCCTTCCATCCAACTTCCTCCACCCCATGTCATAGAACTCCACTACCGACTCTGGAGCCACTCCCAACCAAGTACGCACTACGCAAAGCAAAGTATCGCCCTTCTCAGCAGGGAGCAAAGACAATTGCATGCGAGAACTCTCATTGAGAGATATGCTGGCATAAGAGGCTGTGAGTGAATCGAGCACAGTACCCTCGGCAAGGAGGTTGAATGTTTCCGCCTTGACCCCCATGCCATAGAAGTCCACCATCTCCGTACGCTTCACCTTATTAAGGTAAGGAACCACGGAATCAGGCATTTCGATGATGAAATCCGCCATTTTCCTCTGAGCGCTGGCGGTCATGAACACTGCCAACAATATGATTACTGTTAAAGTCCGTCTCATTTATCTTTATGTAAAGAAGTTAAATACAAGGTAGCTAAAGAAGTTTTCTAAAAGATTCGGCAATATTACGCAAAAAATCAGAGACGGACAACTTTTTATGGTCAAAAATCTTTTTCATGCATCAAAAGCGACACAAACATTTTATTATTTTTGAAAATAGTCGTATTTTTGCATCGTGATATACTATCTCTCATGCACAGGCAACACCCGTTGGGCAGCACGTGCCATCAGCGAGGTGGTTGGCGAGCCACTTATCGACATCACCTCCCTGACTGGGCAGGAAAATCTCTGCATGCCCCTTCAGGATGAGCGAATCGGTTTCTGCTTCCCTGTTCATGGATGGCGTCCGCCAGTCTTGGTAAGGGATTTCGTGCAGCGGCTTCAAGTCGTCGCCTCAGGCACACACTACTGTTGGGCACTCTGCACGGCAGGCGATGACATCGGAGAGACTATGGACATCCTCTCTGCTGACCTCAGCCACACTGGGCTCACCCTCGACAGTGAGTTCTCCCTCCAAATGCCTGAGACCTATGTGGGACTTCCATTCATGGATGTAGACAAGCCTGAAAGAGAGGAAGAGAAAAAGCGCCAGGCGAAAGCCGACCTAAATGAATATATCGAAATAATCAGCCGACGTCAGTGCGGAGAGCGCCGTCTCCACCTCAGCCACTGGCCACGCATCAACAGCAGGTTGCTCGGCGGCGCTTTCAAGCGATGGCTTCTTACAGACAAGCCATTCAAGGTGGACAAGGAACGCTGTACGGGATGCGGACTATGCGCCCGCTCATGTCCCACCGCCAACATCACTATGAACGGGCATCAGCCTGAATGGCAGTGCAACGGGCACTGTCTGAGCTGTTTTGCCTGCTACCATCACTGTCCTGCAAGAGCCATTGAATATGGAAGCCGCACCAAACATAAGGGACAGTATTATTTTGAGAAGAAAAAAGAATAAAGCATTGAAACAAAATGAGAAGATTACTGTTTGTCATCATTTGCCTTAGCGCAGCCATCAGCACATATGCTGTGAAAGCGTGGCCATTCCCTGTCGAGATGCGACAGAGCGACGGCACCGTCCTCACCGTCATCCTCCATGGTGATGAGGATTTCAGCTATTACACCACCCTAGACGGGGTGCTGCTCGTGCAGCAGGATAAAGATTTCTTTGTTGCCGCCACAGACACCGACGGCGAGTTACGCCCCACACGTCAACTTGCCCACAATGCGGAGCAGCGCTCTTTGGAAGAGAACCGTTTGGTCAGCAAGCAAGACCGGCGACTTTTCCTTGAGGCAGGCCAATTGGCAGCAAAACGGCAGAAAGCACGTCGCGAACCTGTTGCAACTACCGGAACATTATTTCCCCATGAAGGCACACCCAAGGCCGTTGTCATCCTCGCCGAATTCAACGACACCACATTCTCCATAGAGAATCCCAAGCGGTCGTTTGATGAATATTTCAATTCCCCCCAAAAACTGGTCAACTACGGCCATGGGGAGTCTTCCAACACCTGCAGTGTCGCCAAATATTTCGACTATATCAGTTTTGGGAAATTCAAGCCACAGTTTGACGTTTATGGACCCGTAAAATTGCCCAGTGCCTTGACAATCTACGGAGGCAGCCGTCAGGACGGAAAGGATGAGCGGATGGACCTGCTTTTCCAGGATGCCTGCACATTGATGAACGACAGCCTTGACTTCTCGCAGTATGATGCCAACAACGATGGTAATGTTGACCTCGTCATCATCATTTACGCAGGTTACTCTCAGTCGATGACCGGCAACTCCAACGACTGCATCTGGCCCAAGTCGGGAACCGTCTCCGGTGGCACCTACGACGGGAAGAAAATATCTCGCTATGCTGTAAGTGCCGAACTCAACGGATTCCCCGGATGCTGGAGTTCAGAACCCTTCAAGCGCATCAATGGCATAGGTACACTCTCCCATGAGTTCTGCCACACTTTGGGCCTGCCCGACTTCTATCCCACAGACAACTCCGTCAAGGGCGACAACCAAGGAATGGAATACTGGAGTCTGATGGACAGCGGCAATTATCTAAACAACGGCTATGCCCCCGTAGCCCTAACCGCGTGGGAGCGTGAGGCGCTTGGGTGGATGGAAATCGCTACATTGACCGAGAGCACCAACCTCGACATCAAGGCTCTTGATGACGGAGGAAGCGCCTATCGCATTGCCAACGACAACGACCAGAGCGGACGAGAGTATTTCATCATCGAGAACATCCAGAAAATAGGCATCAACCATGCCCATAAAGGGCATGGACTACTGGTGTATCATGTGGATTACGATGTCAGTGCTTTCAACATCACCAGTGGGAGCAACAGTGTCAACAACCGAAAAGGGAAACCAAGAATGACTGTCGTGCCAGCCGACGGACTGCTTTTCGCCCAATACAACGTGGGAAAAACCATTAACGGCAAGGTCATCAAGAATTCTGACTTTTATGAGCAGTTGGGTGGCGACCCCTTCCCAGGGTCATCTAATGTGACCGAACTCAATGACACCACCGAGGCCGTCAATTTCCAGGTCTATTCTGGCGATAGACTCAACAAGGCACTGAGCGGCATCACTGAGAGCGGGGACGGTATCGTCAGTCTCCGCTACATCAATGACTTCACTGCGGGCATCAGTCCTGCCATCACGACAACAGCCACAAGGACAGATGACAACATCTACACGCTCGATGGACGTAAGGTGGGCAGCAATCCCAAGACTCTGCCCAGCGGTATCTACATCATGCGGGGGAAGAAAGTCGTTGTCCCTTAAACTTTCCCTATTGAGGACAACGTCCGACGAGGCCTTGGCTGTCAGTACACCCGTTCTCCGAAAATTGCCGACCCTACCCTCACCAGGGTAGAGCGGCATTGGCAGGCGATGGGGAAATCATGGCTCATGCCCCAACTGCGCTCACAGAAAAAGTCGGCGTCGGCGAAATAGGCTTTCTTCACCTCATCAAAGAAATCGGCAGCCATCATCATCTCACCCCGTATCTGCTCTTCATCATCGACGTATGATGCCATCATCATCAGACCGCAGATGCGCACATGCTCCATCGTCTTCCACTCCCCATCCGCAAGCAGTTGGCGGCAGTCGTCGAGTGTCAGACCATATTTGGTCTCCTCCTCAGCAATATGAAGTTCCAGCAACACATCCACCGTGCGGCCGCAACGCTCCGCTTGTCGATTGATTTCCCTCAGCAGGCGGATGGAGTCGACAGCCTCTATCATACTCACATACGGCACGATGAAGCGCACCTTATTGGTCTGCAGATGACCGATGAAATGCCACTCGATATCAGAGGGCAGCACCGGTTGTTTGGTCTGCATTTCCTGCACATGACTCTCACCGAAGATGCGCTGCCCCTCGGCATAAGCTTCTTCGATGGCACTGGCAGGATGGAACTTGCTCACCGCCACCAGCCGCACTCCAGCAGGCAACAGACCGGTCACCTGCCTCAGGTTCTCCCGGATTGTTCCCATCAGTCTATTCTTCCGCTGGTTTTTCCTGTTTGATGGGTTGAGCCTTATGCTCAAAGACATCCATGATTTGGGTCTCTGCCACAGAAGCGATGACATAATCTATCATCGTGGTGCCCATCACCTCCTCTATATGTGACACGGCACGGCTGAGTGTTCCGGCCTGCACAAGGTAATAAACGTTGGAGCGCTTCTCCTTTTCCGTCTTCTCGTCGATAGTGATGAACTGCAACTTGGCCTTATACCAACGATCATCGCTGTCAGCCTCGCTGAAGAAGATTTCCTTATAAGTAGCCTTCTTAATATCAGCCACCTCAAACTCACCGCTGATATAGGATGACATCTCCTCGGTAATAGAGCTTTCTGCCTCTGTGAAGCTGAGAGCATCGACAGTATATTGTTCTGTTACTTTCTTCTGCAATCCGTCCTCCATTGTCTTCTCATAACGGATTTTGGTCTCAAACCAGTCTGCTGTTCTTGATCTCATAAGATAATTGTTTCTATAATATATAAATTTCAAGTTTTACATTCAACATCCACCCAACTTTCAAAAAGCTAAGCAGTTAAACATTTAAGATATTAAGCCATAAGCTTGGTGTGGTTGGCTGAAGGGATTCTTCCCGTTTGTACAACGATGCAAAGGTAGGGAAAAAAAACGACATCGATGCCAATCCCAAGAAAGATTATCATAGAAAACTTTCGCAAGTTGAAAGTAGTTGGAGATGTCAAGTATTTGAAGCTGTTAAACCATCTGACTCAGTTTCACCATAAGCCTGGCAGCACGTGCAGGAGCACCCGGAGCACCTATGACCTGCCGCATGGCCTCATACCCTCTGAGCATATCGTCACGCCCAGCAGCCCCTGGGAGAATGTTGCGAAGGCACTGCATCATCCGCTCATGAGTAAATGTGTCGGCCACCAATTCAGGAACCAGTTCACAGTCGGCAATGAGGTTGACCAACGATATATATCTGACTTTGAGGAACCATTTTCGCAGCAATCCATACAATTTTGCCATAGGCAGAGCATAACAAACCACCTGTGGAACATTGAAAAGAGCTGTTTCAAGTGTGGCAGTTCCGCTGGTGACCAGTGCTGCCGTGGAATGTGAGAGCAAGGCAAAAGTCTCATTTCTTACCAACCTCACGTCGCTTCCAGTGATAAACTGACTGTAGTATTCCTCATCTATCGAAGGAGCCCCTGCCAACACAAACTGATAGTCGGGCAGTTGTTTGGCAGCCTGCATCATGCGTGGCAAATTGTCCTTGATCTCCGTGCGACGACTACCTGCCAGCAATGCGACAATGGGCTTTTCCAAAAGGTTGTTGCGATTACAAAATTGTAAAAATGATTCGTTATAATTTTCCTTAAAGACAGCCACCTCATCCGCCGTAGGATTCCCTACATAATGGATGGGATATCCATGTTTTTGCTCAAAGAATGGCACCTCGAAAGGGAGGATGGAGAACAGTTCGTCGACATCCCTCTTAATGTTTTTGATGCGGCGTTCCTTCCACGCCCAGATTTTCGGAGAGATATAGTAATACACCTTTGCCAGTTTTTTCTCATGCACGAAATGAGCGATATTTAGATTGAAACCGGGATAATCTACGAGAATCACCACGTCGGGATTCCAAGTGGCAATATCCTGTTTGCATCTCGACATATTTCGAAAAATGGCTGGCAAGTGAGCCAGCACAGTGGCAAACCCCATATAAGCCGTGTCACGGTAGTGCCTGACCAGCGTGCCGCCCTCCGCAGCCATCAGGTCGCCGCCGAAATAGCGGAACTCAGCCTGGGGGTCAGCCTTTTTCAGTTCCCTCATCAGATGAGAGGCATGAATGTCTCCACTCGCTTCTCCGACAATCAGATAATACCTCATAGCAACATCCTCAAAATGTCAAGAAAATTACAAATCAAAATCCCATGATTTCATCTGCTCCATCATTTCGTAGTGGGTCACATCGATATGCGTCGGGGTTATCGCCACATAACCATGGTTGAGTGCCCAATTGTCGGTATCCTCTGCCTCTGGTTCATCATTGCGGTATCTTCCCACCATCCAATAATAATCGTAGCCACGAGGATGATGTTCCTTCACACATTCGTCATACCATGTGCCATGAGCCATGCGGCATATCCTCACACCCCGGCATTCCCCCAAGGGAAAGTTGACATTGAGACACACCCCCTTGGGAAGTCCTTCATCAATTACCCGTTTGGTGATGTTCCTTATCAACGCCCTCATCGGTTCGAAATCGGCATCAGGAGAGTAATCACATAGCGAGAAAGCCACTGAGGGGATATATTTCATGCATCCCTCCAGAGCGACCCCCATCGTTCCGGAATAGTGAGTGTTGACCGAGCCGTTGTCACCGTGGTTGATGCCACCGATGATGATGGAAGGCAACCGGTCGGCACAGAATTGGTTGAGCGCCAATTTCACGCTGTCGACAGGTGTTCCGTTGCATGACCACACCCGCAGTCCCTCCTCCTCCTTCCTGAGAATGAGCCTCAGCGGGTCGACAGCAGAGAAGGCGCATGCCAATCCGGAGCGCGGTCCGTCGGGTGCACATACCAGCACATCACCCAAGTCACGCACCATCTCAACGAGACTGTTGATGCCCTTTGCCTGATACCCGTCATCATTGGATATCAGTATTAACGGTCTTTGACAATTCATAAGCAATATTAATTTTCAAGTGCAAAAGTACGAAAAAACCTTTAAAATAGGATTTTTTCATATAAAATATGTACCTTTGCATTTAATTACGCAACAATGAGCGGAGCGTCCTCCCCCGGCAAGATGGGTCAGGCACCGCATCGAACATCAAGGTTAGAACTGAAGAAAAAAGAATTATCTATAACTTACATGGGAAAGATCATCGCATTAGCCAACCAAAAGGGCGGTGTAGGCAAGACAACGACAGCCATCAACTTAGCCGCCTCATTGGCAACCCTGGAAAAAACCGTTCTTGTCATCGACGCCGACCCACAGGCCAATGCCTCGAGCGGACTGGGCGTTGACATAAAGACCCTGGAGAGTTCCATCTATGAGTGCCTCATCGGCGAGAGTGACATCCGCGACGCCATCTACACAACCGACATCGAAGGTCTCGACATCATACCCAGCCACATCGACCTCGTGGGTGCTGAGATAGAAATGCTCAACATCAACAACCGGGAAAAAGTCGTCAGCCGTCTGCTGGCACCCATCCGCAACGAATATGACTATATCCTAATTGACTGTTCCCCCTCGCTGGGACTTATCACTGTCAACGCGCTCACCGCCGCCGACTCTGTGATTATTCCCGTCCAGTGTGAGTATTTTGCCCTTGAGGGCATAGGGAAACTGCTCAACACCATCAAGATTATCAAGAGCAAGCTCAACCCACACCTGGAGATAGAGGGATTTCTGCTGACGATGTATGACAGCCGCCTGCGCCTTGCCAACCAAATTTATGATGAGGTGAAGCGGCATTTCCAGGAACTGGTGTTCAAGACGGTCATCCAGCGCAATGTCAAACTCAGCGAGAGCCCGAGTCACGGTCTGCCCGTCATCCTCTACGATGCGGACAGCACTGGCAGCAAGAACCACCTCGCACTCGCCAAGGAAATCATCAGCAAGGAGAGGAGTTAGGGAGTTAATGAGTTTGTGAGTCAACCCAAAGCTCAAAACTATAATCATGGCAGCAAAAAAGAAATTCAACGCATTGGGCAGGGGCCTTGACGCCCTGATTTCCACTGAGGAGGTGAAGCCGCAAGGCAGCAGCACCATCAGCGAGATAGCCCTTGACCAGATAGAAGCCAATCCCAATCAGCCACGAAGGGAATTCGACCCGTCGACGCTACAGGAATTGGCCAACAGCATCCGCGAGATAGGCATCGTACAGCCCATCACCCTGCGCCAAACCGGCGAGGGCAAATACCAGATTGTGGCGGGAGAGCGCCGATGGCGCGCCTCACAGATGGTAGGTCTTCAGACCATTCCCGCCTACATCCGCACCATCAACGACGAGAATGTGATGGAGATGGCACTTGTGGAGAACATCCAGCGCGAAGACCTCAATGCAATAGACATCGCCCTTGCCTACTCCCACTTGCTGGAACAAGAAGGCATGACACAGGAGAAAGTGGCCGAGCGTGTTGGCAAGAGCCGCGTAGCCGTCGCCAACTATCTCCGCCTGCTCAAGCTGCCTGCCCAGATACAGATGGCACTGCAGAAGAAGACCATCGACATGGGGCATGCCCGCGCGCTCCTGTCATTAGACAGTCCCTCACAGCAACTACAGGTATTTGAGCAAATCCAGCGCAACGGGGCCTCCGTCAGACAGGTAGAGGAACTGGTGAAGAAACTGAAGAACGGCGATGATGCCTCTTTGGGTGGAAGTCGCGGTAAGGGCAAACATCTCTCGGAGGAATTCGACTTGCTCAGGAAACAGCTGGAGAGTTTCTTCCGCACGAAAGTTTCCCTCAGCATCTCCCCCAACGGCAAGGGAAAAATCAGCATTCCCTTTGCCAACGAAGAGGAGCTTGAGCATATCATGAGTGTGTTTGACAATATGAGGAAGCCATAACGTGAAGGAGTCTTCCCTTATATCACACATTGTCGCCAAGTGGATGGTTGCCGCTTGCCTGCTGGCTATTTCTATAGGCATCCGGGCACAGGTGAGCATCAATGCCGACACGCTGAAGACGGATACCGAGGGTACTCTCATCATCGATGACTTGCCCATGGACGACATCATCGGCACCACCGCTGACGACGGCACCATCATCTTCACCGACCCTGCCCCAGACAGCGTCTTCCACAAGGTCAGACGCGACTGGAGCACTTGGCGCCCGGACCCCAAACGCGCCCTCTGGCTCGCCATCGTGCTGCCTGGCGCGGGGCAGATTTACAACAGGAAATACTGGAAACTGCCCATCGTTTATGGAGGATTCGTAGGATGCATCTATGCCCTCCAATGGAATGACCAGATGTACAGGGACTACTCACAGGCCTATCTCGACATCAGCGACTCCGACCCTACGACGCAGAGCTACAACCAGTTTCTGCATCTGAACACAAAAATTACCGACAGCAACAAGGATCGGTTTAAAAATCTCTTCAAGAAGCGCAAGGACTATTACCGCCGTTGGCGCGACATGAGTTTTTTCGTTTTGCTTGGAATCTACGCAGTGTCTGTCCTCGATGCCTATATCGACGCATCACTGTCAGACTTTGACATCAGCAAGGACGTCAGCATGAGGGTATCGCCAGCTGTCATCAGCAGCAAGACCGACCGCAACCCCCTGCGCTCAAGTGCCCTGGGGCTCCAATGCAGTCTGACATTTTGAGATTAGGAGTTTAGGAGATGGGGAATTTAGGAGTTTAGGAGTCTAGGAGACTAGGAGTTTAGACATTACTCCGTTAGAACTGAGAATTAAGTATCTAGGAGTTCAGACATTACTCTGTTGGCTCTTTGAATTTTAGCGAAAGCAAAACTTGTATTGAATTATGATGAAGAAAAAGACATATATTATCACCATGTTGCTGATGCTCTGCTCCACGAGCATTTCAGCACAGATTAACGACGATTTGGAAATCATCTTCAATGATGAGGAGGGACAGCAAGAGGTCATCAATGTTCCCGAGGCCCTTTATATGGAAGAGTTGGACAGTCTGATGTCGCTCTTCCTAACTCAGAATTACCTCAATTCTGACGAAGCCTGTGAGTCGAGCGGCGAGAACCCCTATTACAGTGACGAGGAGATTGCACTCCGACTGAGGAAGATGAACACGGTAATCGAAATGCCTTTCAACAACGTTGTCAGGCAGTTCATCGACCGATACACCAACCGCATGCGGCGCTCGGTGAGCGCATGGCTTGGTTCCATCAATTTTTACACCCCCATCTTTGAGCAGGCCCTTGAGTCTTACAATGTACCGCTCGAATTGAAATACCTGCCCATCATTGAGTCGGCACTCAATCCGAAGGCCGTCTCACGTGTGGGTGCCACAGGACTCTGGCAGTTTATGCTTGCCACCGGCAAACAGTACGGCCTGCGCGTCAACTCATTGGTTGACGACCGTCGCGACCCCATCCGCGCCTCTTACGCCGCCGCCAAATACCTTCGAGACCTGTTCCGCATCTTCGGAGACTGGACACTCGCCATTGCCGCCTACAACTGCGGGCCCGAGAATGTGAACAAAGCCATCCGTCGCAGCGGCGGAGCCATGGACTACTGGAAGATATACCCCTATCTGCCTTCTGAGACACGTGGTTATGTACCAGCTTTCATCGCCGCCAACTATGTGATGACCTACTATTGCGACCACAACATCTGTCCGATGCTCACCACTTTGCCCGAACATACCGACACAGTGGTTGTCAACCATAACGTGTCGCTGTCGTCCATCTCAAAATTCTGTGACATCGACATCAACATGCTCCGCGAACTCAATCCCCAGTACCGGCGCGACCTCGTCAACGGACTTAACGAACCATCCACCATCCGAATGCCAATCCCAGCCATCAACAGGTATGTGGAACAGGAGGACACCATCAGACTGTATGACTCAGAGCACAATAGCAAGAGGCTGTACGCAGAGATTGAGGAGCGTCCCCGTTCAACATCCCGCTCGTCAAGCAGTTCAAGCAAGTCTTCATCCAGCAGCCGCTACGGGCGGAGCAAGCACCAAAACACAGCCTCTGTCAGTTCATCTTCCCGATATGGGAAAAGCAGTCGTGGAGGTTCATCAAAGAGCAACCGCAAAAGCGGGCGCAGAGGATAATATAATTTACTAAATATAACTCCAACAGCGAAAATTAACTCAATTATGGACGAGCAGAACCATCCCAACAAAGAAGCGGAGCGTGAGGCAGCCGACGAGCAGATGGTCAATGAAGCCTATCAGCGATTGCTCGACAGTTACCTGTCATCACCCCACCGCAAGAAGGTCGACATCATCAATAAGGCCTTCAATTTTGCAAGGCAGGCCCATAAGGGCGTACGCCGACTCTCAGGAGAGCCCTACATCATGCATCCCATCTCTGTTGCACTTATCGCCTCAGCCGAGATGGGACTTGGCTCTACCAGTATATGTTCCGCACTTCTCCACGATGTAGTTGAAGACACCGACTACACAGTAGAGGACATCGAAACCCTTTTCGGCAAGAAAATCGCACAGATTGTAGACGGTCTGACAAAAATCTCCGGTGGCATCTTTGGTGACCAAGCCTCTGCGCAGGCTGCCAATTTCAAGAAATTGCTGCTTACGATGAGCGATGACATCCGCGTGATTCTCCTTAAGATTTGCGACCGTCTCCACAACATGCGCACCCTGAGCAGCCAGCCAGCCAACAAGCAGTACAAGATTGCCGGCGAGACGCTTTACATCTATGCGCCATTGGCCAACCGTCTGGGACTCAACAAAATCAAGAACGAGCTCGAGGACCTGAGTTTCAAATATGAGCATCCCGGAGAGTATGAGAGCATCAAGGCCCGCCTTGCCACCACGGAAAATGACCGCAACCAACTCTTCGAGGAGTTTACCACCCCCATCCGTGAGGCACTCGACAAGATGGGCATGAAATACGAGATTCGTGCCCGTGTGAAAGCCCCCTACTCCATCTGGACGAAGATGCAGAACAAGCACGTCACTTTTGGTGAAATCTATGACATCCTCGCCGTGCGCATCATCTTCACCCCCGAGAACCGTGAGTCAGAGATTAATGACTGTTTCAGAATCTATGTCGCCATCAACAAGCTATACCGCTCACACCCCGACCGTATGCGCGACTGGGTGAACCGTCCTAAGGCAAACGGATATCAAGCCCTGCATGTCACCTTGATGTCGAAGCGGGGACAGTGGATTGAGGTACAAATTCGCTCCGACCGTATGAACGACATTGCCGAGCAAGGCTTTGCCGCCCACTGGAAATACAAGGCCGGCGAAATTGGTGAGATAGGCGAAGACAGCGAACTCAGCGACTGGCTGCACACCATCAAGGAAATCCTCGACGACCCCCAGCCCGACGCGATGGACTTCCTCGACACCATCAAACTCAATCTTTTTGCGTCCGAGATTTTCGTATTCTCTCCGAAAGGTGAGATTCTCACCATGCCCGCAGGCTGCACTGCCCTTGACTTCGCCTTCCAGATACACACTTTCCTCGGCAGCCACTGCATCGGTGCCAAAGTCAACCATAAGTTGGTGCCTCTTAGCCACAAGTTGCAGAGCGGCGACCAGGTGGAAATCCTCACCTCCAAGTCGCAGCATGTCACCCCGTCATGGCTCAATTTCGCCACAACGGCAAAGGCAAAGGCGAAGATTCAGGCTATCCTGCGCCGCTACGACCGCGAGACGCAGAAAGAAGGAGAAAACACCCTTCGCGAGTTTCTTGAGCAGCACAACATGGAACTCACTACCAGCACCATCGACCGGCTGTGTGAAATCCACGACATCAGCAAGCCTGAAAAGTTTTTTCTTGCACTGGGTGAAAAGACCATCATTCTTGGTGACAACGACATCGACGAGTTGCTTGAAAAAAAGAAAAAACGGAGTGGTTGGCGCAAGTACGTTCCTTTCCTTGGCAACGACGATGAGAAACCCAGCAAACCAGCAACAGGAGAAGAAGAGGAGGAGGAAGACGGTACTCCCAAACTTATCACGGTAACGAAGGATTTCAACCGCAAGAAAGCCTTTGTCCTCACCGACGACAACTTACGCCGCCTGATTTTCCCGACCTGTTGCCGTCCCATCCCTGGTGACGACACCCTCGGGTTCATCGACAACAAGAACCACATTGAGGTGCACCGCCGCGACTGTCCTGTAGCCACCAAACTCAAGTCAAGCTTTGGCAACCGCATCATCGATGTCAAATGGGACACCCGCCGTCGCACATTCTTCGACGCCACCATCCAACTCTCCGGCATCGACCGCATCGGTCTGCTCAATGAGGTGACAGGAGTCATTTCCAGTCAACTCAACGTGAATATGCAGAAACTGGTCATCTCGTGCAAAGACGGCATCTTCGAAGGCACCATTGAAATGAAGGTGTACGACCGCGGTGAGGTAAGCAAAATCATCGAATCTCTCCGCCAAATCACCGACCTCAAGGAAATCAATCAAATCGTATAACCTAAAAAAACAAACTACAATGAGACTACTGATGATTATGCTGACCCTAATGGGAGTCAGTGCCGGTATAGCCGCCAACAAATATGACAACCCCGACACGCTCGTGGTGGCACGCGACGGCACGGGAGAGTTCCGCAATGTGAGCGACGCCATTGAGGTGTGCCGCGCGTTTATGACTTATCACAAAGTCATCTATGTAAAGAAAGGCACCTACAAGGAAAAAGTCATCGTTCCCTCATGGCTCGACAACATTGAGATTCTGGGTGAGGATGCCGAGAGCACCATCATCACTTATGACGACCATGCCAATATCCGTATGCAAGGCACAGAACAAGGTATGGGCACCTTCCGTACCTACACCATAAAGATAGAAGGTGACAACATCACACTCAAAAACATCACCATTGAGAACAATGCCCCGCGGATGGGACAGGCAGTGGCACTGCACACCGAGGGCGACCGCCTCACATTCATCAACTGCCGCTTCCTCGGCAACCAGGACACTGTCTACACGGGGAAGGCAGGTACCCGCCTCTATTTCCAGAATTGCTATATCGAGGGAACCACCGACTTCATCTTCGGTCCCTCCACCGCATGGTTTGAGGACTGCACCATCAAAAGCAAAATCAACTCCTTCGTGACTGCCGCCTCCACGCCCAAGGACATCAAATACGGCTATATCTTCAATCACTGCCGCCTCATAGCCGACGAGGGAGCCAAACAAGTTCACCTCGGCAGACCATGGCGTCCTTACGCGTATACCTTATTTATGAATTGTGAACTTGGCGCACATATTGTGCCCGCCGGATGGCACAACTGGGGCAACAAAGACAATGAGCAGACCGCCCGTTATCTGGAATACAACAACACTGGAGCAGGAGCATCACAAGCAAACCGAGTGGCATGGAGCCGACAACTGACCAAAAAAGAGGCTGCCGCCATCACCAAAGAAGAAGTATTTGACTTAACAAGTAGTTGGAAACCATGATACATGGCCAACATTTTGTTAAGATTTATTAAATCAAGACACACCACTGTCATTTCTATTAGTCTTTAAGGATTTTTTCGTAATTTTGGCGACAATTTAGACAAGGCCATCTGGAATGATGCGTGCCAACTGCCTGTGAAGAAACG
>JAGCXX010000220.1 GCA_017961115.1 Prevotella sp. | reverse complement strand
GCTATCAGAAAGACTAGGAGTCTAGGAGTTTAGGAGTCTAGGAGTTTAGGAGTCTAGGAGTTTAGACAATAGATTTGCAAAAATGGAGGTACAATGTTGTGCCTATTTATCCATGAACCGGAATTTATATGTCTACACTCCCTGACTTCCAAACAACAAAACGACTAAACGACCAAACAACCATGAAAAAATAAGCAAATGTTTTGTGTTGTTTCCGATTTGGTGTAATTTTGCATCGCAATCTGAGACAACACAAATGATTCTATTGAGTTTTGACACAGAGGAGTTTGACGTGCCCCGCGAGCATGGAGTCGATTTCTCCCTTGAGGAAGGGATGAAGGTTTCGGTAGAAGGCACCAACAGAATACTTGACGTGCTGAAGAAGAACGAGGTGAAAGCCACCTTTTTCTGCACGGGCAATTTCGTGCGCCATGCCCCAGAGACCATCCAGCGTATCATGGATGAGGGACATGAACTCGCCTGCCATGGCGTGGACCACTGGCGGCCTCAGGAGAGCGACGTGAGGGAATCGAAGCAGATTCTCGATGCCGCAACAGGTCTGAAAGCCCTTGGATACAGACAACCCAGGATGTTTCCCGTAAGCGATGAGGAGATTGCCAAGGCAGGCTATCTCTACAACTCCTCGCTCAACCCCGCCTTCATCCCCGGACGCTACATGCACCTCACCGCCCCGCGCACCTGCTTCATGACAGGCGATGTCGTGCAGATACCCGCCTCGGTTACCCCTTGGCTGCGCTTCCCCCTGTTCTGGCTCGCCCTCCACAACCTACCTCAATGGCTTTACCATGTTTTGGTAAGGAGAGTGCTGAACAAAGACGGCTATTTCGTCACCTACTTCCACCCTTGGGAGTTTTATGACCTACGCGAACACCCTGAATACAAGATGCCCTTCATCATCCGCAATCACAGTGGCAGACAGATGTGCGACAGGCTCGACAGCCTCATCCGTATGCTCAAGCGCCGCGGCTATGAATTCGGCACCTACACCCCCTTCGCCATTGAACAGGCAAAGAAGCTCAAAGCATAATCACCCTCAATCACCACGACCATGATTCAACTTGCCATCGTATCGCCCTGCTACAACGAAGAGGAAGTGCTCGACCACTCTGCCGAGCGCCTCTCCGCCCTCTTCGACGACCTCATATCCAAGAAAAAGATTTCGGACAACAGCTTCATCCTTTATGTCAACGACGGGAGCAAGGACAGCACATGGGAGAAAATCATTTCCCTGCACGAGCATAGTCCAAGGTTCAAGGGCCTCAATCTTGCCCACAACGTAGGGCATCAAAACGCCATTATGGCCGGGATGATGCAGGCTAAAGACATGGCCGATGCCGTAGTGACGATTGATGCCGACCTGCAGGATGACATCAACTGCATTGAGAAAATGGTCGACTCTTATGAGGAGGGTTACGATGTGGTGTATGGTGTCAAAGTGGAGCGTGACGCCGACCCGCTGATGAAGCGCCTCACCGCATTGGCTTTCTACAAGTTGCAGAAAATGATGAAGGTGGAGAGTGTGTACAACCATGCCGACTTCAGGTTGGTGAGCCGCCGTGTGCTCAATGCCCTTTCGCAATACAGCGAGCGCAACCTCTACCTGCGCGGACTGATACCCCTCATCGGGTTTGACCACACAACGGTAGAGGAAACCATCTCCGAGCGTAAGGCGGGCAAGTCAAAATACACATTGAGCAAGATGATAGGACTGGCGGTAGACGGCATCACCTCGTTCTCGGTGAAGCCGATTTACTATGTCATGTACGTGGGCATAGCCTTTGTTTTCTTCAGCATTCTCATCGGCATCTATGTGCTCTACTCCATCTTCTCCGGAACGGCAGAACATGGATGGGCATCCATCATCCTGAGCATCTGGCTCGTGGGAGGAGTCATCATCCTATGCATTGGCGGTGTGGGCATCTACATCGGCAAGATTTTCCTTGAAATCAAGCGACGGCCCCTCTACAACATCAAGGATTTCCTGGACTGATTTTTTCAAAGCGCAGCAACTGAAGCTGCTGTTTCATTATGCGTTTCTCACCAGAATTCCACTCTGGCGTGAAGCGATATCCTTCTTGCTCAAATTTCTGCTGCCAATCATGCAGGTCCTCATCACCTATCAAGAGGTAGCCCGACTGAGGTTTCTCATGGTAGAAATCTCCCACACGGTCATGCAGATAGAAGTTGAGTTCAAAGAAATGCACAGGGTCTCCTGCCGAGACCACCCCCGCCTCAACGAACTCATACAAACGGCCCTTGTCAACCGGCACCTTCTCATCAATCAGCGCAGCGACATCCTTCACCGACTTGGCATTGAGCACTGGCGGTTTGTAGACGGCATCCACATGCAGGTAGATGGCGAGGATGATTGCCAGCAAGGGCAAAACACCCCGGCTGCTTCTCCACCACCACAACAGCACCAACACGCCAATCATCCAGACGGCCCACAGCCACCAGCCCCCTGCATTTTGTAAGCCCTGCACCATCATGAAATTCTCATAAGCATGGCGGCCATGAAACCAGTCAGTGCTGACCGGCACGAACCTGAGCGCCACAAAGACCACAGGCAGCAAAAGCCCCACGGCGGAGAGAAAACCTCCAAATATTCTGAGCACACGACGATGGTGCTGTTCCGCCCAAAGGAGAGCCCGTGCGATGAAATACCCTAAGAAAGGATAAATCGGCATGATATAGACACTTCGCTTGCTCTGCGGGATGCAATAGAAAACAAATACCACCACAACCGCCAACCATGAGAAGAGTTCCAAGGGGTCGCAATTCGAGAGCGACCACTGCTGCCAAAAGCCTTTGACACCATTCCATTTGCCACGCAGGCCCTTCCAGTCGACGACGAAGAGCATCATCACCAAGACAGCTGTCCACGGCAGCCAACCACCGGGGAGCGTCTTGAAATAATAATGCCACGGATGAACACACGACTCATAGCTCATGGTCTGCGTCATACGCCCCACATTCTCCTCAAGCATCAGGTCAAGAAATTCCTGTCCTCCCTGCTTCCATGCAGCATAATACCAGAGGGCAGGCAGGACAAGGGAGAGCAATCCGAAGGCGAGGAGCGAAAAGAAAGCGCGGAAGAAATTCACCCTCCTGCACAAAAGGAACACCCCAGTAACCAGGCAAGGGATGAGTGCGCCAACTGGTCCCTTGGTCAGTGTGCCCAAACTCATCATCAATATTGCCCACCAGGGAATGCCCTTCATACCCCGTTCCCACCATCGGTAGAGGAACATCATGGCTGCCACGGTGAACAAGGTAAGCACCATATCCACCCTACAGTTGCTGCCCTGCCGGTGGAGTTCCCAAGCAGTGAAAGCCACCAAGGCAGCGACAAATCCCGTCAGGGTGTCACGCCGCCGCTGATAAAACAGGAAGATGGCGATGGTGAGCACCACATACGCTACGGCGGATGGCACACGAGACGTGAACTCCGTCACGCCGCCACACACCGCACTCACAGCAGCCACACACCAATGGAAGAACGGAGGTTTGTATGCCATCTCGCCCACGCTGTTGCGAGGCAGAATCCAGTTGCCCGACTCAATCATCGTAAAGCTCACGATGCTCTCTCGTGGTTCGCCCTTGGTGTTGTAATCGCAGAGGCCCAGAAATGGAACCACCGTGAGCACACAAATAACCAAAAGCAACCAAAATGCTTTTTTGGAAGTCATGATAAAATCAGATGAATGGTGTTGGGTTCTTACTCATCCTCTTGGAACAAGGGGTCATCGGGCATCACCAAAAGCGGTTTCTGCTTCTCAGCCTCCAGGATTTTCTCTGGCACATATTTCTTGTCCACCACAAGGCGATAGGTATACTCGCGGAACCAACGGTCGGTCATAATCAGATAGCCTTTCTGACCCGAAGTGGCACCCCAGCTGTTCTCCACCTTCCACTTGATGGCCTTTCCGTCAGCGTCGAGGTCGACAGCCGTGAGGGTCATGGCATGGGTGGAACCACTCTCATAGGTCATGATGCGCTCCGCCTTGTTCATCGGGAAGGTAGTGCCGAAAAGTGTGCCATAATCATAGTTCTCCGTATCGAGGATGCCGTTCTTTCTGTCGATTTGCTTGCCCACATCATAGGAAGAGTATAGTTTCTGTCCATCCTTGATGGCGGCAATCGCCATCTCTTCAATGTCGTCCATCGGCAGGTTGACGTATTTCCAGTTGTGCCCGTCGTAGGTATGGCGGTCCATCTCCACCTCGTAGGTCTTGTAATAAGGACGGCGTGGGTCGTTCATTGCCATGATGAAGGTGCCGTTGATAGGACCACCCACCGTGGCCTCATAGAACTCAAGTGGTGTATATTTGCGAGTCTCGGTGACCTTCTTCCCACTTTTGTTGGTGAACGCATAGGTGAACTCCTTGACTGGTTCACCAAGAGTAATGCGCAGGATATGATAGATGGTGCCGAGCATCTCTGTCTTGCGGTCGTTGATGTCTTTCGCCTTTTTGCCATCAGCCACCATCTTGCGCAGTTCCAAGCCATACTCACGCAACTTCGAGTCGATGATGCGCGACATACGTGACGTATTCTCTGCCGAATAGGTCTCAGGCTGCGCCGACATGGGCACGAGGCCGTATTTTTCGGCCAGGTCTGCCACACCGCAGAAAGTGCCACCATCGCCGATGGGGCTCTTGAACAGCATCGTCACATACTGGTCCTCAATAGGTTTCTTCGCCAGGTCGATGACGGCCTGGAGCATGAGGTTGGCTTTCTCCAACTGGTCGTAGAAGAAGAGGTAGTCGTGTGAGAACTCCACCATCATGGTGTCTTTGTGCGCCTTGGCGAAATTGGCCCTCAGCACGTTGAGTCCGCTGAACATCCAACAGCGTCCGCTGCTCTTTTGGTTGTGTATAGACTGGCTCTTCGTCTCATGGCTGAACCTGTCATCCACCACATTCTGGTTGGTGAAATTCTTTGCCAGGTCATCGATGGAATTGGATGCTATGGCATTGAACAAGGCTTTGTCCGACGGACTTTTCACCTGCGACTGCTCAATCTTTCTGAGCATGTCGGCGGAAATGCCACCAGCCGTCTTCTGTGCGAATACTCCCGCTGTCATGAGCAGGGAAGCAATGAAAAAAGCGATTCTTCTCATATTGTTGTTTTGATTTGTAATTGCAGTTGTAATGAGTTGCAGGGCAAAGTTAACGTTTTTTCCCGAAAAAATGATGATTAATGAAGAATAATTGCTACCTTTGTACAATTATTCGCCATCAATCGGGCCAAGCAACCCGCCGACGGCATCCCTGTAAAGGGTCAGCAGACAACACAAATGATGGAAAACAGCAAATACGCGATACTTAACACCATACAAAGTCCCGCCGACTTGCGCAAGCTGAAGGTAGAAGCACTCCCTCAGCTTTGTGCAGAACTGCGCGACGACATCATCCACGAATTGTCGGTGAACCCCGGCCATCTGGCATCCAGCCTTGGCGTGGTGGAACTCACCGTCGCCCTGCATTATGTCTTCAACACGCCAGAGGACCGCATCGTATGGGATGTGGGCCATCAGGCATACGGCCACAAGATACTGACCGGGCGCCGTGAGACATTCTGCACCAACCGCAAGTTTCATGGGCTACGTCCCTTCCCCTCACCCGCAGAGAGTCCTTACGACACCTTCACCTGCGGACATGCCTCCAACTCCATCTCCGCAGCCCTCGGCATGGCTGTCGCGGCTAAGTTGGAAGGCAAGAAACGAAAGGTGGTGGCTGTCATCGGCGATGGCGCGATGAGCGGCGGTCTGGCTTTCGAGGGACTCAACAATGTGTCCTCGACTCCCAACGACATGCTCATCATCCTCAACGACAACAATATGAGCATCGACCGCTCTGTCGGCGGCATGAAGCAATATCTCATCAACCTCAATACTGGCGAGACCTACAACAACGTGCGCAACCGTGTGGCCAACTGGATGCGCCGCTGGGGATTGCTCTCCGACCAGCGCCGCCATGGCTTCATCCGTTTCACCAACGCCATGAAGTCTGCCATCAGTCAGCAGCAAAATGTCTTCGAGGGCATGAACATCCGCTATTCCGGTCCCTTCGACGGCCACAACGTGGTGGAACTGGTCAGGGTGCTCAGGCAAATGAAAAAATGGAAGGGGCCCAAGATGCTCCATCTCCATACCATCAAGGGCAAAGGATATGAACCAGCCGAGAAAAACGCCCAGTTATGGCACGCCCCAGGCAAGTTCGATGTCGATACCGGTGAGCGCATTGTCGCCGACAATGCCGGACAGCCACCCAAGTTTCAGGACGTCTTCGGACACACTCTGCTGGAGTTGGCAAGAGCCAACAAGCGCATCGTAGGTATCACACCGGCCATGCCGTCAGGATGCTCCCTCAATATCATGATGAAGGAGATACCCGACCGCACCTTTGATGTGGGTATTGCCGAAGGGCATGCCGTCACCTTCTCCGCTGGTATGGCGAAAGACGGGATGATGCCGTTCTGCAACATCTACAGTGCCTTTGCCCAGCGCGCCTATGACAACATCATCCACGATGCCGCCATTCTCAACCTGCCCCTCGTGCTCTGCTTCGACCGTGCCGGACTGGTGGGAGAAGACGGACCTACCCACCATGGAGCCTTCGACATTGCCGCACTGCGCGCCATCCCCAATATCACCATAGCCTCGCCGATGGACGAGCATGAACTGCGCCATCTGATGTATACCGCCCAACTGGACGGCAAGGGCACTTTCGTCATCCGCTATCCGCGTGGCAGAGGGGTATGCCCCGACTGGCAATGCCCCATGGAGGAAATCACCGTGGGAACAGGAAGGCGGCTCCGTGAGGGCAGCGATGTGGCTGTGCTCAGCCTTGGTCCCATCGGCAACGACGTGGTCAGTGCCATCGAGTCACTCGCCATGGAAGGAAGCACCATCTCCGTCGCCCACTATGACATGCGGTTTGCCAAACCTCTTGACGAGAAGCTGCTCAAGGAGGTGGCCGACCGTTTCTCCCGCATCATCACCATTGAGGACGGCTGTGCGGCTGGTGGCTTTGGTTCAGCTGTCACAGAATGGATGACCGACCATGACTACCATCCCATCATCCGACGGCTCGGACTCCCCGACCAATTCATAGAACATGGTACTGTAGCCGAACTGCATCAGTTGGCGGGTCTTGACCCCGAAACCATCAAACGAACCATTATCAGCCTATGAAAATCATCATCGCTGGCGCATCCGCCATAGGCTCACACCTGGCAGGTCTGCTCTCCCGCAGCAACCAAGACATCGTGCTCATCGACCCCAGTGCCGACAAACTCGATGTCATCAGCAGCGAGTATGACCTGATGACGCTTACCGGTTCACCCACCAGTGTGAAGACACTGAGGAATGCCGACGCCGACAAAGCTGACATTTTCATCGCCGTCACCCCTGATGAGAACATGAACATGACAAGCTGTATCATGGCACATGCCATGGGAGCTCACAAGACGGTGGCACAGATAGACAGCCAGGAATACATCGACGAAGACAACAGCACCATCATCCGGAATATGGGTGTCGACACGCTCATCTATCCTGAGAAACTGGCTGGAGACGACATCATCAAGGGTTTAAAACTCAGTTGGGTACGCCAACGTTGGGACGTGCATGGTGGTTCGCTCGTCATGCTCGGCATCAAACTGCGCGAGTCGTGCGAGATACTCAACCAACCCCTGCGCCTGCTTTGCGGTCCCCAGGACCCCTATCATGTCGTGGCCATCAAGCGAGGCAACGAAACCATTATCCCAGGCGGCGATGATGAACTTCGCCTCTACGATATCGTCTATTTCATGACCACAGTAGGCACCATCTCCTACATCCGCAAAATCGTGGGCAAGGAACACTACGCCGATGTGCGAAACGTCATCATCATGGGCGGCGGCAAGACGGCTATTCGTGCTGCCAACGAGATGCCCTCGTTTATCAACACCAAGATTATCGAGATTGACGAGCACCGCTGTGAAGAACTCCATGAGGAACTTGAGGAAGACACAATGATTATACACGGCGATGCCCGCGACGTCAACCTGCTGAAGGAGGAGAACATCAAGAACACGCAAGGGTTTGTTGCCTTGACTGGCAACGACGAGATAAACATCCTCGCCTGCCTGACGGCCAAGAAACTCGGAGTGCGCAAGACCATCGCGATGATTGACAACCCCAACTACCTGAGCATGGCGGAAAGTCTTGACATCGGCACCATCATCAACAAGAAAGCACTTGTAGCCAGTTGCATCTATCAGATGATGTTGGCGGCTGATGTGCGCAACATCGGCTATCTCGCCTCCATCAATGCCGACGTGGCAGAGTTTGTGGCGCAGCGTGGTTCCAAGGTGACCCGCAAGAAAGTCTTTGAGTTGGGCCTTCCCCGCGGATGCACCATCGGTGGGTTGGTAAGGGGCAACGAAGGCATGCTGGTATCAGGCGGCACCCAGATAGAGGCTGGTGACTGTGTCGTCGTCATCTGCTATGAGATGGACTTGAAGAAGATTGAAAAGTTTTTTACCAACTAATGCTCAACAAGCAACTCATATCCAAGGTATTAGGCTCTCTGTTGCTGCTTGAGGCGGCATTTATGGCACTATGCGTGGCTGTGGCACTCTGCTACCACAGCAAGGATTTCCTGCCCTTCCTCTTCTCCCTCATCATCACGGCTGTGGCGGGCATGGGGCTGCTTCAATTGGGCGTTGGCGCCCCAACAACCATGGGACGCCGTGACGCATACGTCGTGGTGTCGCTCACCTGGATTACCTTCAGCATCTTCGGTTCACTCCCCTACCTCTTCGGAGGTTTCTTCGGTACCATCAACCTATTTGACATCACGAGCCTGAGCACCATCACCACCAATGCCTTCTTTGAGACCATGTCGGGATTCACGACGACGGGAGCCTCCATGCTCAACGATGTAGAGGCCGAGCTCAACTCCCACCATGCCATGCTGTTCTGGCGCTCCCTCTCGCAGTGGATAGGCGGTTTGGGAATCGTCTTCTTCACCATAGCCATCCTTCCCTCCATGGTGGGCAATACGATGAAGGTATTCTCAGCGGAGGCTACTGGTCCGGTCCGGTCGAAGATGCACCCCCGCCTGAGTGCCACCGCGATGCGCATCTGGTGGGTATACATCGCCCTGACCATCGGTTGCGGAGGCGCATATTGGATAGCCGGCATGGACGGATTCAGCGCCATCAACTATGCCATGACCACCACGGCTACAGGCGGTTTCTCCATCCACAACGACAGCATCGCCCATTTCCACTCCTCCTCCATCGAATATATCGCACTCATCTTCCAATACCTGTCGGGCATCAACTTCTCCATGCTCTTCATGATCATCGCCATGCGCAAACTGAGCAGTTGGCGTGAGTTCAAGCGCAGCGAGAAAAGCAAATGGAGCGACTTCCTCCGCAACGAGGAGTGGCGGTTCTACACACTGGTGGTTATTGCCTGCAGCATCATCATTGCCCTCATCCTCATCTTCAGCCGTGGCTATGGCATGGAGGAGGGTTTCCGCAAAGCTACTTTCCACGTCGTCTCAATGATGACCACAACTGGAATTTTCTGCGACCATGTGGGGGCGTGGCCGCATATCACATGGATGCTGCTCTACATCCTGATGTTCATCGGAGCCTGTTCAGGGTCAACCACCGGCGGTTTCAAGAGTTCGAGAGCGCTGATGATTATCAAAGTCATCCGCAATGAGTTCGTCAGGATGATGCATCCCCGTGCCGTCCTTCCCGTGACCATCAACAACAAGGCGATGCCCACCTCTATGGTGCACAGCCTGCTGGCGTTTTTCGCCATCTACATCCTCGCCTGCCTCGGCACGACAGCCCTCATGATGGCAATTGGCACCGACATTACCAACTCCGCTGTCATCTCGCTGAGCTGCATCAACAATGTAGGCTTGCCGCTCAACGAACTGGGACCGCATATGACTTGGAGCAGTATGCCTCTGACCATCAAATGGGTATGCACCGGTCTCATGCTTCTCGGCCGTCTTGAGATATTCAATGTACTGATATTGTTTACCAGGGCTTTCTGGGAAGACAATTGAGAGATTAAAGATTAAACAATTGAGAGATTAAAGATTAAAAAGTCGAATTCAACAACAATATGTTCCTAAAATTCAAACCTCTATTGAAGACCACCCTGTGGGGTGGTGAGCGGATAGCGTCTTTCAAGGGTTTTGCCACCGACCAGCACCAAGTGGGTGAGAGTTGGGAAATTTCGGGTATGCCTGGTAACGATACCATTGTCAGTGAGGGAGAATGCTCAGGCAAAAGCCTCAACGAGTTGGTATCACTGATGGGAGCCCGTCTGCTCGGTGAAGACAACTACCGCCGTTTCGGTAATGAATTTCCACTCCTCATCAAATTCATTGATGCCCATCAAGACCTCTCCATACAGGTTCATCCCGATGATGAGACCGCCCGCAAACAGGGGAAGGAACGCGGCAAGACCGAGATGTGGTATGTCCTGCAGTCAGAAAAGGGAGCCCACCTGTACAATGGACTTAAAAAGGCTATCACTCCAAAGGAATATAAGGAAATGGTTGAGAACGACACCATCTGCGACGCCCTTGCCAAGTATGAGGTATCCGAGGGCGATGTATTTTTCGTTCCAGCAGGAAACATCCACTCCATCGGTCAAGGCTGTTTTGTCGTAGAAATACAAGAAGCCAATGACGTTACCTACCGCATTTATGACTTCAAGCGCAAGGACAAGAACGGCAACTACCGCGAACTACACACCCAACAGGCATCGGAAAGCATCAACTACCAGATTCAGGAAGACTACCGCACCCACTACACCCCAAAGAAGAACGAAGGCGTGCAGTTGGTGTCATGTCCCTATTTCACCACGGCAGTTTACGACCTCGACGAACCGATGACCATCGACTATTCCGACCTCGACAGTTTTGTCATCCTCATCTGCATTGAAGGAGAGGGCACCATCTCCGAAGGTGATGACACCACATCATTCCGTGCCGGCAACACCATCCTGTTGCCCGCCACTACCCAGGAGATTGCCATCAAGGGCACCGTGAAGTTCCTGGAGACATACGTTTAGCCATCTTTTCCCATGATGAAGCGACTCGTGCTCCTTCTCCTATATGTACTATCCCATTACGCGGTCATGGGACAGTTGATGGTCAATGGGACATGGGTTGGGTATGACAAGCACACGGAGACTTATTTAGCCACCATACCCCATGAGCAATGGGGTGAGGATTTGTCTGCCACCATCACAATGACGGACAGCACAGCCTGGGAAAACATCATGGTGAACGGGCAATCGGCAGATTCCCTTGTCATATTTGAGAATGTGGGTCCGGAGAAGTCATATGCCATCACCGCCAACATCGGCGACAGTATCATCAACGCAAAGTTGGCATTCACCTATCTGCCCGTGATGCACCTTATCGGTGTCTTCGGCTATGAACTGCAGGCAGGAACTGTCGTCCTTCAGCAGCCGGGAATGGAACCGGAGGTGATGGATGCCAACATCAAGTGGAGAGGGAATTCCACCAACCAACCCTTCAAACACAAGCGCAACTACCGTCTGAATTTTGTCAACAAGAAGGGCGAGAAGGTGAACCGTCGATTTTTCTCACTCCGCAAAGACGATGACTGGATTCTCGATGCGGGACAAACCGACCTGTTCCGGCTCCGCAACCTCATCGCAGCGGAACTATGGGATGACTTTGCCACACAACCCTATTACGCCGATGAGGACGACAAAATACACACCTGCTCCAGAGGTGAGGTGGTGGAGGTGTTTCTCAACGATGAGTACGTAGGTATCTACAACTTGTGCGAACCAATAGACCAAAGACAACTTCAGGTGAGGAGGTTTGACACAGAGACGGGAGAGATTCATGGCGGTATCTGGAAATCATACGGTTGGGATGAGGCATCCTTTTGGTATCAGCCGCCCCCCTATGACAACACCTTACCCGAGTGGGGCGATTTCGAACTCGTCTATCCCAAGATAGAAGACCTCTGCCCATCCGATTACAGCACATTGTACGATGCCATCGACTTCGTGATCAACTCAAGCGACTCGGCTTTTGTTGAACAGGTATCCGACTACATCGACATGCCCGTCTTCAACGACTACGTCCTGTTCATGAATGTCATCACCGCCTTTGACCTCGCGGGGAAGAATCTCATTTGGGCAGTCTATGACAAGCAGGAGGACAAAAAAATCACACCCGTGATGTGGGATTTGGACAGTACAACAGGACAAAATTTCAACGATGACCCTCCCCACCTCGACCCCGCAGACTACGAGGCATGGCCGAAACTCCCCACCAAAATCGCATTCCGACTGTTCTGGCTCAACCCCGACTACAGGGGACAGTTGGCAAAACGCTATTTCACACTCAGGAAAGACATTTTCTCCTATGACAGCCTCATCGGAAGATACGACTCCTATTATCAGAAAATCAATAATTGCGGTGCCACCAAGAGGGAAGAGAGACGGTGGAGCGGTGACCCCGATATCGCAGACCTTCCGCTGGATTTTGCCAACGAACTGGAGTTCATCAAGGAATGGATGCAGCAGCACCTGGACTATTTGGACGGTTTTTTCAACGACCCCTTGGTTGTCAGAAACGTGAGGTCGGACAGTCCTGCTCAAAACATGGAGTTCAATCCTTTTGGGGAACGGACCAGTGCTTCCTACCGCGGCATTGTTATCACAAAAGGCCGTAAAAGCCTCAGACACTGACATCAATCCATTTTCTGCATCCAAAAAATAAAAAAATGGCAGAATATGTATGCCATTTGCCTTTTTTTGTTTATTTTTGCCCTGTAAGAACCCCATATTATGCAAAAATACGCAGACTACATCGAACAGATAGAGATTGACTCCCTATGGAGCGGCAGGCGCCATATCAAGTGGGACCTCGACAAACACGTGAACATCCTCAGCGGCACCAACGGTCAGGGAAAGAGCACCATCATCAACAAAGTGGTGAAAGGCCTCGCCGCCGGCGGTGAATATCCGAGCCATATGCTCAAGGGCGTGCGACTCAAGGTGTATCCCGCCGAGGCGAGATGGATACGCTATGACGTGATACGGTCGTTCGACCGTCCGCTGATGAACCTCGACACCCTGGCGAAGATGGACATGAGCCTCGCCACCGAACTCGACTGGCAGTTGTTCCAGTTGCAGCGCAAATACCTCGACTATCAGGTGAACATCGGCAACCGCATCATCGAGGCACTGCAGAGTGGTGACCCCAACGCAGCCGCCAAGGCACAGCAGATATCCGCCCCGAAGAAACGTTTCCAAGACCTTATCGACGAGTTGTTCGCCGACACGGGCAAGACCATCGTGCGCACCGCCAATGAGATTTTCTTCTCACAGATTGGCGAGACACTGGTACCCTACCAATTGTCGAGCGGTGAGAAGCAGATGCTCGCCATCCTGCTCACCGTCCTCATCCAGGACAACAAACACAGCGTGCTCTTCATGGACGAGCCAGAGGTGAGTCTCCACGTGGAATGGCAGAAGCGACTCATTGACATCGTATTGGAGATGAATCCCAACGTGCAGATTATCCTCACCACACATTCCCCCGCCGTCGTGATGAACGGGTGGCTGGACCATGTGACCGAGGTCTCCGACATCACCGACAGCTATTGATTGTCCCATCCATCAAAAAGCCCAATGGCAAAGCGCCTGAGAGAATACATCAACTCTGACTATTTCAATGCCGCCAACAAGATGAGGGCAAAGGCGGCACGAAAACGCATCGCTGCATACGTGGAAAGCTACGATGACGTGTATTTTTGGCGCATGGTGCTCAGTGAGTTCGAGAACGACAAGCGTTATTTCGAGGTGATGCTGCCCTCGAAAATCAACCTTTCCAAAGGCAAGAAGCAGGTGCTCATGAACCTCATCAGCAATCAGGTGGGCGAGGCGATGATTGCCTGTGTGGATGCCGATTACGACTATCTGATGCAGGGAGTCACGGAAACATCCAGAAAAATCATCTGCAATCCATACGTCTTCCATACCTACGTCTATGCGATAGAAAACTACCAGTGCTATGCCCCCTCGCTGCACGATGTCTGCGTGATGGCGACACTCAACGACCACCTCATCTTCGACTTCGAGGAATATCTTCGCCTCTACTCACAGGCCATCTTCCCACTCTTTGTATGGAGCATCTGGTATTACCGCAGGCCCAACTACGGAGATTTCAGCATCTCCGACTTCAACAAGGTCATCGAGACAGGACATTTCACCATCCCCAATGCCTACAGCGGCATCGCCAACGTGCGCCACAAGGTGGGACGGAAAATCATTCAGCTCCAGCGCAACAACCCCGATGCCAAGGAGACATACCTTGCCCTGAAGGATGAGTTGAAAAAACTCGGAGTCACTCCCGACACCACCTATTTATATATTCAAGGACACCACCTCAACGACAATGTGGTGACACCGATGCTCAACAAGGTATGCGAGCGCCTTCGCCGCGAGCGGGAGATGGAAATCCACAACAAGGCAGTCCACAACACGCAGATGCGCAACGAACTGTCGAGCTACCAGCACAGCGTCGAGAATTTAGCATCGATGCTGAAGAAAAATGTCGGCTACGCCCGTTCTCCACAGTACCTGAAGCTCAAGGCCGACATCCGCCGTTTTCTGAGACGGTTTGACAAGAAAAACCAACCCAAGGACCACCCCATCCCAGATACAGCAGAAGAACAATCACCAATAACACCCACCCAACATGGCAACCATGAAGATAGCGTCGATTGAGACAGCCAGATTGTTGCGCAAGCGCAGGTTCAACGAACCCACCACCGCCCACTACGACCCCCAGGGGATACTCATCGAACGACCCGAGGATGGTGTGGACAAATGCTGGAACAGTCCCACATACGATGCTACTCCCAACCGAAAGGCGTATGCCGCCCCTACCCTGGCACTTGCCCAGCACTGGCTTCGTGAGAAGAAACGTTTCGATGTCCTTGTCGACCGCGAGTATTTTCTCGGCAAGGTTGGGAAATACTATGCCCGCATCTACCGTCTTCGTGACGGCGCCATGGGTGAGACCCCAAAATTCCGCAGTTATGAG
>JAGCXX010000219.1 GCA_017961115.1 Prevotella sp. | reverse complement strand
TCGCTGCAGATGGAGGAGAATGAGGCAGAGGAAATGAAACTCAAGTATGCATCCGCCTATACGGAGATTGAGGAGATAGACTCCAGCAAGACGTTGGCTATTGACGCTGAGCGCACGGTGCCCATGCAGGCATTTATAGAATTGGTGGAGGCACGTGTTAATGAAATTATTGAGAACGTTTGGTTCGGTCAGGTGCCTCCTGAATACAAGGACAAACTGCTGGGTGGCATCATCCTCACTGGTGGCGGTTCGAAGATGAAGGACATCAAGAAAGCCTTTACAGCCATCACTGGCGTTCAGAAAATCCGTATCGCAGGCACCGTGGCCCAGAAAGTGAGTTCCAACGACAAGGACATCAATGCACACGACGGTACAATGAACACCGCCCTGGGCTTGCTTGCCAAGGGTGACATCAACTGTGCTGGTTCAACCATCAATCCCAATACCGACCTCTTTGACACCGACGGTCGCACCAGCACTCCTTCGGTAGACATTCCCAGGAAGGAGCGTGACCCACGTGATACCGGTGTGGTGATGACGCCCGCTGAGAAACAGCGCCTTGAGCAAGAGCGCATCCGCCGCGAGGAAGAGGCAGAGCGCATCCGCCGTGAGAAAGAACTCGATAAGGAAGAACCAGAAGAACCATCCAAAGGTGGATTGTTTTCCCGCGCAATCAGCAAACTACAGGATTTTGGTAGGAAACTCATCTCCGAGGAGAACGACGATGATATCAACCGCTAATCCATTTCCCATACACTCAACATCAAAATATAATAGATATGCCAAGCAACAGATATCCCAACAAGTCTGAAGGTCTCGATTTCGATGACCTCCCCAAAGAGAACTGCATCATCAAGGTCATCGGTGTGGGTGGCGGTGGCGGCAACGCTGTCAACCACATGTATCGTGAGGGTATTCACGATGTGACATTCGTGCTTTGTAATACCGACCGCCAAGCCCTCGACGCCTCCCCCGTCCCCGTCCACATACAGTTGGGCAAGGAGGGGCTTGGAGCTGGCAACAAACCAGAGCGTGCCCGCAAGGCTGCTGAGGAGAGCGAGGACGACATCCGTCGCATGCTCAACGATGGTACGAAGATGTCGTTTATCACAGCTGGTATGGGCGGCGGCACGGGAACAGGTGCTGCTCCTGTCATCGCCCGTGTCTCGAAAGAACTCGGTATTCTCACCGTGGGCATCGTGACCATCCCCTTCCAGTTTGAGGGTCCCAACAAGATTGACCAAGCCCTTGACGGTGTCGAGGAGATGGCCAAGCATGTTGATGCATTGCTCGTTATCAACAATGAGCGCCTCCGTGCCATCTATCCCGACTACTCTGTTCTCAACGCTTTTGCCAAAGCCGACGATACACTGAGTGTCGCAGCCAAGAGCATCGCCGAGATCATTACTGTGCGTGGTCTCATCAACCTCGACTTCAACGATGTGCGCACTGTTCTGAAAGATGGTGGTGTTGCCATTATGAGTACGGGCTACGGCGAGGGAGAGGGACGTGTGAAGGCTGCCATCAACGATGCACTCAACTCACCTTTGCTCAACGACAACGACGTGTTCAATTCCAAGAAAATCCTTCTGAGCATCTCCTTCGCCGAGGACAAGGAAATCGGCGGTCTGATGATGGAAGAGATGAACGATGTCAATGACTTCATGGCGAAATTCAGTGATTTCGAAATCAAATGGGGTCTTGCCGTTGATCCTGAACTGGGTAAGAAAGTGAAGGTAACCATCCTTGCCACAGGTTTCGGTATTGAGCATGTCGACGGTATGAACGGACACCTCAGCAAACACACTCAGGCAGACTCTGCCCGTATGGCAGCTGAAGAGGAGAAACGCCGCGAGAAGGAGACACGCCGTGAGCAATACTACGGTACGTCTACTTCCACTCCGCACAAACGTCGTCCCAACATCTTCATCTTTAAGCAGGAAGACCTCGACAATGAGGACATCATCCTGCAAGTGGAGAGTACTCCAACCGCAAAACGCTCGCGCAAGAACCTTGAACAACTCTGCCACATCTCCACTGGTGAAGAGGGCGAGGCAGCAGCCAACACCGAGACAGAACAGCAAGGTGGTAGCAATAAAATCGTGTTCTAAAACTATTTGGATATGACACTCTACGACCAAATCAGCGAGGACATCAAAGCGGCGATGAAGGCACGTGACAAAGTGCGTCTGGAAACCCTCCGCAACATCAAGAAGGTGTTCATCGAAGCCAAGACCGCACCGGGAGCCAACGATACGCTCGCAGATGCCGATGCCATCAAGATTATCCAGAAACTGGCAAAACAAGGACGAGAGGCTGCTGCCATTTTCACCCAGAAAGGCCGTCAGGACCTCGCCGATGGTGAGTTGGCACAGGTGGCTGTCATCGAAAGTTACCTGCCCCCACAGCTCAGCGAGGCTGAGATAGAGATTGCTGTCAGGGAAATCATCGCCCAGAGCGGTGCCTCCGGCATGAAGGACATGGGCAAGGTGATGGGTATGGCCAGCAAGCAGCTGGCGGGCAAGGCCGACGGTCGCGCCATCTCCACCATCGTCAAACGTCTGCTATCGTAACTCAGACGAAGAGTTGTCTGAGCACTTCCAGGGAGCGCAGTGCTGGAAATCCTGGCACATGCAGCCTGTAATACTCCACAATCACCTCTGTGCACCTGTTGCGTTCATCACGCGTCATGGCACAGAGGTGCATTGTTTTATAATTCAGACGCATGAGGAGTGAGATTTTCGATGCCTCATCGGGAGTAAGGAAATGACCATGAAGCGGCGGTGCTGATGTGAAGCAGGCTCCCAGCAAGTCGAAATAGCCTCCTTCCTCAGCACCCTCTGTGTTGGGAAAGAAACCGATGAAGAGCGACAGTCGTATCATGAATACAAGGTGAAAGTTGGCAAACCCCTTCTCAACTCCGTCGAGCCACTCAAGGCTGAAAGCTACAAATTGGAACAAAGGCTGGTTGTCGTTCTCATCACGTGTCGCATGGCATAAGAACTCCGCCAGGAACATACCCAGTGCCAGTTTGTGGGGGTGCATGGCGAGTCCAGGCAAGGGAGTGTCCATACGGATGTCGCGCAGCCGCTGAAGGGAGGCCTTCGGTCTGAAGTCAAAGTCCACCTCCACGAGAGAGAGTGGCATGAACAATTGTTTGTGTATCCTGCTTTTTGATGAGCGAGGCAATTTGACCATGAACGATATCCTTCCCATCTGTTCCGTGAGCATATCGACCACCAATCCGCTGTCTCCATACTTTACTGTACGGAGTACTACAGCCCTTGTCTTTGTCGTCATCATGGGGGTAAAGTTAGTGCAAATCAGCTAAAAAAACAAGAAAAAGGGAGGGGAAATTAATAAAAACGGGTGAAAAAAGAAAAAATATTGAAGAAAATTTGCACAGTTCAAGGAAAAGCAATACCTTTGCATCCGCAATTCAAGTCAACGGTCCATTCGTCTATCGGTTAGGACGAGAGATTTTCATTCTCTAAAGAGCAGTTCGACTCTGCTATGGACTGCAACAACAGTAAAATATAAGTATAATATAAAGATGGCAAACCACAAATCATCACTCAAGAGAATCCGCCAGGACAAGAAGCGCCAGCTTCACAACAAGTATTACGCAAAGACCATGCGCAATGCCGTACGCAAGCTTCGTGCAATGACAAACAAGGAGGAGGCTGCGAAGCTTTATCCAAGTGTGCAGAAGATGCTCGACAAGTTGGCCAAGACCAATATCATCCATCGCAACAAGGCTGCCAACCTTAAGTCAAGCCTGTCGCGCCAGATCAACAAGATGTAAAAAGTCCCTGGTAAAAGAGATAATCCGAAAGGCTGCAATCAATGATTGCGGCCTTTTTGTGTTTATAGTGGCTGCTCTCTCAAAGCCCACTTTTTTAGGCTTTTTTTAGGCTATTTTTAGACGGAAAAATTTCTTTTTTCGCACGTTTTTTTGTAATTTTGCACACTACAAACAAGTACGATAAAAATGCCAGAAATACAGAACTCGGAAAGCAACTATTCTGCGAAAAATATCCAGGTGCTAGAAGGTCTTGAGGCCGTTAGAAAGCGCCCTGCCATGTACATTGGCGACATCAGTGAGAAAGGACTTCACCACTTGGTGAACGAGACAGTGGACAACTCCATCGATGAGGCGATGGCTGGATTCTGCTCCCATATCGAGGTGACCATCAATCCTGACAATTCCATTACCGTACAAGACAACGGTCGCGGCATCCCAGTGGATGAACATACAAAACTGCATAAGTCTGCCCTTGAGGTGGTGATGACCGTGCTCCATGCCGGAGGTAAGTTTGACAAAGGTTCCTACAAGGTGAGCGGTGGCTTGCATGGTGTCGGTGTGAGTTGCGTGAACGCACTCTCCTCACATATGTTGTCACAGGTGTTTCGCGATGGAAAAATCTACCAGCAGGAATATGAGAAGGGCAAGCCCCTCTATCCCGTACGCATCATCGGTGAGACCGACAAACAGGGTACACGCCAACAGTTCTGGCCCGACCCCACCATTTTCACCACCACAGTCTATCAATATGACACCATACAGCGCAGGATGCGTGAATTGGCTTATCTGAATGCAGGTATCACCATCACGCTGACCGACCTCCGTCCTGATGAGAATGGCAATACACGGCAGGAGGTCTTCCACGCCAAGGAAGGCCTCAAAGAATTTGTGAGGTTCATCGACCGTCACCGCTCCCACCTCTTCGATGATGTCATCTACCTGAAGACCGAGAAGCAAGGTGTGCCCATCGAGGTTGCCGTGATGTACAACACCGACTATACGGAGAATATCCACTCCTACGTCAACAACATCAATACGATAGAGGGCGGCACTCACCTCCAGGGTTTCCGCATGGCCCTTACCCGTACGCTGAAGAAGTATGCTGACGGCGACCCCAACATTTCGAAGCAGATAGAGAAGAACAAGATAGAGATAGCAGGAGAGGACTTCCGTGAGGGTCTCACTGCCGTTATCTCCATCAAGGTGGCAGAGCCGCAGTTTGAGGGTCAGACTAAGACCAAGTTGGGCAATAGCGAGGTGGCTGGCGCCGTTCAGCAAGCTGTTGGCGAAGCCCTTACAGCCTATCTGGAGGAGCATCCCAAGGAGGCGAAGCTCATCTGCGAGAAGGTGGTGCTCGCTGCCACGGCACGTATTGCTGCCCGCAAGGCCCGTGAGAGCGTTCAGCGCAAGAACGTGATGTCGGGTGGCGGACTTCCCGGTAAGTTGGCCGACTGCTCCAACAAGGACCCCAAGGAATGTGAGATATTCCTGGTGGAGGGTGATTCTGCAGGTGGCTCCGCCAAGCAAGGTCGCGACCGATACACTCAGGCCATCCTTCCCCTCCGCGGAAAGATTTTGAACGTGGAGAAGGTGCAGTGGCATCGTGTGTTTGAGGCTGAGTCTGTGATGAACATCATACAAAGCGTGGGCGTGAGGTTTGGCGTTGACGGCGAAGCCGACCGTGAGGCAAACATCGACAAACTGCGTTACGACAAAATTATCATCATGACCGATGCCGATGTCGATGGCTCGCATATCGACACGCTCATCATGACCCTCTTCTACCGCTTCATGCCGCGTATCATAGAGGAAGGCCATCTCTATATCGCCACACCGCCGCTTTACAAGTGTACCTACAAGAAAATTTCCGAATACTGCTACACCGAGCAGCAACGCCAGGCTTTCATCGACAAGTATGTTGCCGGAGACGAGAACAGCAGCGCCCTCCACACACAGCGCTATAAAGGTCTCGGCGAGATGAACCCTGACCAACTGTGGGAGACAACCATGGATCCCAAGACCCGTCTGCTTAAGCAGGTTACCATCGAGAACGCCGCCCAGGCCGATGAGATTTTCTCCATGCTCATGGGCGACGATGTGGAGCCGCGCCGTGAGTTCATTGAGCGCAATGCCACATACGCCAATATTGACGCATAAATTGATGCCCTCTCATTGCGTGAGAGGGCATTTTTATAATCATCTCCAATCTTGCAACTATGAGAAAACACGTTCTCCTTCTGACAGCAGTTCTGTCCTTCGCCATCTTTCTGCCCAATGTGATGGCACAAAGCTATGCTGACAACGAGAAGATACCACTGCGCCTATGGTTTGACAAACCAGCCACCTATTTCGAAGAGTCGCTGCCCATCGGCAATGGAAAGATTGGTGCCAGCATCTATGGAGGCACTGACGAAAATATCCTCTTTCTCAACGACATCACTCTGTGGACAGGCAAACCTGTTGACCCAAACCTCGATGCAGGAGCAAGTCAATGGATTCCCCGTATCCGCGAGGCTCTGTTTGCAGAAGATTATGCCCTTGCCGACAGTCTCCAACTGCGGGTTCAGGGTCCCAATTCCCAATATTACCAACCTCTCGGCACCCTACATATCCTCGACGATAATGGTGGCGTGACAAGTAGTTACCGTCGTGAACTCGACCTCAGACAGGCAATCTGTACCGACAGTTATGAGCGCGGTGGCCACCATTTCAACAGAGAGTATTTTGCATCTCATCCCGACAAGATGATAGCCATCCGAATCAGCAGTGACGGTCCAAACATCAACTGCCGCGTGATGCTCACTGCTCAGGTGCCTCATGGGGTGAAGGCATCCCCCAGGACGGCAACCCAGCAAGGGGGTGGGAAAACAATATTCGGCCAGTTGACGATGACTGGCCATGTCGTGGGTGACGAGCAGGAGAGCACCCACTATTGCTGCATGTTGAAAGCGGAGGCTAAGGATGGTGAGATAACTGCCAGCGATTCTGTGCTGACCGTGCGCTCTGCCACTCAACTCACTCTCTACATCATCAACAGCACCAGTTTCCGTGATGCCGCACACCATCCTGTAAAGGAAGGGGCGCCCTATTTGAGCGATGCTACCGACCAAATCTGGCATCTTGCCAACTTCAGTTATGAGCAGATGCGGCAAAACCATATCAAGGACTTTCAGCGGTTTTTCTCCCGAATGGAACTCCATCTTGGTGGAGACAAAAAGCAGTTAACGGACTACATAGAGAAGACCACCGACAAACTGTTGCTCGACTACACCGATGATGGAGGCAATAACCGATATCTGGAAACACTCTATTTCCAGTTTGGGCGCTATCTGCTCATATCTTGTTCCCGCACTCCTCATGCACCCGCCAACCTTCAAGGACTTTGGACTGAGCATCTTTACTCACCTTGGAGAGGCAATTACACGGTGAACATCAATTTGGAAGAGAACTATTGGCCTGCCGAAGTGACCAACCTCAGCGAAATGACTACCCCACTATGGGATTTCATGAAGTCACTTGCCGACAACGGGCGCCATGTGGCACGCAACTACTACGGCATCAGCCGCGGCTGGTGCTCCAGCCACAACAGCGATATCTGGGCAATGGCCAATCCCGTGGGAGAAAAACGGGAAAGTCCAGAATGGAGCAACTGGAATCTTGGAGGTGCATGGCTCACCATGACGTTGTGGGAACATTACCGCTACAACCTTGACAAGCAGTTTCTGACCAACACTGCCTATCCACTGATGCGAGGTGCTACGGAGTTCTGCCTTGACTGGCTCATCGACAACCCCCGTCAGCCAGGCGAACTGATTACCGCTCCCAGTACGTCACCTGAGAATGAGTACCGCACCACGGAGGGCTACCATGGCACCACCTGCTATGGTGGCACTGCCGACCTCGCCATCATCCGCGAATTGTTTGCCAATACCCTTGCTGCCGGCCGCATCGTCGGAGAGGATAAAGCCTTCCTGAAAAAGGTGGAGAACAGCCTCAGCCGCCTCCATCCTTATACCATCGGCCATGACGGAGACCTCAACGAATGGTATTACGACTGGGATGACTGGGACCCGCAGCACCGGCATCAGTCACATCTCATCGGATTATACCCTGGTCATCATATCACGAAAGATTTGACACCCGACCTTGCCCAGGCTGCCCGACGTACCCTTGAGATCAAAGGCGACAAGACTACGGGATGGAGCACCGGATGGCGCATCAACCTTTGGGCTCGGCTCCATGACGGAGAGCAGGCCTACCGCATCTACCGCAAGTTGCTCACCTATGTCTCTCCTGACGGTTATAAAGGTTCTGACCGCCGTCGCTCAGGTGGTACCTATCCTAATCTCTTCGATGCCCATCCTCCATTCCAGATTGACGGCAACTTCGGTGGAACAGCAGGGGTATGTGAGATGCTTCTCCAAGGCGATGAAAAAGAAATAGAATTATTGCCCGCCCTTCCGACAGTATGGGGAGAGGGTAGGGTTGAAGGTTTGCGTGCCCGAGGGGGATATACTGTGGACATCACATGGAGTAAGGGCGAATTAGTCAGCGCATCCATTACTGCCATCCAAAAAGGGAAAGTCAAAATTGCCTACAAGGGGAAGCGGAAGAAACTCAAGTTGAAAAAAGGAGTGACTTGCACTGTCAATTTTTAGGATGGTCCTCTTAAATACCTCACGACCTGCGGTACTTCGATGGTGACATGCCCACGTGTTCCTTGAAGTATTTGCCGAGGAACGATTGGTTGGGAAAATGGAGCTCTTCGGCAATCTCCTTGATATTCATTGTCGTGTTTTTGAGCAACACCCTGATTTCCAAGGTGACATAATGGTCAATCCATTCGTTTGGCGTACGGTGGCTCACTTGTTTCACAGTTTCGGAGAGGTACTTGGGTGTGATGCACAGTTGTTCGCCATACCAGCTCACCCTCCGTTCTTTGCGGTAGTTGTCCTTGACCAACATGATGAACTTGTTGAAAATCGCTTCTGCGCGCGTGCGTTTGGGTTCCGTACGCTGACTCTGCCATATCTCATTGCCAATGTCATAAATCATGGCTTTGAGAAGCGACATCGCCAGTTCGCGGCGGAAATGGTGGTCATGGTCGTCCACCCGCTGCTTAATCAGGTTGAAATATCCCATAAACGTGCGCACCTTCTCTGGCTTGAGCGAGAAGACAGGGTGTGAGTAGGCGATGAGAAAGAGTTGTGACATCTCATGCACCTCCTTGATGATTTCAGCAAAGAAATCGTTGGATACCATTATCGCCACCCCTTTGCAGTCGCGACTGAACATATAGTTGCCGATGACTTGTCCATCGTTGAATACCACCACATCGTTCTTTCCTACCATAAACTCCTTGGTGTCAACAGTATATTGGGCACTTCCTTCCAGGCAGATAGCGACGAAAAAGCAATGTACCTTTCGGGGTTCGGTGACTAAAGGCACATCCTCAAAAGCACTGATGAGCACCAAGTCGTCGCCGATATTAGTGCCATTGGGAATTACTTGCTTGGCACGGGGGATATCGAAATTGAAACTTGTGTTATTCATTTTTTCGGTTTTTTGTTTGCAAAGATAGTGATATTATCCGAAAAAACGAAAAATTTTATGAGATTATCAATCATGCAAATGGTGGGTGAAGGTGTTAATGACCCATGGTCGAAGGTAGGCTGCACCTCGGAAAAGAAAGTAAAAACTTCCGTTTTTACTTTGCTTTTCTCTCGGTTTGCACTACCTTTGCAGAATGACAGCGGCAAAGCCGCCACAGACCGCCATGCTTCGAATCAAGAAATTGCATATCATGATTGTCAAGCAGTTTGCGCTGCTTTTCGTCGGAACCTTCTTCATCAGCCTCTTTGTGCTGATGATGCAGTTTGTATGGCAGTATGTGGACACCCTCATTGGAAAGGGCCTGACGCTCGACATCATGGGGCAGTTTTTCTGGTATATGGCGCTGATGATGGTGCCCCAAGCCCTGCCGCTTGCCATACTCCTTTCCTCGCTCATCACCTTTGGTAATTTAGGTGAGAACTCAGAACTCACCGCCATCAAGGCTTCGGGCATCTCGCTGATGCAGACTCTTCGTCCGCTGATTATCGTGTCGGTGCTGATTGCTTGTGCCTCCTTCTATTTCCAAAACAACGTTGGACCTCACTCCAAGAGTAAAATCGGACAGCTGCTCATCTCTATGAAGCAGAAAAGTCCTGAGTTGGAGATACCCGAGGGTATTTTCTATGACGGCATTCCCCAGTGCAATATCTATGTGCAGCACAAGGATATGGAGACAGGTATGCTCTATGGCATCATGATTTACAAGATGACAGACAGCTATGAGGATGCCGCCATCATCCTCGCCGATTCCGGCATGTTGCAGTCGACTGCCGAGAAGAAGCACTTGCTGCTCAACCTCTACAACGGCGAGTGGTTTGAGAACATGCGCTCCTCGGACATGGGTGGAAGCGCCCACGTTCCCTACCGCCGTGAGACATTCTGGAAGAAGACCATCGTGCTGGACTTCGACGGCGATTTCAATCTCGCTGATGCCAATGTGTTCGGACAGAACGCGCAGTCGAAAAGCCTCAATCAGATATTTGTCGACATTGACTCGCTCAACCACTACTATGACAGTATTGGACGCAGATTCTACGACGATGCGAGGATGTACAGTTATGCCATACAGGGTCTGAGCAAGGCCGACTCATTGCGCACCATTCAGGATTTGAGCAGGAAAACCTTCAAATATGACACCATTTATGCCCACATGACTCCCGACAAGCAGAGGACGGCAGTGAACAATGCCTTGTCGAAGGTGAACCAGCAAATGAGCGACCTCGATTTTAAGAGCATGGTGACCAGTGACGGTGATTATTATCTCCGCCAGCACAAGATAGAGGCCATCAACAAGTTCACCCTCGCCTTTTCTTGCATCATCTTTTTCTTTATCGGAGCCCCATTGGGAGCAATCATACGAAAAGGAGGCTTGGGCGTTCCCATCATTGTGTCGGTGATTGTGTTTATCATATTCTACATCTTCGACAACACCGGATACCGCATGGCACGCCAAGGCACGTGGGCCATCTGGTTTGGCAAAGGGCTTGCCACTGCAGTCCTTACCCCCACCGCCGCATTCATCACCTACAAGGCCAACAACGACTCAGCGGTGTTCAACCTAGATAGTTACGTCAACCTGGGTATGCGTCTATTGGGTATGCGCCGTAAGCGCAGTGTGATGGGCAAGGAGGTCATCATCCATGACCCAGACTACATCAAGGATAAAGAAGAACTCACGCGCTTGAGCGAGGAAGTGACCGCTTACTCTCATGAGCACAGACTGAAGTCACCGCCCAATTTCATCAATGTTTTCTTCAAATACCAACCCGACCATGAGGTGGAGCGCATCAGCGAGGAACTGGAGTCGGTAATAGACGACCTCTCCAATACCCGCGACAGCATAGTCATCACGTTGTTAGGCCGCTATCCTGTCGTGTCAGAGAAGGCACACACGCGTCCCTTTGAGCGTCGATGGCTGAACATCGCATCGGCCATACTCATCCCATTGGGTCTCTTCCTTTATTTCCGCATGTGGCGTTTCCGTCTCCGTTTGCTGACCGACCTGCGCAACATCAAGAAAATCAACAACCAAATAGTCAATCGTATCACCGAAGCTGGACTCGACCGTCTGGCATCGGGCAACAACACCTTATAATATAATATGGACAGACAATTATCAGAGAAGATAGAAAGTGCGGTAAAAGACTTCCGTGAGGGTAAGTTTGTCATCGTTGTCGATGATGAAGACCGTGAGAATGAAGGCGACCTTATCATCGCCGCCGAGAAGATTACCCCCGAAAAGGTGAATTTCATGCTCAAGCATGCCCGTGGCCTGCTTTGTGCACCCATCACGATCTCACGGTGCAAGGAACTGGATCTTCCTCGTCAGGTGTCGGAGAACACATCGGTGCTTGGAACCCCGTTCACCGTGACCATCGACAAACTCGAAGGCTGTGCTACCGGTGTGAGTGCCTTCGACAGGGCAGCCACCATCAAGGCATTGGCCGACCCCACTTCTACCTCGGCTACCTTCGGACGCCCAGGGCATGTCAGTCCTCTTTATGCACAGGACCATGGTGTGTTGCGCCGCAGCGGACATACCGAGGCCACCATCGACCTCTGTCTGATGGCTGGTTTATACCCCGCCGGTGCGCTGATGGAGATTATGAATGATGACGGCTCAATGGCGCGCATGCCCCAATTGCAGGAGTTCGCACGTCAGTGGGACTTGAAAATCATCACCATCAAGGACATGATTGCCTACCGCCTTCAGAAAGAGAGTTTGGTGGAGAAAGGTGAGGAAGTGGACATGCCCACCGACTTCGGACATTTCCGTCTGATACCTTTCCTCCAAAAGAGCAATGGCCTTGAGCATATGGCGCTCATCAAGGGAGAGTGGCAGGAAGGTGAACCTGTGCTGGTGCGCGTCCACTCCTCCTGTGCCACGGGCGACATCTTAGGGTCCAAGCGCTGCGACTGTGGCGAACAGCTCCATAAGGCGATGCAGATGATAGAGAAAGAAGGCAAGGGCGTGGTGGTCTATATCATGCAGGAAGGGCGTGGTATTGGCTTGATGAACAAGATTGCTGCCTATAAGTTGCAGGAAGAGGGTTACGATACCGTCGATGCTAACGTTCACCTGGGTTTCAAGGCTGATGAGCGCGACTACGGATGCGGTGCCCAGATACTTCGCCAACTTGGTGTGCAGAAGATGCGCCTGATGACCAACAACCCTGTCAAGCGTGTCGGTCTTGAGGCATACGGACTTGAGATTGTGGAGAATGTGCCGATAGAGACGACCCCCAACGAATATAATTGGCGTTACCTGAAAACAAAGCAGGACCGCATGGGCCACACGCTGCATCTGTGACTCCATTTTCTTCCAAGGGGTAAGGTTGGAAAAGAAGAAAAAATGAAGCTAAAGGCAAAATAAAAAGCCTTTTTGCTCGTTAAGACCACAAAAATATTTATCTTTGCATGCAATAGCATATCTAAGCATTAATTATGTCAAAACTATCAGAACGTCTCAATCGACTGGCTCCCTCTGCCACCCTCGTGATGTCGCAGAAGAGCAGTGAGATGAAAGCCAAGGGCATCGATGTGATTAACCTCAGCGTTGGAGAGCCCGACTTCAACACACCAGACGGTATCAAGGAGAGTGCCAAGCAAGCCATTGACGACAACTACTCCCGCTACTCGCCCGTGCCTGGTTATCCCGGACTGCGTCGAGCTATCGCCGACAAATTGAGCAAGGAGAACGGACTCAGTTACAGCACCAGCGAGATATTGGTATCCAACGGCGCCAAACAGTCGGTGTGCAACACCGTACTGGCGCTCGTAGATGATGGTGATGAGGTGATTATTCCCGCCCCCTATTGGGTGAGTTATCCCCAAATGGTGAAATTGGCTGGTGGCATTCCCGTCATCGTTCCCACAGGTTTCGCACAAAACTTCAAGATGACCGCAAGCCAGTTGGAGGCCGCCATTACGCCGAAGACGAAGATGCTCATCCTGTGCTCTCCCAGCAACCCCACCGGCAGCGTATACGACAAGGAGGAGTTGCGCGCTCTCGCCGATGTGGTGCTCTCGCACGACGACCTCTTCGTCATCGCCGATGAAATCTATGAGCATATCAACTACACCGGACACCATGAGAGCATCGCGCAATTTGAAGGCATGAAGGAGCGCACCATCATCATCAATGGTGTGTCTAAGGCATATGCCATGACAGGTTGGCGCATCGGCTACATGGCAGGACCTGAATGGATTGTAAAAGGTTGCAACAAACTTCAGGGGCAATACACCAGCGGAGCGTGCTCTGTCAGTCAGAAAGCAGCTGAAGCCGCATACACCCAGTCACAGGCATGTGTTGAGGAGATGCGTCAGGCTTTTGAGCGCAGGCGCGACCTCATCGTGGAACTCACCAGTGCCATACCAGGCTTGGAAGTGAACCGTCCCGAAGGTGCCTTTTACCTCTTCCCCAAATGCAGCCACTTTTATGGCAAGAGCTACAACGGACGGACAATCAACTCCTCCACCGACCTAGCGCTCTACTTGTTAGAGGAAGCTCATGTCGCCACAGTTGGAGGTGATGCCTTTGGCGACCCGGAATGCTTCCGCATGAGTTACGCTACGAGCGATGATAACATCCGCGAGGCTATCCGAAGAATCAGCAAGGCGCTCCAGCAACTGCAATAACAGAGCGATAAAGTACCGAGAGAGAAAAATATTTGTTAAAAAACATTAATCACCCCTCATTTCTTCGAGTTAATTATTATCTTTGCGATGTTATTCGCCAAGCAGTTGCCATGCTTGGAAAATGACCGTCTATAAACAATGCAATAATCACTACAAATAGGGATTGTATAACTTAAACTTATCAATAACTTAAATCAACAAATTAAAAAAATTATGGCAAATTCAACAAAAGCAGCAGCCCCGAAGAAATCGACGGGCTTCACCGGAGTTAGAGGTGCATTCTGGATTATCGTAGTTTGCGCCATCATCGCTTTCACCCTGTTCTTCACCTGGTTCGCCAGCCCGTCTCACTTCTCAGATGAGACAAAGGAGACACCTATTGATGTTTGGGGAACCATCTTCAAGGGCGGTATCATCGTGCCTGTGATTCACTCACTGTTGCTCACCGTGCTCGCCATGTCTATCGAGCGCTGGCTGGCTCTCCGCACCGCATTTGGTAAGGGTGCTCTTCCCAAATTCGTTGCCAACATCAAGGCTGCTCTCAACGCCAATGACTTCGCAAAGGCTCAGCAGCTCTGCGACCAGCAGAAGGGTTCTGTAGCCAACGTCGTTTCCGCTTCTCTGCGTGCTTACAAGGAGATGGAAGGAACCGCCGGCATCAAGAAGGCTCAGAAAGTCGCTAAGATCCAGCAGGCTCACGAGGAAGCTTCACAGCTTGAGATGCCTACTCTGACAATGAACCTTCCGATTGTTGCTACCCTGGTTACCCTCGGTACACTTACTGGACTTCTCGGTACTGTGGTCGGTATGATCAAGTCATTCTCCGCTCTGTCCGCAGGTGGTGGTGCTGACTCCGCAAAACTTTCCGCAGGTATTTCTGAGGCTCTTATCAATACTGCCTTCGGTATTGCTACATCATGGTTTGCTGTTGTGTCCTACAACTACTTCACCAACAAGGTTGACAAGCTGACATTCGCACTCGACGAGGTAGGTTATTCAATTGCTCAGACTTACGAAGCAACCCACGCAGAAGAAGCTTAATTTTTGCTAACCCTTATAAATATTTATCGCTATGGGTAAAGTAAAAGTTAAGAAAAGTGATGTCTGGATCGACATGACGCCGATGTCGGACGTGATGACCCTGCTTCTGACCTTCTTCATGCTGACTTCTACGTTCGTCAAGAACGAGCCAGTGAAGGTCAACGTGCCGGGTTCCGTCTCCGAGATCAAGGTGCCAGAGAATGGTGTCCTCACCATCCTCGTCAATCCTGAGAAGGACGCCGTTACAGGCGAGCCTACAGGAGAGGGCCAGGTGTTCATGAGTATAGACAACACTGAGCAATTGGGTAAGACACTGTCAGAGGTGATGCCCGACGCCAGCGCGTTGGACCTCGACGTGTTCACCCGTGAGGGTACATTTGGTGTGCCCCTTGAAGAGATGAAGACCTATTTGTCGATGTCGACCGACCAGCGCCATAAGGTACTGCCCACTAAAGGCATACCTCTTGACAGCATCGACGGCGGCATGAGCGAGTTCCAACTATGGGTAGACGCCGCTCGTACCGTCAACGAGAACATCAAGATTGCCTTGAAGGCCGACGCAACGACCCCCTACAAGACCGTCAAGAAAGTCATGAGCGAACTTCAGGACATGGACGAGAGCCACTACTACATGATCACCAACCTTAAAGCATCGGAGGATCAATAATGGGAAAGAAAAAAGAAAGTAAGCAGAAAAAAATCAATGTCCGCGTAGACTTTACGCCTATGGTGGATATGCTTATGCTTCTCATCACCTTCTTCATGCTTTGTACGACGCTGAGCAAGCCCCAAACCATGGAGTTGACGATGCCGAGTAATGATGAGAACCAGGATGAGTCGAACAAGAACGAGTCAAAGGCCTCTCAGACGGTGACGCTTTACGTGGCAGCCGACAACAAGCTGTATTATGCAGAGGGTGAGCCTGAGTACAACAACCCTGACTGGGTGAAAGAGACCAGCTGGGGCAATGGAAAAGGTGGCATCCGTGACGTGCTCCGTGAGCATGCCATTGAGGACGGTACCAAGCCTGTGAAGCTGATTGAGCTGGAGGTGAAGAACCTCGCCATCGATCGTGCCAACAATCCTAAGAACTACACCGACAGTACCTATGCCAAGGCATTGAGTAAAATTAAGGGCGGTGAGTTGAAGGACGGCAAGATTCCTACCCTGACGATTGTCATCAAGCCCACCGACAATGCTTCCTACAAGAACATGGTCGATGCTTTGGATGAGATGCAGATTCTGAGTATTGGAACATACGTCATCGACAAGATCTCTCCCGACGACGAGAAACTTCTCGAGAAGAAGGGTGTGAAGATGTAATTGGTTAACTTAAAAACGAGTAAGAATTATGTCAAATATTGATCTTTTCGATCCCAAATGGATCGACCTTGTGTTCCAAAACAAGAACAAAGAGTATGGAGCTTATCAGTTGCGCCGCGAGACCTCAAAGCGTAACCTTCTTGCCCTTGCCATACTGATTACCGCAGCGCTGATTGTCGGTGGATACCTTGTTTACAAGATTGAGGCTGACAAACGCGAGGCTGAGCGTCTGGCATATATGGAGCAACTCGAACTTTCCAAACTCCAGCAGAAAGCAAAGGAGGAGAAGAAAGAAGAGAAGCCGAAGGTAGAGAAGCCAAAGATTGAGCCAAAGAAGGAGCTTCCTCAGGTACGTGAGACCCAGAAGTTTACCGCCCCTGTCATCAAGAAGGATGAACTCGTGAAAGAGGACAACCAGATGAAGCAGATGGACCAGTTGGATGCCAACACCGCTGTGGGTACCAAGGACCAGGAAGGTACTAAGGACCGTACCATTGAGGCAGCACGTGAGGCTGTGGTAGAAAAAGTTGTCGAGGAGCCCAAACAAGAGGTGAAGCAGGAAGTCACGCAGAAGATTTTCGACGTGGTGGAGCAGCAACCCTCGTTCCCCGGCGGCCAGGGAGCCCTGCTGGCATGGCTTCAGCAGAACATCCACTATCCTCCTGTGGCTGAGGAGAACGGCATCCAGGGCCGTGTGGTCGTGTCCTTCGTCGTGGAGCCTGACGGCAGCATCACCAACGTACAGGTGGTGCGTGGCGTTGACCCCTCACTCGACAAAGAGGCTGTCCGCGTGACCAAGGCCATGCCGAAATGGCAGCCAGGTAAGCAGAACGGTCAGGCTGTGCGCGTGAAGTACAATCTGCCTGTGACCTTTAAGCTTCAGTAAAATGAACCAACCTTTCTACGTATTTCATATATTGTAGAACGACCAACTGCGTCAGGGGCAATTTCGGTTGCCCCTGACGATAGTTTTTCAAGGAATCAACAACTACCAAAATCATCAAACATGAGAAAGACATTCATCTATACCTTGTTCGGTCTTGTGATGGCGGGCGGAATGCTCGTCTCCTGTGACAACAGTGACAAACGTGGTGGCCGCACCGACACAGAGACATCTGGTGAGGTAACCATTGTGGCGGATGAAAGTCTCAAGCCCGTCATCCAGGAGTTGATTGACCAATTTGAGTTCAAATGGCCAAAGGCAAAGATCAATCTCAAGGACACGACGGAGAACCGGGGTTTTGAGATGATCCGCGATATGGAGACCTGTCTTCTCTTCACTACCCGTCCTCTGAAGGAGAGTGAGGAGGCTTATCTGAAGACGAAGAAGCAAATACCTTCAGTGTTCCCAATTGGCTATGACGGTCTGGCGCTCATCGTTCATCCTCAAAACACCGACACCTGCATTTCCGTGAAGAACATCAAGCAGATTCTTCAAGGCGAGGTCACACAATGGAATGAGATTTACAAGGGGTCGAAATTGGGTAAGTTTGATGTCGTCTTTGACAACAAAGAGTCTGCCACGCTACATTATGTGGTCGACTCTATCCTTGACGGCAAACCCATCGACAACTCTAATATCACCGCTGTAAACACCAGTGCCGAGGTGATAGAATATGTGCACAACACTCCTAACGCCATCGGCGTCATCGGTTCAAACTGGCTCAATGACAAGGGTGACAGCACCAACCTCACCTTCATCAACAAAATCCGTGTCATGAAGGTGTCGGTTCTTGACGAGGCTACCGCCTCCAATAGTTGGAAACCTTATCAGGTATACCTTCTCGACGGCCGCTATCCTTTTGCCCGCACCGTCTATGCCATCTGCGTTGACCCGCAGCGCAAGTTGCCGTGGAGTTTTGCCAACTACACCACCAGTCCCACAGGACAGTTGATCGTGAAGCGTTCAGGACTGCTTCCCTACCGTGGCGACATCACCATCAAGAAAGTAAGTATTAAAAAGAACTAAATATTTAAACCTTTTGTCCTCAAAAGGTGTCAAAAAAGCGATTATATCAATCATCAAAAAGGAAATAAAAAGTTTACGATTATGAAAAAAGCAGTGAAATTCCTTATCATGGGAGCATTTGTCTTCGGACTCTCCGCTCCTGCCATGGCTCAGGATTATCAGTCAGTCATCGGCGAAGTGTCGAAGGCCTTGAAGGAAGACCCACAGGCAGTGGGTGCCGCCAAGCAATTGGTGAAGGACTTCATGAAGAGCTTCAAGAAAGACCCCGAGGCTATGGTGGCATTGGGCAATGCCTACCTGACCGGCAAGAACTTCACCAAGGCAGTGGAGTGTGCTGACCTTGCCCTGAAAAAGAACAAGAACTTTGGTGACGCCTATATTCTCAAGGGTGATGTTGAGGCACTGAAGGACGATGGCGGTCAGGCTGCCATGTGGTATCAGCAGGCTATGAACCTTGACCCGAAGAACCCCAACGGCTATATGAGCTATGCCAATGTCTACCGCAAGCGCAGTCCGCAGGAGGCTGAGAACGCCCTCAACCAGCTTCGTAAGAATGTCCCCGACTTCCCCATCGAGGCTGAGACCGGTCATATCTTCTACACTTCTGGCAACTACGACAAGGCTTTGGAGTATTTCAACAAGTCAAACATCAGCAAACTGACAGAGAGCCGCATCGGTGAGTATGCCCTCGCAGCCCTTCAGGCCGGTGACTACGTCAAGGGTCTGAGCGTGTCGAAGGCTGCCGTACAGCGCTTCCCCGAGAACACGGGTTTCCTCCGTCTTGCTATGATGAACGGTGTGTTTGGCAAGCAGTTCGGTGATGCCGTTGAGTTTGCTGAGAAGCTGATGAACAGCAGTGCTGAGAAGAATGCTGGTGACTACAATTACTATGGACAGGCTCTTGCTGGTGCTGAGCAGCATCAGAAGGCTATCGAGCAGTTCACCAAGGCTTTCTCGATGGATTCAGAGGCATTCAAGAACCTGCAGGCTATCTCTGAGGCATACAGTGCCCTTGGCGACACCGACAAGGCTTTGGAATACAGCATTCAGTATCTGGACAAGAATCCTGATGCCAAACCATCGGAGTTCAGCAAGCTCGCTCTTATCTATGTGGAGAAAGTGAAGGCTGGTGAGGATAAGGAGACCAACTGGAAGAAAGCTATGGATGTCTATGACAACCTGGTGAAGAAATATCCCCACACTGATATCTACGCTAAATTCCAGAAGGGTCATCAGGCTTATCGCTGCGAGGACGACGACACGGCTCTGAGTTATCTCCTCCCCCTCATCTCTGAGTTGGAGGCAAAGTCCGACATCAGCGATGACGAGAAGAGCTATCTGATCAATGCGCTCAGCGAAGTGGGTTACATCTACTGGGGTGACAAGAACGACCTCGAGAGTGCCACACCTTACTACAAGAAACTCTATGAGCTGAAGCCTGATGACTCCACAGCCCGCAAGGCTCTGGGTCTCGACCAGCCAGAGGCAGAAGGAGCAGCTACCACAGAGTAATGCATAAAATACCATTTAAAGAGGGAAGACCAATGGTCTCCCCTCTCTTTTTATTTGTATTTTTCATTTTTATCCCCTAACTTAGCGGTCGTATACCAAAATCGCTGAATCAATCCCACAAAAAGGTGTCTATATCAACAATGGCAGGAAATACGTGAAATGAATCAGTAAAAGGGAAGCCAAAAGGCTTCCCTTTTACTGATTCTAATGGGAAAGGTAGGGGCTACTCGCTCTTCATCGTGTGGATGCGTCCGTCCTCATCGACATCGAGAGGAATCACCTTGAGGCTGCGGAGCCATGTGGTGTCGTTCGACGGCACGCAGTCGTGATGGAAGAGATACCACTTGCCCTTGTATTGCACGATGCTGTGGTGGGTGGTCCATCCTACCACAGGCTCAAGGATGACGCCTTGGTAAGTGAAGGGTCCGTAGGGATTGTCACCCACGGCATAGCACAAATAGTGGCTGTCGCCCGTACTGTAGGAGAAATAATACTTGCCGTTCATCTTGTGCATCCATGAGGCCTCAAAGAAGCGGTGTGGGTCATCGGCGCGCAGCGGCTTGCCTTCTGCATCCACGATGATGACGGGGCGTGGAGCCTCAGCAAACTGCAGCACGTCGTCGCTCATGCGAGCCACGCGTGACGGCAGCGGATCCTCGTCGCCTTCCGGCAGCAGCGTCGGGCGGAAATTCTCCTCACCCACCGAGGCGGCTGGTTTCAACTTGTTGTCACGGTACCACTGAAGCTGTCCGCCCCAGATACCACCGAAATAGCAGTAAATCTGTCCATCGTCATCCTTGAAGACGCAGGGGTCGATGCTGTAGGAGCCGATAATCGGTGCCGGTTGTGGAATGAACGGGCCTTCGGGCTTGTCTGCCACGGCGACTCCTAGATGGAATACGCCGGTGTAGTCCTTGGCGGAGAATATGAGGTAGTATTTGCCATCTTTCTCCACTACGTCGTTGTCCCACATCTGCTTTTCTGCCCAGGGCACCTGGTCGACATCGAGGATGACACCGTGGTCGGTCACCTCGCCTTCCATGATATCCTCCATGGAAAGTACGTGATAGTCGCGCATCTGGAAATGACCGCCATCATCGTCGAAACACTCGCCGCTGTCCCAGTCGTGTGAGGGATAGACATAGAGCTTGCCGTTGAACACATTGGCTGAGGGGTCAGCCATATAGTCTTTTGGGAAAAGATACCTTGATTTTGCCATTTGATTGTAATTTTTTAAAGTATAGATTATTTTTCAAACAATTGCTCAATTTTCTCAATGACAGGTTTGGGTTGATAGTTCCTGTCGAAGAGCAGAGGATAGTTGGTGCGCCCAGGGATGGGCCATCCGTTGAGCCATGAGGTACCATCGCCAACGCCCCACAGGGTGACACGGCTGATTTGGTCACGATGGCGGGAATAGATGTCGAAGAAAGCCAGATAGCGCTCCTCGAAGAGTTGCTGGGCAGCTGAGTCTAGTCCGTTGACATAGGGATTCATCTTCTCGTCAAACTCATAATTCTGACTGATTTCAGCCCCGCCAAACTGCTCCGGGTTGGGCAGCATGTTGAGGTCGAGTTCCGTCATCATCACCTTTACGCCATTGGCAGCCAACGAGTCGATTGTGGCCTCATAATCCTTCAGGTCGGGATAGTCACATCCATTGTGGCTCTGCATACCGACACCGTCGATGCGCAGCCCTTTTGACTTGAGGTCACGCACCAACTTGCACACGGCATCCCTCTTCTCGGGTTTTGCCATAGAGTAGTCGTTATAGTATAGTTCCACATATGGGTCAGCCTCATGGGCAAACTTAAAAGCGAGTTCAAGGTAATCGGGGCCTATAATCTCCAAATATGGAGTCTTTCTCAGCGTGCCGTCATCCTCAAAAGCCTCATTCACCACATCCCATCCAAGTATGCGTCCCTTATAACGTCCCACCATAGTGGCAATATGGTCGTGCATGCGTTGGACAAGCGTATCGCGCGACACTTTATTGCCGCGATTGTCTGTAAAGAACCAAGGGGCGGCCTGTGAGTGCCACACAAGACAGTGGCCTACCGCCTTGAGACCGTTTTCTTCGGCGAAGGCGACAAACTGGTCGGCATCGGCAAAAGAGTACTCTCCCTGACGCGGCACCACCACCTCCTGCTTCATGCAGTTTTCAGGTGTCACCTGATTGAAATGCCGCTTGATGGCCTCCACAGCCAATGTGTCACGGCCTGCAGCCTGATCGGTATTGATGGCAGCCCCGATGAGGAAATACTTGCCAACGACGTCCTTCATGGGAGCAGGACCCTCTTCTGCAGCAGGTTGGCAGGCGGCCAATATAATGACCGCTATTGCCAGAAATAGTTTATTGTTCATAGTTCATCATCAACCCTTGCGGTTGCGCTCCTCAATTTCCTTGTTGATGGCATCAATCTTCTCATCGCTCAGTTCATACTTGGAGATAATGAACATGGCGACAATCAAAAGGATGGCGGGAATCACACAGACCAGCCAGCGGATACCTTCCTGGACGGTTGGCGGAAGCACCTCCATATTGTTCATGAAGTAAGCACCGGCAGCATTGCCCACAGACATCATAGCGAAAGCAGTGATGAAGAACAGGGCGATGACACGCAGTGGACGGTTGCGCATGAACTCCTTCCACAGGTCGCTCACCTTCACATTCTTGGTCTCTTTTTCGTCCATAACCACACGCTCTTTGGTCTGGCTGAAGCAGAAGACAAGGAGGGCAAGTCCTACGAGCGAGAAAATCAACATGGTGATGAACCAAGCATGTGAATCTTTCGGCAGATTGTTGGCCTCAGCATCAGGTTGGTAGTTGACCAGCCACAGGACGAATCCTGGCACCACGCCACCCAGTGCCATACCGGCTTTGAAGAAAATGCCAGTCAAGGCATTGACGATACCAGAAATACGGCGTCCTGTGGTGTACTCACCATAAGAAATGACCTCTGGTATCAAAGCCCACATATATCCAGTAGCAACGATGACACCTGTTG
>JAGCXX010000218.1 GCA_017961115.1 Prevotella sp. | reverse complement strand
GGTTCGCCTTGGGCATCGGTAATGACACCGGTGACCTCATTTTGTGCGAAAGCCACCGTGCTGCACGCAAAGAGAGCCATCGAAAGCAAAGCCTTCGCCAGCCTCCTTGAATTGAAGAATCGTACTTTTAGCATAATTGTTTGTAATTAGATTGAGATTTGGTTTGGTTTCCTATTTTGTGATTAATACTCAGAATTCTCCTTTGACGATGATTCGCTCGCCATTTCTCTCCATATGGTTGAGTCCTTTCTTGGGGAAGTCAGCCTTGCCCCAGTCTACGAACAACCCGTTGACAAAGACATCGCTGGCAGTATCCACATAGATACCATGCACTTGTCCACTGACAAAACCTTCTCCGCGACATGGCCGTTTGTCATACACCCCGCCCTCATAAGGAGTAGACCTGCGCATGGTGAGGGTAAGGTTGTTGATATAGATATGGTTGACCTTGTCTTGTGTGTCACCACCGATGAAGCATCCGTTCTCACTTGTTGCCTGTATGTTGTTGAACCAGATGCGCGACACCTCACCGCAACGCCCCTCTGTCTGTCCCTTGGGGAATCGCCAGTTGGCATCCTTGTGGTTGCCGTTTGCCCGGGGGTATGACGTGACATAGATGGGTTCTGCCTTCCCCCACCATACATCAGACCACAGCCGGCAATCAAGAAGGATGTTGGAGAATACCACATCAGTGACAGTTCCCTCATCGCGGTTCTGTATGCCCAGTCCGCGGTTGGAGGCGGTGATGACACAGTTGTCGAACAAGACGTTGTAGATGGAATCCACATTCTCGCTGCCAATTTTGATTGCGCATGAGCGACTGGTCATCACGCAGTTGGTCACCGTGATGTCGTGACACGAACCATATTGTTCTGTCTCGCGTCGGTTTTTCAGACAGATACAGTCATCTCCGCTGGTGATGTGGCAATTGGCGATACGCACGTTGCGTGAATGGTCGATATCTATGCCGTCGCCGTTGCGGATTTTGAGGTTGTTGAGCAGGTTGATGCCGTCTATCACCGCACCGTCGCAGCCCACGAGATGGAGTGTCCAATAGGCACCATCGCGGATGGTGATGTCGCGCACGGTCAGGTTGCGCACATTAGTGAGGGTAAGCACATGCGGACGGGGGTCGAAAGTGGTCACGGGCTTGAGTTCATAGGAGTCCTCAAGTTCGGCCCCCATGAATGCCACTCCGTTGCCGTCGATAGTGCCATGTCCCATGATGGTGATGTTCTCTGCTCCATCGGCATAAAGCCACATCATGCCCTCGCCCTCATTGGCGCCGAAGGCACTGAGGCGGTAAACACTCTCGTCAGGATTGGCCCGAAGCACAGAAGTGGAGGTGAGGAACAAGACTACATTTGATTTCAGCCTCACAGGTCCGCAGAGATAGGTGTGTCCCGGACTGAAGATGACAATGCCGCCACCCTCAGCGGAGCATTGGTCGATGGCCTGCTGGATAGCCGCGGCATCATCTGTCCTGCCATCGCCACGGGCTCCCAGTTGCATAGGATCAACAAGAAACTCTGCCGACATCTGGAGTGTGACGAGCATCATCAAAAAGATGGTGAGAATTCTTCTCATTTCTGTTTTTTAGGTTAACAATGTCATGGGTTCCGCCCTTTTCGCAGGGTTCTTCCGCATTGTCTTGTTAGGTCATTTATATTGGTTATTATTAGGTGTGTCCTTATTAAGAATGGACAAAAATAGATATTTGGATTGAAAACTGCAACTTTTTCCATGTTTTTTTCATAAAATGGGGCCAAAACTGCGGAAAACAAGTAAAAGTAGAACAAAAAAGAGGTTGGTGCAGGAAGCTACCAACCTCGAATACTGATTTCGAAACATCGAAATCCAAAAAATATTGCTGCAAATATAAAGTTCATTCTCAATAAAAGCAAATTTTTTCCCATAAATCTTTTGATTTTAACATTTGAAGGCTCGCCATGTAGAGACCAATAAGGTTGACTACCATAGCGTGGAGTTGCAGCCCAGCGACGTAGTGTATTGCGATATCCCAAATGAGCAGACAGGCCAGTGTGTCTATAGAGTGAACAAAGTGCTGCTTAACTTCTTGAAAGTTGAGCGAATGCGAAACTTGAATTGGTTACATAACCATAGTATTCGAGTCATATATACAAATAACAGGCATGTGTGCGCGAGAGGCACAAGCCACTAAAAACTTATTCTATGAAAAAGATTTTTTTGGTCATCGGGATGACCGTTTTTGCACTGACCATGATGGCACAACCAACCGACGTGCAAACCCACCGGCAATACCTAAGCGGTACGGGCTGTGACGATATGGTGGAATGGGACTTCCAGTGCACCGATGGACGCAATGCCGGAAAGTGGACGAAGATTGGTGTCCCTTCCTGTTGGGAACTTCAGGGGTTTGGCACCTACCAATATGGCATGCGGTTTTATGGCAAGGCACATCCCGAAGGCATCGCTGACGAGAAGGGATTGTACAAGTATGAGTTCACCCTACCCGAGTCATGGTCTGGCAGACAGATTTTCCTCGTCTTCGAAGCAGCCATGACTGATGCCCGTGTGACCATCAACGGCAGGAAGGCTGGCAGTGTGCACCATGGTGGTTTCTACCGTTTCCAATATGATGTGTCCGACCGTATTTTCTTCGGGAAGAAAAAGAACCTCCTTGAGGTGGAGGTGAGCAAGGAGAGTGAAAATGAACAGGTGAACATGGCTGAGCGACGTGCTGACTATTGGAATTTCGGCGGCATCATCCGTCCGGTGTTTGTGGTGAGCAAACCTGCACGCAACATCAGCCGCGTCGCCATCAATGCAGGCATGGATGGCCGCTTCCAGGCTGATGTGTTTCTCAACCGTGCCATTGAAGGCGCCAGTGTAGAGGTGGAGATTGTCGATGCCAGCGGCAAGGCCATCGGAAAGAGCAAGGCATTGGGTGCATCCGACATCCACCGTGTGGACTTCTCCGTCAAGACACCACGGTTGTGGACAGCAGAGACGCCCAACCTTCACACCGCCGTCTTCACACTCAAAGACAGCCAAGGCAAGACGCTCCATGTGGAGCGCGAAAGGTTTGGTTTCCGCACCATCGAATATCGCGCCAGTGATGGTGTATACATCAATGGTCAAAGGGTCATCTTCAAAGGTGTCAACCGTCACTCTTTCCGTCCGGAGACTGGACGTACCCTCTCTAAGGCAAAAAATATCGAGGACGTGAAACTCATCAAGAGCATGAACATGAACGCCGTGCGCTTGTCCCATTATCCTGCCGATCCCGAATTTTTGGATGCCTGCGACTCATTGGGGCTCTATGTGGAAAACGAACTTAGCGGATGGCATTGGGCACATGAGACCATCAACGGTCAGCAATTGGTGGAGGAGATGGTGACCCGTGACGTCAACCACCCATCGGTCATCTTCTGGAGCAATGGCAACGAAGGTGGGTTCAACTACGAACTGGAACCCTTTTTTGATAAGTTCGACCCCCAGAAACGTGTGGTGCTCTATCCTTGGGCCAACCGCAACGGGTTTGAGACCAAGCACTACCGCTCATGGGGCGAGACGGCGGAGTTCATGCGGCAGAAGGAAATCTTCCTACCTACCGAGTTTCTGCATGGCCTATATGATGGCGGACATGGTGCCGGGCTGAAGGATTACTGGGACTTAATGATGTCAAACCGGCGTTGTGCCGGAGGTTTCCTCTGGGACCTTGCTGACCAAGGAGTGGTACGCACCGACATGGACAACATCATCGACTGCGTGGGCAACTACGCCGCCGACGGCATTGTCGGCCCTCACCACGAGAAAGAAGGGTCATACTTCACCATCAAGGAGGTATGGAGTCCCATCCAACTGGAATGGGGTGAGAATGCCATATTCTTCACCAACCATTATGACTTCACCAACCTGAAAGACTGCCGTTTCACCTACAAATACCTCAATATGCCAGCCATCGGACAGTCGGAAGCGAAGGTTGTCGGGCAAGGCACCCTCCCATCGCCCGACCTGAAGCCAGGCGATAAAGGTTATGTGGACATCCCCAAAGGCAGCGGCGACGTGTTGCAGGTGACGGCAACAGACCCATTTGGACAAGAGGTATTCACATGGAGCAAATCACTGAAAAAAGCAACAGGAATGTGCACCCTCCCCACATCAGCCAGCATGACGGAGACAGCCGATGAAATGACCATCACCACAGCCAACAAGACCTACGTCTTCTCCAAGAAAGACGGACATCTGCAGAAAGTGGGCATCGGTTCGCGTACCATCTCCCTCAGCAACGGTCCACGTTTCATCGCAGTCAAGCGCAGCGACCGCTCTCAAGATGGGTTCTTCAACCATGACGACAAGGAGGCATTTAAGAAAAAGACACAATACACCACCTACGACGACCAGGGCAGTTTTGCTGGTTTCAGTTTCGAGAACGGCCAATTGACAGCCAAATACGACCATGGCAGCATGACGCAAGTGGTATGGAAATTCCATGAGGATGGCAGCATACACTTCACTGCCTATTGCCTGTTCAACGGCGTGGTCGATATGATGGGCATTACTTTCGACTACCCCGAGACTCAGGTAAAGAGCAAGCAATGGGTGGGCAATGGTCCCTACCGCGTGTGGCAGAACCGCCTAGAGGGTCCGCAGTATGGCTATTGGCAGACCGAATACAACGATCCCATCCCTGGAGAGTCGTTCGAGTACCCGGAATTCAAAGGTTATTTCTCGCATGTGGAATGGATGCAGTTGAACACCGCTGAAGGCAAAATCGGCATCCAGCCTACCCTTCCACGCTCTGGAAACAGAATCTACGTCGGTGTCTATCAGCCCCGCGACGGACGCGACCACCTGCTCTACGAACTGCCAGCTACCGGTCTCTCGTTGTTTGAAGCCATTCCCGCCGTGCGCAACAAGGTGAACACCACCGACCTTAACGGTCCCTCAGCCCAACCCTATTGGGCAACGGGAATGCATGTCTATTCCGCCGAACTACGGTTTGAGTAAAAACCTTCTTGAATGAAAAAGACGCTCTTCATCCTTCTGGCTGCCCTCTGCAGCATTCATGTCTCAGCCACTGACACCACCAAACCCTGGACGTTTTGGTACTGGATGTATGGTTGTGTGAGTGATGAGGGCATACGCCTCGACCTCCAAGGCATGAAGGATGCGGGCATCGGCGGTTGCTATCTCATGCCCATCAAGGATGTGAGCGACGGAGCACAATATGGCGGTACTGCCCGCCAGTTGTCACCGGAATGGTGGCAGCGCATGGACACGGCATTCCGCATCGCCGACAGTCTGGGACTGGAGATAGGCATCCATTTCTCCGATGGTTTCGCTCTTGGCGGAGGCCCCTGGATTACTCCCGAGGAGTCCATGCAGCACGTGGTGTGGAGCGACACCATCATCAGCAGCAAAGGCGGATTAGTCACACTCCCTCAGCCCACCACTGTTGAAAACTATTATGAGGACATCGCCACATACGCCATTCCCTTGGCAGAGAAGCCCGACGGAAGAAAGCCTCATGCCTCAGTGGAGTTTCCCTTTCGCAGCAACGACCCTTGCGACATCGTTTTTAGTTACGACACACCCTTCACCTTGCAGCAGGTGCGCATCATCACCGGTGGAAACAACTATGAGGCCCACCGATGGCAAGTGTATGCCTCCGACGACGGCATCAGTTACCGCCATGTGCGCAATATCGAACCTGCCCGACAAGGTTGGCAGAACACCGATGCATACGCCACTTATGCCATCCCTGCCACCAAGGCAAGGTATTTCAAGTTCCATTGGACACCGGAGGGCAGCGACCCTGGCAGTGAGGACATGGATGCCGCCAAATGGAAGCCGACATTGAAAATTGCCCAAATTGAACTGTCCAGCACACCTGTCATCGACGGTTATGAAGGCAAGTCAGGAGCAGTGTGGCGGGTCAGTTCCCCCTTCCCCATCGATGCCAACGACTGTGTAGCACAAGAGAAAATCATTCGTCTCGACATATCCAAAGGGCAAGTCAATGTTCCCCGTGGGCTGTGGCGTATCCTCCGCATGGGACACACCTCGACGGGACACGCCAATGCCACTGGTGGCGGAGGCCGAGGACTGGAATGCGACAAGTTCTCTCGCTCAGCCATCCGCAAACAACTTACCCACTGGTTTGGTGCCATCCACGACCATGCTCCACGAGGTGTCGTCACACGCCTCCATGTGGACAGTTGGGAATGTGGGTCACAGAACTGGAACCTGTCTTTCGCAGATGAGTTTGCCAAGCGCCGCGGCTACGACCTCCTGCCATGGTTGCCCGTCTATGCCGGAGTAAGCATTGAGAACAGCGAGTGCAGCGAGCAGGTGCTGCGCGACATCCGCCAGACCATCGCCGACCTCATCGATGGGGTGTTCTTCGATGAGATGGAAAAGGCAGCGCGACAGTATGGCGTGCAACTCTCCACAGAGTGCGTCGCCCCCACCATGGTGAGCGACGGACTGCTGCACTACCGTCATGCTGACTATCCCATGGGAGAGTTCTGGCTCAACTCACCCACTCACGACAAGCCCAACGATATGCTCGACGCCATAAGCGGAGCTCATATCTATGGCAAGCCCATCATCCAAGCAGAGGGATTCACGGAGGTACGGGGCACCTGGGATGAGACGCCCGCTTTGCTCAAGCCGCTGCTCGACCGCAACTACTGCCTTGGCATCAACAGCATCGTCTTCCATGTCTGCACCCACAATCCGTGGACGGACCGCAGGCCCGGAATGACACTCGATGGCATCGGCACCTTCTTCCAACGCGACAACACCTGGTGGCGTGAGATGCCTGCCTTTACAGAATATATCCGCAACTGCCAGACGTTCCTGCAGCGGGGAAATCCGGTGGTTGACCTGGCTGTTTACATCGGCGATGAGCTGCCTCGGCGCTCCATCCTTCCTGAGCGGCTCACCGACATTCTTCCTGGCCTGTTCGGCGATTCCATCCTCCAGCGTGAGGCCGTGAGACTGCGCAACGAGGGACAGCCGATGGAAACCAGTCCGGTGGGCGTCAACCACACCCGCAACATGACCAAGGCAGAAGACTGGGTCAACCCTCTGCATGGCTACAAATACGATTCTTTCAACCATGATGTGCTCCGTGGCATGCGGGTGGAAAACGGCGTTGTGGTGACCCGCGACGGCATGCGCTACCGCGCCATCGTGGTGCCTCAGGCAAGGAAGATGAATCCTGCCAACATCAATACGGGCAAGAATGAGATAGAGGCATTGCGCCAACAAGGAGCCGTCATCATCGACAGACCTTGGACAGAACCCAACATGGGGAGCATCGGCATACAACCCGACATCCTGTTGCCCACGGGACTCGACTATACGCATCGACAAGACGGACAGACAGACATCTATTTCATCAGCAACCAAACCGCCACGACCATCACTTTCACGCCCCAGCTCAGGACCAAGAAGGAATATCGATTTATTGTCGACCCAATGAAGGGACATACGTCTGCAGCCACTGATAAAATCACCCTCACACCCTATGGTTCAGTGCTGCTCATCGCCTCAGACCAGAGAGAACCCGCTGGTCTGCTGATGCCCTTGGAAGAGTCATCGGCTGGCATATCCCATGTGTCCAACATGACTAAAGTGACCGGAACTTGGCAGATGACTTTTGAGGAAAACGGCATCAAACTTACTACCGACACGCTCAAGGGGTGGGAAACCTATGACGACCCACGCATCAAATACTATTCTGGACATGTGAGGTATGAGAACACCTTCAAATACAAAGGGAAGGTGAAAGGACAGGTGTGGCTCCAACTTGACGATGTCCACGACGTCGCCACCATCTACGTAAACGGCATTTGCTGTGGCACTACCTGGATGGCTCCCCACTGCATCGACATCACCAAAGCCGTGAAGCGTGGCAAGAACGAGTTGCGTATTGAAGTGGTGAACACCTGGGCGAATGCCCTTTTGGGGTCAGACCTCAGCACCCCTTCCTATGATGGTATCTGGACCAACGGCAAATACCGACGCGCAGAAAAGACGCCCCTTCCCGCCGGACTGGGAAAAGGAGTTTATGTCAAAAGATATGATATCAAATAACAAAACTATCAACCATTTTTGCTCTATGAAAAAAACAACTGTATTCATATTATTCATGATGCTGCTATGCTGCAGCATCAGTGCTCAGACTACAAGGAAAGGAAGGAACAACCGCCTGACCATCAGAGAAATCGTGAGCAACCAATTGAGCGAGCCAGAAGGCGAGCTGTTAGGTGCTGTGCATGATGCATGGCAACGATATCTGAAAGGCCGACCTCAAAAGAAAGGTGAAAAAATCACACTTGATGCCAAAAACGGATATTTTCGCTATGACAACAATCCAGCTGAAATAGATGAGCACACTTATGTGGAGATATGCTTCTGGAACCGCAGTGACGGCAAACAATTGGTGGCATGGAATAGCGTTATCATAAGCGAAGGCAAACCTGCCTTAACAGAATGCACGTATATTGAAATCAGTCTGTACAATCCTGCCAAGCACGAGTGGGAGGAGTTGGATGACGACCCTGTTGGTGTCTGCCTGACTGAAAAGGAAACGGGGCCATCGAGCTATGGATACAACAGCGACACCAAAAGCTATTATATTTCCTATTCAAATCCAGAAAAGGTGATAAAGATGACGAAAGAAGAGTATGAAAAATGGTATGAGGTAAAACCGACTGTTCTCTTCGAACTCCCAAGATTTGGAAAGGACATCATTGTGAAGACCTACGAAGGGAAGAAGTTCACTTCCTTGACACTGAAATGGGATGGTATGAAATTCCATAGAGCAGACAACTGAACCGAGGATCTCAAATATGAAAACAGCTTTCAAATTCAAGGAATATATCTGGCTTGTGGAAACCATTCACAAGGCGCGAAAAATTACGTTTTCAGAGATTCAGGAGAAATGGCTCCGAAGTTCCCTGAGCGAAGGAGTGGAACTTGCCCGTTCCACTTTCAACCGACACAAAGATGCCATTCAGGATATGTTCGGCATCTATATCGAGTGTGACCGCCAGAATGGTTACAAGTATTACATCGGCAACGATGAGGTGTTGGAGGGTAATAGTGTTCAGAATTGGCTTCTCTCCACGCTTTCCGTCAACAACATCATCAGTGAGAGCCTGTCGCTGCAAAACAGAATCTTGCTCCAGTCCGTCCCAACAGAGAATGATTATTTGGGGATGGTCATTGAGGCCATGAAGAAAAGTGTGAGAATAGCCGTTGAATACAGGAAGTACGGCTCCGACACCCCCAATCACCTAAACTTTGAGCCTTATTGTCTCAAACTCTTCAAGCAACGGTGGTATATATTGGGGCATTTCCACCGTGATGCTACAGAGGAAAAGCCGGAGTCAGACTACTTCGGGATGTTCTCATTCGACAGAATCCTGAGTATAGAACTAACCGACACCAAATTCAGGATTGACCCTGACTTTGATGCCCAGGAGTACTTCAACGAGTGCTATGGCGTGCTTGTCGGCGATGACACCAAGCCGGAGCGGATTGTCATCAGAGCATATGGTTTTGAACGTTTTTATCTGAAAGACTTGCCAGTACACAAGAGCCAGCATGAGATTGTCAAGGGAGAGAACTTTTCCGATTTCGAACTTTTCATGCGCCCGACCATTGATTTCAGTGCCCACTTATTAAGTCGTGGGAGTTTGATTAAGGTGCTCACTCCAAAATGGCTAGCAGACGAGATACATACAATGCATTTGGAAGCTGCGGCAATATATGAACCGGAAGGAGATGAACAAAAATAATAACCTTCGTAGGAAATTTGCGCTCAAAAAAGACTAAAACAATTATTCTTCGTATTTTTCTCTCGCTTATACCACTCTACCTTCGGCGAATCGTTTCTGCGCTCGGAAAAGGTCTGAAAAATGAGTTTTTTGACATTTTCTTCTCGCTTGTGCCACGAAATGAGACAACGTAGATGTAGTTTTGCAGCAAATATAAAACAGCAGAAATGAAAGTATTTTATTCACCAGAATTTGTAGGTCATGTTTTCCTCGGGTTGAACGAAGAGAATACACACCTGATGGATGCTTTTGCCTGTGACACAATGGGACTAGTAGGCATGCTGGAACTCCGTTTGGGAATTCATGTGGAAAACCATCCCACCCACTACCGTACCGTGAAATACTTCAAGGCGATGTCTGAATATATGAGGCAGTATCCTGACAACGCCTTGGCGGCATCATTCAGGCTCTCCAGCCTTGGCACGGCAGAGCAGGCCCTCAGATGGCGCGACAGCCTCATATTGGACAAATGGCAGCCAGAGGCAGAGACAAACGGCAGCGGTAGGCTTGATGTGCTTGCCGGAACGGAAGTGTTTTTTGATTGTCCAGGAATGCCTGATAGATTGAAGACCGTCCTGTCATTTATAAATAAGGAAAAGAAAGACCTCTTCAGTGACTTGGAGATAGAACTTCCATGTGCATTGCCTTTGCTCCACCCTGCAGTTGTGGAACTGCTGAAGACATTGCAAAAGTACGGAACCACGATAAGTGTCCGTCAATGGGACAAGTCCGACAGCATCTGCAACCGCTTCCTAGGCGATAGCATCTCGGTGAACGGGAAAACAATCTATGCGGATGACCTTGGTGGAAGGATTCTAGAAAATGGCAGCAAAGGGATTCCCGTGGAAGCACCGAAGGGAAAGAATCTTTTGCATATATCCCACCTGCTCCAGTCCTGTTCTGATGCCAAGATCATGCTTGACAAGGATGACCACTCGTTCCTGATTTACAGGTTCCACGACGAGAAGGCAGCCAATGAGTATCTTGCACTGAAAGGCGAGAGCCTGAAAGCAGATGTCTGGATCAACAACACCAGCAAG
>JAGCXX010000217.1 GCA_017961115.1 Prevotella sp. | reverse complement strand
TGAAGAGCGGAAGAACGTTCTGGGATGAGTTGTGTCACAAATACGACTTAGGCGTGCATCAGACGAGGCAGTTCCTGACAATTTGGGACAACATGAAACCGTTTGTCGACGCACAACGTTTTGACGAGGTGCAGCGCAAACTGCGCATCCAGACCCGTGACGCCGTCTGGTGGCGTGATGCCTGCCTGCTGTATTTCCAGCAGTTCTCCAAACTCCCCATCCCCAACGACGTGGAGCATCCCATCCACAACCTCGACGAGATGATGCGCTATAAAATCAACATCTCAATGTACGAGAATCCCGCCTACGGTTACGACAAATAGAAACCGACGGCAATCCTCTGTCGTTTCATTCGTTTGTCAAAATAAAAATGCCGGCTGATTGCCGGCATTTTTGTTTTAGAACTCCACCACCATGGTTTGGCGCGGACGGAGGGAGACATCTTTGTCGAGACGTACTGTGCGGCCAGTGGTTACATCCGTGCCACGGGCGGCATTGTCGATAATCTCGGCATAGCGACCCACCTCCAATGCAGCGGGAGAATTAGTGCCATTGATGATGGTCATCACCTTGCGGTTCCCATACTGCCGTGCTACGACATAGACACCCTTCCAAGGAATGAACTGCGTCTGATGCCCCTTTGTAATCACCTCGTTGCCCTTCCGCCAATGGAGCAGACGACTGCACCAGTCGAACATGGCGTTTTCCACACGGGTACGTCCTTCACGGGTGAAGCAGTTTTTTGTGTCACCTGGGAATCCTCCAGGGAAGTCCTTGCGCACATTTCCGTCGGTCACCTCCTTAGTGCCATTCATCAGCACCTCTGTTCCATAATAGAGTTGTGGCGTGCGGTTGATGGTGAGCAACAACGCCAATGCCTGTTTGAGGGCGAGCGTGTCGGTGCCATTGCCCAAAAAGCGGTCGGTGTCGTGGTTCTCGATGAAAGCCATCACACTCGATGGGTTGGGATAGAGATAGTCGTACACCAAACTGTTGTAGATGCGGTTGTAGCCTTTCCACCATCCGTCGGTCTCCTCACTCTTTGCCTGATTGATTTTGTCGTAGAAACTGAAGTCCATCACCGTCTTAAGGTAACTGTTGAACGAAGCGAGCTTCGAACCCTTCTGCCAAGTAGCTGTATATGCAGGTTCCGTCACCCAGGTCTCCCCCACCGTATTGAAGTTGGGATACTCGTTGTCGATTTCGTGCATCCAGCGTGCCATCGCCTTGGCATCGGCATATGGATAAGTGTCCATTCGGATGCCATCGATACCCACCGTCTCAATCCACCAAATGCTGTTTTGAATCAGATAAGTCATCACATGGGTGTTGCGCTGGTTGAGATCGGGCATGGTGGGCACAAACCAACCCTCCACGGTCTCCTTGAGGTCCACCTTCGAGGCATAGGGGTCCACCACGGGAGTGAGTTTGTAACTCGTCTGGAGGAACGACGTTCCTCTCGGGTCGGATGTACCGCCTGACTCCTCGAGCCACTTAGGCAGGTTAATCCAGTCGTGAGTAGGCATATCCTTTACCCACGGATGCTCAAAACCGCAGTGGTTGAATATCATGTCCATCACCACCTTGAGGCCGTGGCTGTGCGCCTCGTCAGTCAACCGCCGATATTCCTCGTTGGTACCAAAGCGTGGGTCCACCTTGTAATAGTCGGTGGTGGCATAACCGTGGTAGGTGCTGAATCCGTTGTTGTCTGGAGAGTTGTTCTCCAACACAGGAGTGAACCACAGGGCCGTTACCCCCAATTCATTGAAATAGTCGAGATGCTGGCGGATGCCCTCAAGGTCACCGCCATGCCGCAGACTGGGTTCAAGGCGGTTGTTGACATACGTGTTTAAGCCTTTGATTTGGTCATTGTCCGTCTTGCCGCTGGCGAAGCGGTCGGGCATGAGCATGTAGAGCACATCGGCATTGGTGAATCCCCTGTGCTCAGTTCCTGCCATCTCGCGTGCCTTCAGGCGGTAAGCCACATCACGTTTCTGCCGGCCGTTTTTGAATTGCAGTTTCATCTCCCCCGGCTGTGCACCACTGAGGTTGAGATAGACGAGCAGGTAGTTGGGCGATTCAACACGCACAAGGCTGTCGATGCGCACACCCGGATAGTCGGTGGTCACCTCCGCACTGCCGATGCCAGGTCCGTAGACCATCAGCTGGAGGGAAGGGTTCTTCATCCCCACATACCAGTCGGTGGGGTCGATGCGGTCAATTTTGAGTGCTGCCTTCATAGTGGTAGTCACAGCTAAGAAAAGCGTAAACAGCAATAGGATTCTTTTCATACTGATGATGGTTGTTGGAGTGGGTTAATTGTGCAGGATAAGTGCCGACTGCGGGGGAACGGTCACCGTGGGACCAGTGACTGTGCCCAGTCCTTCCTCATTGATTTTCCCGTCGCGGCATACCACAGTATACTTGCCTTTGGGGACACTGATGGTCTTCGCCTCCTTGTTGGCATTGAGCGCCACCACGATGTCGCCCCAAGTGTCACCACCGGCATAGTCCTTCAGGCGGTATGCCACCATACAGGGCTGTGTGGGCAAGAACTCCAAAGAAGTCCTGACCAGTTCGGCTCTACCGAGCCGGAAAGCAGGATGGTTTTTCCTCAACTGTATCAGACGACTGTAATAGTCGAGCACATCAGCATAGCGGATTGTGTTATTCCAGTTGAGTTGGTTGACAGAGTCGGGCGACTCAAAACTGTTGTGGACTCCTTTCTTGTTACGCAACATTTCCTCTCCAGAGAGGATGAAGGGAACGCCCTGAGAAGTGAATACGGCAGTCTGAGCCAACTTGTCGAGGCGGATGAGTTCTTCGGTGCTGATGCCGGGGATGGATGTCTTCAGGCGGTCGACAAGGCACATATCATCGTGGCAACTCACATATGCTATCATCTGCGTGGGTTCTGTAGCCCATGCCACTTTGGTGTAGTTCACCTTGTCCATCGCCACCTGCGGATGGGCAATGGCACCAGCAATGCCATACTTCACGCTTTCCTCCTCGCCTGGAATACCGGCCAGTAAGGCACCTTTGGTGTCATCACTGAACGGTCCGCGCAGGGCGTCACGCAACTCATCGCTGAAGGCGGCGATGCGGGGCATTTGTGGGATATTTGCCTTCATGCCCAACTTCTCCTGAGGATAGGCACATGTGCCTGCCGACCATCCCTCACCATAGATGAAGATGGAGGGGTCGATTTTGTCCACAGCAGCACGGACGGCATTCATTGTCTCGATATCGTGTACGCCCATGAGGTCGAATCGGAACCCGTCGATATGATACTCGTTAATCCAATACTTCACACTCTCGATGATGAACTCACGCATGATGGGTTGTTCCGAGGCCGTCTCATTGCCACATCCCGAACCATTGCTGTAACTGCCGTCAGCGTTCTTGCGGTAGTAATAGTCGGGCCAGGTGAGTTGGAAGTTGCTGTTCTTCAGGTCGTACGTATGATTGTACACCACATCGAGGATAACCCGTATGCCAGCACGGTGGAGGGCACGAACCATCGACTTGAACTCGCGGATACGTGTGGCGGGGTCGGCGGCATCGGTGGAATAAGACCCCTCCGGCACGTTGTAGTTGAGCGGATCGTAGCCCCAGTTATACTGTGGAGCACGACTCGACTCATCGATGGAGGCGAAGTCGAAGGAAGGAAGGATATGCACTGCGTTTACGCCAAGCGACTTGAGATGGTCGAGTGCCCATTGTTCGCGCAAGGCGAGAAACTTACCTGGAAAATCGGTGGCCTGCCGTTTGACAAACATCTCCCCCGGGTCGAGGTTGATGTTTCGGGCAATGGAGAAATCACGATGGTGAAGTTCATAGATAACGAGGTCGGCAGGAGAGCGAAGGGGAGGTCTCTCGTCCTTATCCCACTCATAGGGGTTGGTGTCTCTCATGTCGATGATGGCAGCCCGCCGGCCGTTGACACCAACCGCCTTGGCGAAGATGCCAGGAGTCTCATGCCAGTCGATGCGGTCGCCCATCATATCGAAGGTGTAGAACTTGCCTTTCAGCGAGCGTTTGGGGCTATGGTGGATGGTTGCGGTCCACGTACCGTCCTCATAGTGCATTTTCACTGTCCGGATGGGGTCTCCGCCGACACCGTCCTTGTAGATTCTCACCTTCACGCCCCGCGCATCAGGCGGTGCAATCAACCGGAAGGTGGTTTTCTCCGGCGATGCCTCGCACTCATTGAAATTGAACGACTGGGCATGGGTGACAGTGGTTAGTAACAATGTTGCAGCCAATGTGGTGATGATTCTCTTCATATATAATAATCGATTTACTCCTAATCTCCTATACTCCTAATCATCTGGCTATAATACTGATGGCAAAACCGCCACCGGGAGCCTCTTTCAGTTTCAGCACGTCGCCTTTCTTCACCGTCTTGCGAGAGATGGTGTAAGCCTTGGGGTTCGTCTCGTAATGGGCATCCTTGGCATCGGCATAGATAGTGCAGTCGTATTTCACGCCTTTGTCGAGGAAGTCGAGGCGGATGGTACTCTGATGACCATTCTCGTCACACTTTCCACCGATGAACCAATTGGCGGTTCCCTTTGCCTTGCGTGCTACAGTGATGTAGTCGGCAGGCTCTGCCTCCAAATATTTGGAATCGTCCCAGTCTACTGCCACGTCGCGGATGAACTGGAAGGCATCGTCAAACTTCTCATAATTTTCAGGCAGGTCAGCAGCCATCTGCAATGGACTGTACATGGTCACATAGAGAGCCAATTGCCCCACAAGAGTCGTATGGACGAAGTTGGGATTGTCGCTCCAGGTGTTCAGTTGTGTCTCAAGTACACCAGGTGTGTAATCCATAGGACCACCTTGCAGACGGGTAAACGGAATGATGACGGTATGGTCGGGTCGGCTTCCGCCGAACGCCTCATATTCCGTTCCCCTCGCACTCTCATTGCCCACCATGTTGGGATAGGTACGGCAGAGTCCGGTAGGTCTTACCGCCTCATGTGCATTGACCATGATATGGTGCTTGGCAGCCTCCTGGATGCAATAGAGGTAGTGGTTGTTCATCGACTGCGAGAAATGGTGGTCGCCACGAGGGATGATATCACCCACATACCCGCTCTTCACTGCATCGTAGCCATAATGGTTCATCAGGCTGTAGGCCTTTTCCATGTGGCGCTCATAGTTCTGAGTCGACGACGAGGTCTCGTGGTGCATGAGGAGTTTTACTCCCTTGCTGTGAGCATAGTCGTTGAGCATCTTGATGTCAAAATCGGGATAGGGTGTGACAAAGTCGAACACGTCGCGTTTCCACATGTTTGCCCAGTCCTCCCAACCAACGTTCCAACCCTCGACGAGCACTTGGTCAAGGCCATTCTTTGCGGCGAAGTCGATATAGCGTTTCACCTTCTCATTATTGGCGGCATGCCGACCGTTGGGCGTCATCTTCTTCCAGTCAATCTGGTCGAGTTTGATGGAGGGCAGGTCGTTGGTGTAGTTCCAACTGCTCTTACCAACAATCATCTCCCACCACACGCCGCAGTATTTCACAGGATGAATCCACGAGGTATCCTCAATCTTACAGGGTTCGTTGAGGTTGAGGATGAGGTTGGAGGAGAGCATATCGCGGGCATCGTCGCTCACCATGACGGTGCGCCATGGACTCTGGCAAGGTGTCTGCATGGCACCTTTCAGTCCTGTAGCATCTGGCGTGAGATGACTTACAAAGGTGAGGGGTGCGGGCAACGGATAGGGTGATGGCTTGGGGTTGGGTGTATAGGCATTGCTGCCACCGCCCAACTGCTCAGTCAGATGTTTTGTCTGTGCATCAACCAGTTCGAGGTGCATGGTGGCATAGTCCACACACGCCGCCTCATGGATATTGATATACAGCCCATCGTCGCTCTTCATCTGAAGGGATGTCTGCACTCCGGTTTCTGAGAATACCGCCACAGAGGAATTGCCCCAGTTGACTGCCTGCCTCATCCTTCCGCGAATCTCCGACAGTTTGGTCTGCTGAGTCTCCTGCTCCTGGGTATCATAGTCGCCGGGCAGCCACCATGAGGTGTGGTCGCCAGCCATGGCAAACTCCGTATGCTCGTCTTTGATGAGGAAGTAGTTGAGCTCTCTCTGTTGGGGAAACTCATAGCGCAGTCCCATGCCGTCGTCATAGACACGGAAACGGATGGTGATGTGCCTCTTGGTGGCATCCTGCAATAGGTCGACAGCCATTTCATTATAATGGTTGCGTATGGTGGCCGTCTCGCCCCATACAGGTTTCCAGGTCTCGTCAAAGGTCGACTGCTTCGTGCCGGCGACGGAGAAGCCATCCATGAGGTCGGTCTCATCCATTCCCTTGCTGGCGTGCTTGTCTTTCGCCAATTCCAATCCCAGCCGGCTGGGTTTCACCACAGCCTTTCCTTTGTAAGTCATCTCATAGTAGGGAATACCCTTCTCAAGGCTGAAGGTCAGCGACACATTGCCATCAGGCGATTTGACCGTCTGTGCCAGCACCATACATGGCAGCATGACGGCGAGGAAGTTGAGTAAAAATTTCATTTTCTTGGGATTCGTTGTCGTTTACTTATTTTGCTGACACTCATCTCCCGCTTTGGGAGATGAGGTCGGAAAGATTTTCATTGAACTTGTCGTCGGCCATCAGCTGTTCGATGGTGAGATGCATGCGGTAGCGCCAGTAGTGGCGGGGGTTGGCGGGGATGTTGATGCGCTCGGCGTTGGCATCTGCCAAACGAAGTCTTTCATCAATGGCGAGCCAGTCTTGAATGGATATGACGCAAAGCATCGACGGACTGGTGAGATGGCGTGAGATGATGTCTCGTGCAAGCCATCCTGGCAGTGGATGCGGAGCCTCACCACCGCGGTAAAGCATCGTGTTGTAGTACTCCTGCGTACGGTCTGGTTTCTCATCCCACCACTGTCTCAGCGTAGGCATATCATGGCTGGAGATGGTGCACACCGACCGATAAGGATTGCGTGAGAGATGGCCGAATTTGACGGTGGGGTCTTTCGGCATCGACTGCAGTTCAAGGCTGAGAATCTTCAGTTCGTTCATCACCCATGGCACACAATCGGGCACCATACCCAAATCTTCAGCACAAACCAGCATACGGGTGGCATCAACCAGGCGCGGCAGTTTGTTCATCGCCTCACGATACCAGAACTGGTTGTTGCGACGATAGTAATAGTCATCATAAAGACGATTGAAAACGAATTTGTCTTGTTCTGTGAGCGCCTCATAGATGAAGTCATGCTGAACAGCGATTCGGGGGTGTAATTTGTTGGCATCGCGGTGGTCGCGAACAAAGAGCACGTCGCTGATGAGGGCATAGAGGCCATCCCTCAGCATGATGCTGACCTCATCAGTCTTCCCTTCAAACGCTTTCTCCACCTTGCGCTGCGTATCATAGTCTGGACGCATCCGGTAGAAGCCATCGCCAGCAGGCTCCACATATCGCTCCCTCACCTCCTGGGCATGTTCCTTAAACACTTCGTCGAGCACATGGTCGTTGATATAAGGTGTGAGGAACTCCTGCTCGCGGAAGTGAAGTCCGTAAGCCTCAATTTCAGAGATGGTCATTGCAAGAGAGGGAGAGAACTGTCCGAGCAGTCCGTGTACGGAGTCGATGGGAATCTCCCATATACGGAAGAAGCCGAGCACATGGTCGATGCGGTAAGCATCGAAATATTTCGACATATTGGAGAAGCGCCTGACCCACCATGCGCAGTTGTCGGCAAGCATCTCCTCCCAGTTATAGGTGGGGAATCCCCAGTTCTGCCCGTTGGCAGAGAAGTCATCAGGTGGTGCGCCTGCCTGTCCGTCGAGGTGGAAGTAGCGGGGTTCCTGCCACACATCACAACCATAGCGGTTGACACCGATGGGGATGTCTCCCTTAAGGATAACACCTCGCTCGCGGGCATACTCATGGACTGCTGCCATCTGACCATTGAGCACATACTGCACATAGTAATAGAACGCCACCTCCTTATACGCCTTGTTGCGCGGTGAGGAGAGAACAGAACGGTTGGCCTCATCCCATGTGTTATGGTCGGGCCACTGACTGAAGTCGGCTGTACCATATTTGTCACGGAGCAGTGAGTATTGTGCGTAGGGAACGAGCCATTGCTTGGAATCAGAGAAGAATTGTTTGAAACCAGCTGATGCGAGCACCGCCTTGCCTTCCTGCTCAAAAATAATGCGCAGGTAACGGATTTTGGCGTTGTTGACACGCTCATAGTCTATCTGCGGCAGCGCATTGAGTTCGGTGCGCAACTGCTCCATCTCCGCCCGTAAGGCCTCATCCTTGATGGCAGGCAGTGCCGTAAGGTCGGCATACTGCGGATGCAGGGCAAATATGCTGATGCAACTGTAAGGATAGGAATCTGTCCAGGTGTGGGTCGTTGTTGTGTCGTTGATGGGCAGAATCTGCAGCAGACGCTGTCCGGTGCGCGCCACCCAGTCGACCATCTTGCGCAGGTCGCCGAAGTCACCGACACCGAAACTACTTTCCGACCGTAGGGAGAATACGGGCACGAGCGTTCCAGCACATTTCACGTCGTAGAGGTCGAAACGAGCCTCTGGCAACTCATAAACGACGATGTCGCCGTCATTCATCTCAGGAAGGTCGATGACGCGGTTGCTGCCCAGTTCCCACACTGGTGTGACATCGACATCCTCATCGAGTACAACGAATTTCATCTCAAAGCAGGAAGAGGAGAGTTGTGAAACATCAATGTCTACAATCCACTCGTTGTAGTTGTGCTCAATCATGGCGACTGCGTTCAGCACCGACCAATTGCCAAGGACTTCATCATTGCCCAGCACGGCGAGGCGCTCATTGCGGCGCAACTGCGGGGCACGCACCTTCAGCCTTACCGTCTGTGCAAACGAATGCTTGGCGGGTCTTAAGCGCTCACGGCGGTTGATGGTGTCGGTGAATGCCGAACTATAGAGATAGGCATTGTCGGGGATGTCCTTCCAATGGTCATATATGATGTAGTTGCTTGCCTTTTGTGCAGCAAACTCAAGACGATGGGGCTCCAGCTTCCACTCATAGCGCAGCACTTGGTCACCACGCATCAGACTGTAATAATAATCAAGACATTCACCAGACTTGACCACATTGCTGACTTCGCAGGTCCATCTCATTCCGTCGAGGGTTCCCATGCGGTATTCCGTCACCTCATGACCGCCATCATGTACCGAGGAGATAATGTTGAGCACTAATTCCTCGCCAAAAGCGGTATGGTAATCAATATTAAAATGTAGATTCATAGTATAGGAAATTTAGTTATGCAATCGTTTGCTCACTCTTTTTGACCTTGATGGCAGAGACACACATCGCACCAATCATAAGCAAGACTCCTGACACAATCATCATCACACTCTGGTGTGAGCCCAGAAGCCGGAGAATGGTGCCACCGCAAACAGCAGCCACAATCTGAGGCAGGCAGATGGTGCAGTTGAAAAGCCCCAGGTAGGCTCCCATGTGGCCATAACCCTGAAGGGCATTGGTGACCAACGTGAACGGCATGGCGAGCATAGCCGCCCATGCGGCACCGATGAGGATGAAGGGGAGAATCATCATATACTTATCGTGGACGAAGGGGATGAGGGCGAAACCGATGCCACCAATGAGCAGGCTGACAGCATATGCCACCTTGACGTTCTTGAAGCGTGGCAGCATCGTTGCCCACAGCACACTGGCCATAGCCTGAATGGCATAGAGGATACCTGTCCAGTTGCCAGCCTCCTGATATTCTCCCGATGCCGGGTCAGTAGTGCCCCATACGGTCTCAGAAACCGCATCGACCACATAAGTCCACATATAAAGGAGCGCTGCCCAGCAGAAGAACTGCACCAGTCCCACTTTCCAGAAAGTTGCAGGAGCATTTTTCAACAAGGTAAACCAGTTGGAACTATCCTCCTTCGCCTGTGTCACACCATGATATTCCGCATACTCCTCCGGTGGCATCTCACGCACAGTGGCAGTGGTGTAGATGACGCAGAGGATGAGAATAAGTGCTCCTACATAGAACGACCAGATGACGGAGTCGGGCACCACGCCCTCGGGAGCCACGTTCTTCAGTCCAATCCAAGTGAAGAAGAAGGGGAAGACAAAGCCCACCACGCTGCCGGCGTTGCACAGGAACGACTGGATGCTGTAGGCCTTGGCTTTCTGTTTCTCATTGACCATGTCGCCCACCATCATTTTAAAAGGCTGCATTGCCATATTGATGGAGGTGTCGAGAAGCATCAGCGCTGCCAGTCCGAAAATCAGTGCCGCCTTGACGGACATGCCGAAAGAACCAGCATTGGGCAACAGGCACATCACTGCCACGGCAAGGGCTGCACCCACGAAAAGATAGGGAATACGCCGTCCCAGACGGGTCCAGGTCTTGTCGGACAAGGTGCCGACAACAGGCTGCACAATCATACCCATCAACGGGGGAAGAATCCAAAAGAAGCTCAGGTCGTGTGGGTCTGCTCCCAACGTCCTGAAGATACGTGAAATATTAGCGCTTTGCAGAGCGTATGCAATTTGCACGCCAAAGAAGCCGAAACTAAGGTTCCAAAGCTTCCAGAAACTTAAATCAGGTCTTGTTTTCATATCTTATACTAAAATAGGTTTTTATAGGTTTTATCTTGTCGTGCCGCGCACGATGAGACGAGTGCGCACCACCCGTTTCTCCACTTTTTCACGGGGTATGGAACCTTCCACCTTGCTGATGAGGACATCGGCAGCCTCCTCGCCCACCACCATTCCACGCTGCTCCACGGTGGTGAGCATAGGGTCACAGGCAATGGCGCGCTCTCCATTGGTGAAGCCGCATATCGACACGTCATCAGGGATGCTGAACCCCATGCGCTTGGCAGTATAGAGTATGCCGATAGCGGTGTCATCATTGACGGCGAAGAATCCATCTGGGCGGTCGCGCATCGACAACAGTTCAGGTGTGATAGCCTCTGCATCGGTGCGGTTGTCGCAATAACGCATATAACGCTCATCAGCAGGTATATGGTGACGGGCCAAAGCATCAATGTAACCGTTATAGCGGTTTTTGGATATCTCCAGATTCATCGTCGAACCATAGAAAGCCACGCGTCGGCAACCACTGTCAATGAGGTAGTTGACAGCCGTGAGCGCTCCCATATAGTCGTCCACCACTACCCTGTTGGAATTGATACCGGTGCAAATACGGTCGTAGAACACCAATGGCACACCGCTGTCAATCAGTCGCTGGAAATGGTCATATTTCACCGTGTCTTTCGCCTGAGACACAATAATGCCGCACACCTTATTCTCATAGAACGACTGGCAAATGCGCACCTCACGCTCATAGCGCTCGTCGCTCTGCGCTACCATCAGTTGGTAGCCTCGGGCAGAAGCCTCCTCCTCGATGCCGCTGAGAATGGATGAAAAATAGAAATGATTGATCTGCGGGATAATGACACCGATAATGCGCATGGGATGCACACGGCTGTGGCGCAACGACTCTGCCAGGAGATTGGGAGAGAAGTTGTGCTCACGTGCGTAAGCCTTGATAGCTTCACGACGCTCCTCACTGATGCGGGGACTGTCTTTAAGTGCCCGCGAGACAGTGGCTACCGACACACCCATGGCGCGCGCGATATCCTTCATCGTGATGGGTTCGTTGTCTTTCATCAATTGCAAAGATAGATAAAACCTTGACACATTGTTTCCCACTTAGCCACAAAATATGCAATAAGTTGTGCAAACGTTTGCACAACTCAAATACAACATTTTAGGGTTAAAAAGAACAAACATTGCAAAAGAAAACTAAATTTGCAATCAGAAAACGACAATAAACGTTGAAAACACGGATATCCTAACCGTTATTTAACCTATCATTGCCCCAACTATTAACATATGTGCAAGAGATTCGTACACATTAATATATAACATAATAACCTATTAACAATAAACTTAACAATTAAAAAATGATGAAGCAGGTAAATTTTGCAATTCCTGTTAGGTTGCTCAGCCTCTTTTTGGGGTTGTTCCTATCAGTTAGTGCCTTTGCGCAGTCGTTTACTGCCAACGGCCATGTGAAAGATGCTACCGGCGAGGACATCATCGGAGCCACCATCCGCGTTGTTGGCCAACCGGGTGGCGTGATTACCGATTTCGACGGTAATTTCTCAATTGAAGCAAAACAAGGCGACATGCTCCAAATCTCATACATCGGATATGAGACCGCTGAGGTGGCCGCCGCTCCACACGTGGAGGTGATTTTGCAAGACGATTCCCATTCCCTCAACGAGGTGGTGGTCATCGGTTACGGTGTGGCCAGGAAAAACGACCTCACCGGTTCGGTAACCGCTGTTAAGCCCGATGAGAAGAACCATGGTCTCATCACCAACGCCCAAGACATGATGCAGGGTAAGATAGCAGGTGTGAGCGTGACCAACTATGGCGGTGCCCCTGGTGGCGGTGCCAACATCACCATCCGTGGCGGTTCATCACTCAACGCCAGCACCGACCCGCTCATCGTCATCGACGGTCTGGCCATGGACAACCAAGGTATCAAGGGTGCCTCCAACCCCCTGACAATGGTCAACCCCAACGACATTGAGAGTTTCACCGTGCTGAAGGATGCCTCTGCCACTGCCATCTACGGTAGCCGCGGTTCAAACGGCGTCATCATCATCACCACCAAGAAAGGACGCTCTGGCATGGCTCCAAAGGTGAGCTACAACGGCAACGTTTCCTACTCTGTGAAGAACAGCAAGCTCGACTTGCTCGATGGCGACGAGTACCGCAAGTTCATCAAGAGCTATTACGGAGAAGATTCTGAGGCAGCATCCCTCTTAGGCAATGCCAATACCGACTGGCAGGAGGAGATTTTCCACGCAGCCGTGAGCACCGACCACAATGTGACAGTGCAGGGTGGTCTGAAGAACATGCCCTATCGCTTCAGCGTAGGCTACACAGACCAGAACGGTATCCTGAAGACTTCCAATTTCCAGCGTACCACCGCCAGCGTCACCCTGAACCCCTCACTGCTGAACGACCACCTGAAGTTCAACATCAACGGCAAGTTCATGTACGCCCACACACACTATGCCAACGAGGCAGCCATCGGTGATGCCATGCGTATGGACCCCACACAGCCTATCACATCAACTGATGAGAAATACAAGAACTATCATGGCTATTGGCAATGGACCGATTCCGGTGCTTCGCTGAAAGACCCCAATTACCCCACCATGTGGAACCGCAACACCGTGGCCAATCCTCTCTCACGTCTGTATGAGAAAAACGACCGTGCCAATTCCTACGACTACATGGGTGGCATCGAGGCAGACTATAAGATACATGGTTTCGAGGACCTGCGCCTCCATGCCAGCGCCAATGGCGACTGGGCAAACGGAAAGCAGAACACCGACTATGCTGACTGGGGTCCATCCAACTTCTACTATGGCAACAGTGGTTACACCAAGGAGAACAAATACAACCTCACTTTCTCAGCCTATGCACAGTATTACAAGGACTTCCTCAAGACCCAGCATTTTGACATCATGGTGGGTTATGAGTGGAGCCACACCAAATACTGGGGTGAGTCTTTCTATGCTGGCCGTTACCCGACAACCACACAGCAGGTCATCTCTCTTGATGACGGAACAACTTTGGATGCCAAAGGCAAGCAATATCCCTATGACGCAAAAACCAACCCATGGAAGTCAGAAAGCTACCTCGTGAGCTTCTTCGGCCGAGCCAACTATATTGCCTTCGACCGCTATATGGTAACTGCCACCGTGCGCCGCGACGGTTCGTCACGTTTCTTCGAGCACTGGGCCACCTTCCCATCTGTCGCCCTTGGTTGGAAGATTAATGAAGAGGCTCCCCTGCGCAACGTCAGTTGGATTGATGAGATCAAACTCCGCTTAGGCTGGGGTAAGACTGGTCAGCAGGATGGTATTGGCGACTACAACTATTTCGCCAGCTACAACGTGAATACCACTAATGTCGACGGACGCTATCCCATTATCGGTGTCAATGACGACGGACTTCTCTACCGTCCCGACGCATACAACAAGAACCTGAAGTGGGAGACCACCACCACCTACAACGTAGGTCTTGACTTCCAATTCTTCCACAACCGTTTGAGCGGTAGTGTCGACTACTATTACCGCAAGACAACCGACCTCATCAACTGGGCATCGGTATCTGCAGGTTCCAACTTCCGCAACACCGTGCCGACCAACATCGGCTCTCTTGAGAACCGAGGCGTTGAAGCATCACTCACCGTACGTCCCGTGGTGACTGAAAACTGGCAATGGGAAGTGACCGCCAACTTCACCTACAACAAGAACAAAATCACCGAACTTACCGGCGAAGCATCCAAGATCACCACTGGTGGCATCTCAGCAGGTACCGGATTGACCTGTCAGATTCATACCGTAGGCTATCCCGCCTATTCCTACTATGTCTATCAGCAGGTGTACGACCAGGCAGGAAAGCCAATCGAAGGAGTATATGTTGACCGCAATGCTGACGGCATCATCAACGACTCCGACCGCTATATCTACAAGAGTCCGTTCGCACCTTACACAGCTGGTCTGAGCTCACGTCTGCAATACAAGAACGTGGACTTCGGCTTCAGCCTGCGTGCCAATTTCGACAACTATGTCTACTGGGACAAGAGAATGAGTTACAACAACACTGAGAAACGCTTCGACTCTTCGTTCAGCTATCTGCAGAACACCATGCCTGAGGCTGTTGAAGCAGGTTGGGTAACCTACGACCACCCCCTCTCCGACTATTTCGTACGCAATGCCTCATTCCTCAAGTGCGACAACATCACACTGGGCTACTCATTCAGCAACCTCTTCAAGGGCGGCAACTACAACGGTCTGACTGGACGTGTCTATGCATCGGCCACCAACGTGTTCACCATCACCAAATACAAGGGCATTGACCCCGAGGTGTACAAAGGCATTGACAACAACATCTACCCACGTCCTTTCACTATCCTGTTGGGTCTGAACCTCTCTTTCTAAATGGATATACAGGCATAGAAAATGACAACTATCATAAAATTTACGAATATGAACTTCAGATATATCAAACACATCATTCCCGCAGCAGCACTGGTGATAGCAGGACTTAGCTCTTGCACCGGCGATTTGGACGTCACTCCTATCGACCCCAGCAAGACCATGGTGCCCGATGAGGTGGCTCTCTATACCAAATGCTATTCCTCCATGTCTCTGCAGGGCCAGGGAGGTGCCAACGGCGACTGCGACATCGACGGTCTCGATGGCGGTACGGCTGGTTTCGTCCGTCAGTTGTGGAACTCCAACGAGCTACCTACCGATGAGGCTATCTGCGCTTGGGGTGACCCAGGCATACCCGCTTACAATTACTGCCAATCCGACGCATCACACCCGATGCTCAAAGGTTTCTACTATCGACTCTATGTGGGCATTACCTACTGCAACCACTATTTGGATGTCTGCGCTGGCATTGATGCCACCCGTGAGGCAGAGGTTCGTTTCCTCCGTGCCCTTTACTACTATCACCTGCTGGATGCTTTCGGCAATGTGCCGTTTGCCACAGCTCTGATGTCAGAATCGCCTCAGCAGATTCAGCGCGCCGACCTCTACAAATGGATTGAAAGCGAACTGCTTGACGTGAAGGATAAGCTCTTGGCTCCTGCCGCACGCAAGGACACCGACCAGGGCTATGGCCGTGCTGACCAGGACGCAGCCAATCTGCTGCTCGCCCGCCTGTACCTCAATGCTGAGGTCTATACCGGTACTGCCAACTGGGCAGCAGCCAAAGAGTATGCAGAGAAAGTCATCAACGGCCCGCACAAGCTTTGGACATCCGGCATGAATGGCTGGAGTGCTTACCAGATGCTCTTCATGGGCGACAATGGCAGCAATGGTGCATCACAGGAGGCCATCCTCCCCTTGCTCCAGGATGGTGTGAAGACCACCGCATGGTGTACATCACTCTTCCTCATAGCTTCAACATGGAATGCCGACATGGACACTGAGGCCAACCTCAATACCAGTGAGTACTGGTCAGGCAACCGTGCGCGCATCCAGTTGGTATCAAAATTCTTCCCCAACAACGATGCACCACAAGCCAGCATCAAAGATATGGCGATGGCAGCCGGCGATGACCGTGCCCTGTTCTACGGCATTGGCCGTGAGCTGAAAATCACGAATCCGGGCGAGTTCACTTCTGGCTATTCCGTGGGTAAGTTCCGCAACACCTACGCAAGTGGCGGAACATCACACAACTCACAGTTCGTCGACGCTGACTTCTTCCTGATGCGTGCAGCAGAGGCATACCTCATTGCGGCAGAGGCCGACGCACGTCTCAGTGGTGGAACAACCACAGCCACAGGCGCCAACTACATCAATGCCCTGCGCCAACGCGCACACACCACGACAACGAGCAGCTATACCCTTGACCAGATACTCGATGAGCGCGCCCGTGAGCTCTACTTCGAGGGTCACCGACGCACCGACCTTATCCGTTACGGATATTTCGGCGGCGACCGCAGCGGCCAGTACCTGTGGGAATGGAAGGCTGGTGCAGAGAACGGAGCCAGCATACCTGCCTTCCGCAATCTCTATGCCCTGCCCGACGAGGACATGAACGCCAATCCCAACCTCGTTCAGAACCCTGGGTATTAATGTGCTTTGCAAGTAAAAAATCAAGCATAAAGACAATACACATATGAAAAAGATATATCAATTTTCCATGTTGCTGCTGTTCGGTGCCTTTGCCCTGACAGCCTGCGAGGAGGATAGGGATTCAAACCCCATACTGACACAGCCTACTCAGTTCGTCCTCAACGAACCTGCCATCACAGGTGCTGTTGACCTGCAGAAATCACAGTCTGTGGCTCTCACTTGGTCACAGCCCAGACCATACAACGACTTCGACGCACCTGTCGTTCCCACCTACAAGGTGGAAATCTCACCGACCAACTCTTTCAGCAAAGCATATGACCCCAATGCTGAGGACAACACTGGTGCCGACTTCTTCACCCTGGACGAGTCCTACAACAGCGGTCAGAACGTGGTTCTCAACACTGAGACCATCGACCGATGGCTCGTAATGCTCAACGGATGGAAAGATGCCAGCGCAGTACCTTCCATCCTCGACCTCGCTATCCGTGTGAAAGCAGCCATCGTTGATGCCGGATTCAAAGAGTATAATCCTATCTACTCCAATGTGGTGAGCCTCAAGGCAGTGCCTTATTACATCGAACTGAAACCCGCCGCTCCGATTATTTGGTACATGGTGGGCAATTGCATCGGCAGTGCCTCATGGAGCAATGATGCCAACGGCGTGGGCAACGGCCTCGTGCCAATGTTCCTCGTGCCCAATGAGCAGTATGATACCACTACTGGCGGAGGCATGACCACATTCACCGGTTATTTCCCCGAGGAAGGACAGTTCAAGTTTGTGCTCACTCCAGGTGACTGGAATACTCAGCTCAACTACACCAACATAAAGAATCCGGGCACTTTCCTCGGCGACTACGACGGCGACAACCACAACATTGCCATCCTCGAGAAGGGTTACTACACCATCAATCTCGACACCAAGAGCAATGAGATCACCATCGACAAGTACGACGGCGACGTGAAAGTCTATCCGCAACTCTGTATTGCAGGCACATTCAATGAATGGAGCGACTCCGAAATGTCACCTGTGTTCACCCTCGATGGAGCAGAAAACCATATCTGGAAATTTGAGGTGAAAGGCGGAGACAAGCTGAAGGTGAAGATACCTGGCAGTTGGGAAACCAATTGGGGGCACAAGAGTGGTCTTGCCGGAGAAGCTGATGGCGACGGCAACCTTGTGATACCAGAAGGCAACTATCTGTTCTTGTTCAATGACATCACCGGCGACTACATGCTGATGGAACAATAAGAAACCGAATAAAAAAGAAATACGACTATGACTAAGAAAATATTGTTAGGAATGGCTCTCGTAGCCTCGTTGGCCGCCTGTACCGACGACTACAAGGACTGGCTTACCCCACAGGTGGTCGACCAGCCTGAGAAGGTTTCCTTCGGCGACGGCAGTGTTACCGCAGCAGGCACGATTGACTTCAACAGCTATGCCGAGGAGATGGTGAAAGTATGCAGCATCACACCACCCTCAGCATCCGACCCTTCCTTTAAGCCTTCATACACCATCACCCTTGGCGGTGAGGAAACGTATGACATCAGCGCCGATGGTATTATGAACGCTGCTGACCTCGCCAACTTCGTGATTGCAAAATTTGGACGCCGCCCCGTGGAGCGCTCCATCGACGCCACCGTGAGCATGTGGCTCAGCAACGGCATCACGGCTGTGAAGACTGCCACTTCTGGTGTCTTCCACATCAATGTCATCCCGAAGGCTCCGCAGATTTCAGAGAACTACTACATCGTGGGCGGTCCCAACGACTGGGGCGAGTCTGCCAAGAACAAGATGCTGAAGTTCAGCCACAGCGGAATGGATGTCTATGAGGATCCTGTCTTCACTGTAACATTCAACGCATCAGAGGGCGACACATGGTTTGCTATCGGCGACGATGAGGCATGCGAGGCCATCGCCAACGACAACGACTGGTCGAAACTCTTCGGTACCACAAAAGGCAACGGCAACACCGACCTCACCGGCAATCTCGACCGCCGCTACAACCTGGGCGACGAGGGTTCGTTCTGCGTGCCCGCCGGACCTAAACTCATCAAGGTGACCATCAATATGATGGACTACAGCTACCAGATTGAGGCACTCAGCATCGCCGAGAACTACTACCTCATCGGCGGTCCGGGCGATTGGAACAACTCCAAGGCTCAGAAGTTCTCTCACAGCGACAAGAGCGTATTTGACGACCCCGTCTTCACTTACACGTTTGAGAGCACTGGCGGCGAGATGTGGTTCGCCTTCGGCGACGACGAGGCCATTGATGCTGTGGGCGAGGGAGTATGGAACAAGCTCTTTGGCACAAAGGGTGACAGCAAGGACCTTAAGGGTTCGTTCGACCGTCGCTACAACCTCGACGGCGACCACTCGTTCTGTGTCGACGGCAGTGCCAAGTACTACCGCTTCTCCGTCAACATGATGGACTACACCTATGAGATCACACCGCTCGACTTCTCTGAGTTCATCTATGTGCCGGGCAATGCACAGAAGTACAACACCTCGGCTGCCGGCATGCCTGAATGGGGATGGACACCCGAACTTGCACCAGCTCTGCGCTCAGCCAGCTTCAACGGCATTTATGAAGGCTTTGCCTACATGGACGGCGATTTCAAGTTCACCAAAGAGCGCAACTGGAATGCTGAGTACAACTACAACGACTTCAGTTCCTTCAGTCCAATATTCACGCTTGGTGATGGCAGCAACATCAACTGCTCTGAGCCTGGTTACTACAAGCTCGTTGCCGATGTGGCCAATGGTTCACTGACAGCCACCAAACTCACTTGGGGTCTGGTAGGACCTGCTACGGCAGGTGGTTGGGATGCCCCATCGTATACCGTGATGAACTACAATATGGCAGATGACTGTTGGGAGATTACCACACAGCTCAATGCCGACAAGTTCAAGTTCACCACCAATGGCTCTTGGGACATCAACTTGGGCGGCGACTCCGTGGATGACCTTTGGGAAGGCGGTCCCGACCTGAGCATCAGCGAGCCCGGCTTATACACCATCAAGCTGTATCCCAGCCGTGCCCAAAGCGAGAAGATGTATGCTACCATTGTGAAACAGTAATAACAACAACTTTTGACAATTATGAAAAAGTTTTTGAACATAGCAGCAGCCGTGGCACTCCTTTTCGGAGTGTCCACCGCTGCACAAGCACAGGACAGCGAGGAATACTATCCCCACAATTTCATCTCTGTGCAAGGTGGTGCCCAAGTGACACTCACGCACTATAAGCTCATGGACCTCGTAACGCCACAGTTTGGACTCTCTTTCGGCCGATACTTCAACCCGAAGGTAGGCGTTCGCCTGCACGTGCAGGGCTATGAGGCTAAGGGCGGCTTCCAGGAGGAGCGTTTCCCCGGTCTCCCCAACGGCGATGTTGATTATAAGTTCAAGGCCCTCACCGGCGACCTCGACCTGCTCATGAACATGTCGAACATCCTGTCGCCCAACCGCACGTCACAGCGCTTCAACTGGATTCTGCTTACCGGTTTCGGTGTGAACTACGGATGGGACTTTGATGAGTACAAAGGCATTGTCAGCAGCATGACCAAGGGCAACAACTTCTATGTAGGTCCCGACCTGTGCAGCACGAAGCACAGCAGCTACAACGGACGTTTCGGCACACAGTTTGAGTACAACTTCTCACGCAACGTGGGTCTCAGCCTCGAACTCGATGCCAACTTCAAGAACGACTGCTTCAACCTGAAGTCCAATTTCAACCCCGACTGGCAGATTGTGGGTCTCGTGGGACTCACCTTCAAATTCGGTATGAAGAAGAAGGCACCCGAGCCAGTGGTGCTGCCTCCCGAGCCAGTAGTGGAGCCGGAGCCCAAGCCCGTGGTTGAACCGAAACCAGAGCCCAAGCCAGAGCCCAAACCCGTGGTGAAGGAAGAACCGCTCAGGGAAACCTTCTTCTACATCATCCGCGAGTCTGACCCCGCACCCGAAGTGACCCTCAACAAGATTGTGAACTGGTGCAACAAGTATCCGTCGAAGCGCATCTCCATCAAGGGTTACGCAGACAAGGGCACCGGCAATCCGAAGATCAACGTCGGCTATGCCAAGGCTCGTGCTGAGAAGGTGGCGAAGGCCTTAGAGGAAAAAGGCATCTCCAAGAGCCGCATGGACGTGGAGTCATTTGGCGACACCGTGCAGCCCTTCCCCGAGAACGACCGCAACCGTTGCGTTATCGTCGTCGGCGAGTAATTAACAATCAAATAAAAGCAGGGGGCGACATCGCTCCCTGCTTTTTGTTCAAAAAAGCACCTAATATGAAGATTATCAACACCTTAACCATTACCCTATTGATGTTGGCATCCTCCTTGTCTGCCTCAGCACAAGGATGGCCATCCAACTACGACGGTGTGATGCTGCAGGCCTTCTACTGGGACTCATTCACTCCCACTCAATGGCGTACGCTGGAAGCACAATCAAACGACATTGCCAACTATTTCTCCCTCGTATGGGTTCCGCAGAGCGGACGTGCCGCCAACAATCCCTCCATGGGATACGACCCCCTCTATTGGTATGACCAGAACAGCAGTTTCGGCAACGAGCAGCAACTGAAGTCAATGATCAACACCTTCAAGTCGAAGGGCACCGGCGTGATTGCCGACGTTGTGGTCAACCACCGAGGCAACCTATCCAATTGGGTGGATTTCCCCACCGAGACCAACCCATATGACGGCAAGACCTACAGCATGTCGTCAACCGACATCTGCCGTGACGATGATGGTGGCGCCACCCTCAATTGGGCTACGAACAATGGTTTCTCACTGAGTGCCAACAACGACACAGGTGAGGGATGGGGCGGTATGCGCGACCTCGACCACAAGAGCCAAAACGTGCAGGACAATGTCAACGCCTACCTAAAGTACCTCATCAATTACCTCGGATACACTGGATTCCGCTACGATATGGTGAAAGGATACAGCGGTTCTTACACAGGCCAATACAACAGCAACAGCGGTGTGCAATACTCCGTGGGCGAGTGCTGGGACGGCACATCCACCATCCGCCGCTGGATAGATGCCACTAAAGTAAACGACCAGATACAGAGCGCCGCATTCGACTTCCAGTTCCGCTACACCGTGCGCAATGCCATCAACCGCAATGACTGGACCAACCTTGGCAAGCAGAACGAGGGCAACTGGCCGCTGATGAGCAACAGTTATGAGAACGGCAATTACCGTCGCTATGCTGTTACCTTCGTTGAGAACCACGATACAGAGCGGCGAGCCAATGCGGCTCAGGATCCCATTGTGCGCGATACGCTGGCTGCCAATGCCTTCCTGCTCGCCATGCCTGGAACACCCTGTGTGTTCATGACCCACTGGATGGCATGCAAGAAAGACATCAAGATGATGATCAATGCCCGCAAGGCCGCAGGCATACACAGCATGTGTTCCTACGCCAACCAAGCCAACAACACCAACTATTATGCCGTGCGCACCACTGGCACCAAATGCGAACTGCTGGCAGTAGTGGGCAGCAATGCCGCCACCTACAATCCCGGCGCCCGCTGGCAGTCCATCCTCTCAGGCTACCACTACGCTTACTATCTTGCCAAGAATGCAGAACAGGCATGGGTAGACCTTCCCTCAGGCGAGTACGACGGACAACAGACCGCCACACTCACAGCTGTCAGTGAGGACGAGGGGGCACGACTTGTATACACTACCGATGGCAGCGAGCCAACGGCTTCAAGCACGTCCGTGGCTAGCGGCACCACCATCTCCATTCCCACAGGTTCCACCACACTGAAGGTAGGACTGCTCAAAAACGGCAGCGTGAGCAGTATCATCACGCGCCAATACGACATCAGCACTTTCGAACCCTACAACATCGACATCTATGTGAACACCGATGCCGTAGGATGGAGCAACGTGAACTTCTGGACTTGGGGTGGCGACGGCAGCCATGCTCCTGCCAACAGTTCATGGCCGGGCGACAAGGTGAGTACCACCGTGAGCATCAACGGTAAGAACTGGTACAAAAAGACCTATTCCATCAACAATGCCGCCGACTGTATCAACTTCGTCTTCAGCACCGGCAACGGCTCTCCCCAAACCGTCGACATCAATGACATCAATGCCACCACCTTCTTTGAGATTTCCACCAAGACAGAGGGCGGCAAGAATCTCGTCAATATCATTGAGACAGGCATCAAAGAAAGCATTACTCCAAACCTCCCCATTGATGGTGACATCTACACTCTCGATGGTCGCCTGGTGCGCCGCAATACTCATCAGGAGGGCACAACAGGACTCCCCGCTGGCCTCTACATCATGGGACACAGAAAAGTCGTGGTGAGATGAAGATTATAAATTTCTCATGAATTTAAACTTACATAAAAAACGTTGGCGACAGTAGTCGTCAACGTTTTTTATGCAATGTGGTAAAGATGTGATGATGAGATGTCGCTATGTCTTTTTCAGAACTTGAAAAAGTTGCAGTAGATAATCGCAACTGCCCATTCATAGGGACGGACATCGCAGTAGCCAAGGGTTTTCGAGTCTGCCATCATGTCGATACGCCCAGAGCCTCTTACCTCGGCGACGGTAGCGTTGGAACCAGGCACGGAAATGGAACCACCACTTGACACCGTGCACACCTTGTTGCCGCTGCTGTCGTAGATGTCGCCCATGCTGATTCTGCCTATATTGCTGCCGTATCCATCCTTGATATCACCGCTTCCGTTTTTGGGAAGTTGGCCTATCTTCTTGTGCGACTGGTCATACACCACGCCGTTGGCATCCACAAAACCACGGGCACTGCCTTTCTCAATAGGCCACTCCTGTACTTTTTTGGCAACAGTTTTGGAGTTATTCTTGTTGCCGCTGGCATTCTTATTCTGATTGGCTGCGGCGGCCGCCTGACGCTTGGCAGCGGCTTCCTGTTCAGCCTTCTTTCGTGCCTCAGCAGCCGCTTTTCTCTCCTGTTCTGCCTTGAGACGCTCCTCTTCTGCGCGAAGTTTCTCCTCCTTAACCTTTTCCCTTACGGTGGCGATGCCCTTGGCATCGTATAGGATACCGAAGAAGATGTAGGCAACCACCTGTTTGTCGACGCCGGGAGCAGAACCGATTTTGATGCCCTCAAGTGTGACATCGCCGGTCTCATCAACATGTCCGATCACCTCATCGTTCATCACCACATCACCATTGGCCTCCATTCTGAGATAAGGGACTGTACTGTGACAGTTGACCACGCCGCCATCAAGCACCTCTCCCACCTTGCGGCCATCATCAAACATCACATCACCATTTTTCTCAATGGTATAAACGACATTTTTTCCTGCCCTTTTCCCATCTTGGTGCAAATCATCAAAGACAATCTTGCGGTTCTTACTTCGATAGAACCCCCTGTGGTTGTCCATGTAAAAGAAATCTATGTCACCATTGGTCTTCTTGATAATCTCATCAACATCTTCTTTGACCTCCTTCACCTTTTTGGCGGCTTTGATGCCCTTGTTGATAAGACCGTTCAACTGCGCCTGTATTGGCAGGCACCCCAACAATGATACAATCAGCAAAACAAATCCTGTCTTTTTCATATTTTTTAGTTTATGGGGTTATTATAAGAGATTTGCCAATCCACCTTAACGTTGAATAACTGTATTGGTGAGGTCAAAGATAGTAAAAAAATCCAAATTTTACAACATAATGCTTGGTTTTGCAGATTTTTTTCTATATTTGCCCTCAAATTGACGTAAAGGACAGATATGTTTAACCTACTTAATAATTTAAAAATGAAGAAATCATTCCTTTTTGTATGTTCCTTGCTGGCCATCGTAACGATGATGCTGACAGGATGCAAAGACACTAAGGCACTGCAGGCAGCCATCGATGAGGCCGCCAAGGCATGCCCCATCGCACTCGACAACCTGGGTGAGGCAACCGCCATCATCTTGGGTGAGAAAGAAGTGGAGTTCAACGTCACTCCCGTTCAGGCCCTTATGGAGAACGACAAGATTGACCACTCCCTCGTGGCTCGCTATCTCGTGCTTGAGCTCCAGCGCAAGAATCCCGAGTTGATTAAGCAGATGGTGGAAGCCGGTTTTGGCGTGAAGTGCAATCTCAGTGGTACAGAGGGCGAGGAGCCTATTCTCGTGGCAGCCGATGAACTGAAAAAATTCAATGGTGAGTTTGAGGCAGCTGGCGGTCAAATTGCCCCCATCCTGCTTCCGCTCTACAACCAGCAGTTGAGTGCCAAACTGCCTATAGACATTGCCGAGGGACTCTCCCTGACCAAGGTGAAGGTGGTGGACGGCTGCGAGACCTTCTTTATCACCGTGGATGACGACAAGGCTAAATTCGCCGACGTGAGAGCACCTATCGCCGCTGTGGCCACCCGCATCGACAAGGCAGGCAAATCCACTCCTGAGGACATCGCTGAGAAGGTGAAGTATTCGAAGATTAACCTCACCCTGTTGCTCCCCTTGCTCAACGAGCTCAACTACAGCGCCATGTTCCGCTACTCCACCAAGGCAGGCAACGAGACCTACATGGAACTCACTGCTGAGGAGATTGACCAATATCTGCATCCCGCAGTGGAAGAGGCCAAAGAAGAGGCACAATAATAAAACCACAACCATCAAACAAAGCCTGCCACACAAATTGGCAGGCTTTTTCCTAAAAATACTACCTACATGAGACAAATCATCACCATCCTTCTTCTCACCCTCACCCTCCCCACATTCGCCGATGGCAAGTTTGTGGGTGGCGACATCTCACTACTCCCCTCCTACATCGACCATGGAGCCAAGTACTATGACAATGCTGGCAACGCCATCAACGACCCTCTTGCCTTTTTCGGCGAGCAAGGGCTCAACGCCATGCGCGTGCGGCTTTTCGTCAATCCCGAAAATGCTCCCTCTGACCACAAGGGACAGGGCGTAGTGCAGGACCTCGCCTATGTGAAGCGCCTCGGCAAGATGATCAAGGATGCCGGCATGGCGCTGATGCTTGATTTCCACTACTCCGACACTTGGGCAGACCCTGCCAAGCAGTGGACTCCTGCAGCTTGGGCAGGTTTGAGCGACAACGAACTTTATGAGCGCATCTACGGTTACACCCGTGAGGTGCTGCAGGAGATGAATGCCGCTGGTGCCACACCCGACTTCATCCAAACCGGCAACGAAATCAGTTACGGCATGCTATGGGGACGGTCATCTGACAATGCCTCACAGTTGAAAAAATGCTATACCAACAATGACAGCAACTGGTCGCGCTTTTGTCAGTTGCTCAAAAACGCCATAAAAGCTTGCAGGGAAGAATGTCCCAAGGCACAAGTCATCATCCACACCGAACGTGTGTCACAGCCCAATGTCTTGCTGGCATTCTACGATAAGATGAAGACCTATGGTGTGGAATACGACATCATCGGCCTTTCCTATTACTCCTATTATCACGGCAACCTTGATGCACTCAACACCGCACTCAACCAATTGGAGTCGCGCTTTTCAGACAAAAAAATCATGTTGGTTGAGGTGGGATACTTCCACGACTGGCAGACCGACGATGCCAAATATGACCTCTCGAAGACTTATCCCATCACCGGCGAGGGCCAAAAGGCGTTCACAGAGGCACTTATTGAAACGGTCAACAAGCACGCCAATGTCAACGGACTGTTCTGGTGGTTTATGGAGGCAAATGAGTATGGGCTGGACTGGAACACCAAACGAGTGACCGACGGATGGTACAACGCAGGTCTTTTCGACAACCAGACCGGCCGTGCCGAACCCGCCCTCTCCGTGCTCAAGAACTTCCTAGGTGAGAGTGCCGGCATCAATCAGACACAAAGGCAGAAAGACACCAACAAGCATATCTACACCATTGACGGTCGGCAAGTGGACAGCGCCACCGCCCTTCCCTCCGGCATCTATATCGTCAATGGGAGAAAAATAGTTTATTAACTGAAGTTTCTCACCCCATTCAAATGCACAAATCTTTTTCATCACTCTAATTTGAGAGATTTGTCGAAGACCCACGAGGAACGCATGACCGAATGGGGATTGCTTATCTACCAGCAGCCCATAGCGAGCACTTTCACCAATCTGTATTCAGACTGAAAATTCTCCGAACGCCTCACTTGTACATGAACTGCCAATGCAGCGGAGAGAATGGTCAGCATACATGAAAGAAGGAGTCGTTTCATCGGTGAGATTCTAAATTTTCTCTACCTTGAGCACTTGGTCGCAATAGTCGATGACGGCAGGACGGTGAGTAATGAAAATCACCGTCTTGTCGTGCTGCTCAAGGATGTTTTGCAGCAGGTTGCGCTCGGTGTCGGGGTCAAGCGCACTGGTCGCCTCGTCGAAAAGCATGATGGAACGGTCGCGCAGCAATGCCCTGGCAATGGAAATACGCTGAGCCTGCCCCTCGCTGAGTCCACCGCCCGACTCTGAGCAAACGGTATCGAGACCTTCGGGCAAGTCGAGGACAAAGCCTGCGCAACTGGTCAGGAGAGCATCGCGCATCTCCTCATCGGTGGCATCGAGTTTACCCAAACGCAGATTGTCGCGGATGGTGCCGCTCAGCAAGGTGTTGCCCTGCGGCACATAGACGAAGTTGCAGCGCATCAGCGGCGAAAGACGTTTTTCATCATGGTCATTGTAAATCTTCACATCGCCCTTCTGTGGTTGCATGAGCGCAAGAATCATCCTCACGAGGGTTGTCTTTCCTGCTCCCGTCTCACCAAGGATGGCGGTACAACTACCCGGACGGAAATCGAAAGAAAGGTCGTCAATAACGTTGCCACCCTCCTCATAGGCATAGGTAACATGCTCAAGACGAACGCCGCACGGCCCTTTAACATAAACCGGTTTCCCTTGTTCCTCCAACGGGTTCTCTTCCAGTTCCATCAGTCGTTCGGCAGCTGTAAACACATAGACAAACTGTGGGACGAGATGGGTGAGGTTCTTGGCAGGTCCCTGCACACGGTTGACAAGCTGCAAGAAAGCCGTCATTCCACCGAAGGTCAGGGTGTGGTTCATCAGTCGCAACGCACTCCAGAGGAAGGCGATGAGGTAGCCGAGGGAGAATCCAAAATTGAGGATGAAGTTGGCGATGACCGAGAACCAGGTGCGCTTCACCACATTCTGCCGCAGTTCACTTTGTGTGTTCTCCAATTTGTCGACCATCGCGCTGTCGCTCTCCATAATCTTGATGAGCATACGGTTTTGTATGGTCTCGGTGAGTACGCTCTGCACCTTGGAATCCGACTGCCTCACATCCTTTGACAGTTCACGCATCTTGGTCATATATATCCTGCTGAGCACCGCCACCACAGGAATCATGAACACGATGATGAGCGCAAGGGTATGGTCGAGCATGTATAGATAGAAGAACGAGCCCAGGAACAGCGTAGTGGTGGAGACCGTATTGGGCAAAGTCTCAGTGAGGAAGGTGATGACCTGTCCCACATCAGTCTGCAGGCGGTTGATGACATCGCCACTGTGGCGTTTCTCCTTGCTGCGCCACTCCGAGCGCAAGATGCGGTCGAGCAGGCGCTGCTGCATTCTGTTGCGCGCCAGCACGCCCAAGATGTTGCGTATCCACACACTGGCGATATTCAGTCCAAAATTGGTGAGGGTGAGCAATGCCATGATGAGCACACCGATATAGATGTTTCCCTCCTTTGCCCCTGCCGCGATGTCTATTGCATTCTGTATCGCCCACACCGCAGAGAGGCTCACCACCACCTCAAGCAAACCAATCATAGCATTGAGGAATGCTTGGAGGCGGTTGCCTTTCCATGCGTCCCACAGCCATGCCAGTATCTGGCGAGAGGTGTACTTATTCTTCGCAGTAGCGAAATATTTCTTTAGTTTGTCAAACATTCGCTTCTATCGTGTGTCTGCGCCCCACATCATTTTCTCCCTCAGTGTGTGGAAATATTTCTGACTGTGGCGCTTGATGATTTTCACTTGGTAGGGTGCTTTACGGATGGTAAGGATGGTGTCCTCGCTGCATTTCTCCGACCTGCCGTCGATGGCAACGAGGAAGTTGTGGCTCCTGCTCTCCACACTGATGCGGATGACAGCATCGTCGGGGATGACGATAGGTCGGATGTTGAGACTGTGGGGAGCGACGGGTGAGAGGCAAAGCACCCCCGACTGCGGTGCAATAATCGGACCGCCGTTGGACAGCGAATAGGCAGTGCTGCCCGTCGGAGTCGAAACAATCAGTCCTTCGGCCTGATAGGTCACCAGATGTTCACCATTGATGGTGGTACGGATACTGATCATCGACGCATTGTCACGCTTGAGCACAGCGATGTCATTGAGTGCGCAGGGGCAACCTTCCAAAGTGGTCTCTCCCTCCGTCCCCACGGCTATCAGCGAATGCTCCTCCAATTTGTAGTCACCCTGATAGAG